>JBCDEF010000312.1:0-1537 GCA_039179915.1 Planctomycetota bacterium | reverse complement strand
GGGTCGTGCTCGACGGCAATGCGGCGCTGGCGGGTCAGCTCGAGGGTGGCGATGAACAGCCCGATGATCTCCGCCCGCGAGGCGCCGGTGAACAAGTCGCGGAAGGTCATGCGCTGGCCGCCGCCTTGCCGGCCCAGCCTGTCAAGGATGTCCGCGGCGTGCAGCTCGATGGGGGTGTCGTCGAACTGGACACGGTGCTCGCCGAGGCGTTCGAAGTTGACGGCCTCGGCGACGCGGGCGAAAGCCTGAGCGAGGTCGACGGTCTCAAGGTCTTCCAGGTCGGGCTCGGACTGGGCCTCGATCGCCTCGCGGAGCGAGTCCTTGCGGACGCCGACGCGGGCCAGCGGCCAGCGCTTCGCGAACGCGAGGCGGCGGGCGTCGAGCGCGTCGGCGGCGTCGCGGTACTGGCGGTAGGCCAGCAGCTGCCGGATGAGCTCGGCCCGCGGGTCACCCTGGTCTTTGGCGGACCGCTCGGCCGCGGCGCGCTCCTCGGGGGGCATCAGCGAGCGGCTCTTGATCTCCATGAGCGTGGCGGCCATGACGAGGAACTCGCCGCCGACCTCGACATCGACCCGGGCCGCGCTCTCGATGTGCGCGATGAACTGGTCGGCGATCTCGGTGACCGGGATGTCGACGGCGTCGAGCTCGGACCGCCGTACGAGGTGCAGAAGCAGGTCGAGCGGCCCCTGGAACTCATCGAGCCGGACTCGGTATCCGCCGGCGTCGGCCGTGGTCATGGCAGCATCTCCCGTCTCCGGG
Organism: Planctomycetota bacterium; assembly: GCA_039179915.1. Taxonomy (GTDB): domain Bacteria; phylum Planctomycetota; class Phycisphaerae; order Phycisphaerales; family UBA1924; genus JANQQZ01. Next base: position 778 of record JBCDEF010000312.1, on the reverse strand, counting down.
GCGAGTGTACCCTGCGTGTATGGCTGTAGTAGAGACATCGGGAGCGGGCACGGGGGCAGGCGTGAGCGAGCCGGGCACTGAACTCGACTACGCGCGGAGCGTGCTCCGCGATCAGGCCGAGGCGATCTCGGCGATGGGGCGGGCGATCGGCGAGCCGTTCTCGGCCGCGGTGGAGCTGGTCGTGCGGTGCGCGGAAGCGGACGGCTCTGTGATCGTTTCGGGCCTGGGCAAATCGGGGTTGATCGGGGCGAAGATCTCGGCGACTCTGGCCTCGCTGGGCATCCCCTCCCACGCGGTGCACCCAGCAGAAGCGACCCACGGCGACCTGGGCCGGTTCCGCGAGCGCGACCTGCTGATCGCCCTGAGCAAATCGGGCGAAACCGAAGAAGTCGTCAACCTCGCGGCGATCCTTCGGCAGGACGGGCTGCCGATCGTCTCGATCACGGGCGGTGCACCGGGCGACACCCCGCACGAGCCTAGCAGCCTCGAGCGGCTGGCGACGGTCGCGTTGACGGTCGGCGTTTCGGCGGAAGCCGGCGGCTCGCCCGCACCGAGCAGCTCGACCACATGCACGCTGGCGCTCGGCGACGCGCTGGCGCTGGTGGCGGCGCGACGCCGACGGTTCACGGACGCGGACTTCGCCAAGCGGCACCCGGGCGGGTCGCTCGGCGGGCTGCTTCGGCCGGTGATCGAGGCGCTGCGGTTCCGCGCGGGCGAGAACCTGCCGCTGGTCCGCGATGATCTGACGGTCGCCGAGGCGCTGCGGGAAGCCTCGCGG
>JBCDEF010000311.1:0-1593 GCA_039179915.1 Planctomycetota bacterium | reverse complement strand
GCGCGACCGGCCCGGCGCTCGACACGGCGTTCCGCGTGACCAGGATCTCGTCGTCACCATCATTGTCAAGATCCACGGTGATCACACGATCGGCACCCACCCCCCGCGAGCCGCCGTAGCCGAAGATGAAGTGCTGCGGCTCGTTGCATGTGAACTCCATGACCCTGTTCCCCTCGCCCGGCTTGCCGCGACCGAGCAGGAACGTCAGGTCATCGCTCGCCGTGTTCAGGTACACGACATCCACTGGGCCGCCGTTGAGGTTCCCCGTGGTCAGCGTCCGCCAGATGAAAGGTCGCTGCTGCTGTTGCAGATTCGGGTCGTCGAAGCAGGGCTCGAGCGAGTACTCGTCGGGCAGCTCCGTCGCGTGCGTGAGGTTGAAGAACGTCCCCGCGAGCGGGTCGTTGTGGACCAGCGCGATGTCGGACCCACGCCCGAGCGCGACGATCGACTGATATCGGTTCGCGAACGGGTCGAAGACCTCGATCGGACTGGGGACGTCAGTGAGACCCGTCGAACCGCCCAGTCCGGTCTGCATGCCCGTCGCGGCCGAGGCCACGTCTTCGTGGATGAACTGGCCGCCTCCGAACCCGGAGCCGTACCGCAGCGGCGCGATCCCCGCCAACGGGTCACCGCCGAGGGTGACGTACTCGGGCGTCTCGAAGAAGCCGCCACCGCCGCCGGGGAACCCGGGCAGGCCGATGTTCACGCTGTAGAGATCGCCCACCGCGACGCTCCCGCTTGAGAGCGCGGACCCCGAGGTGTCCGGCAGCGCGACCACCGGGAAGGCCGTCGCGTCGAGCGTGCCCTCCTGCGGCACGGCGCTGTTGCGGAGCACGCGCGTCGACGACGGATCCGCGCCGGGCAGGGTCGTCGCCAACACGTCCCGCTGCGTCACGGCCGCGAGCACATCCAGCAGGCCGTCGCCCTCCGCGTCGGCCAGCGCGATGCCGGTCACGGGCAGGTCGAAGTCGACCTCGCTGCGGAACACATAGCCAATATCGTCCGTGCCGAACCGCTCGGCGACGAACACCGCCACCTTGCCCGCCTGGATGTCCTGGCTCGGGTTGCTGGGGTTCGGTACGGGGTGCTCGACCGCGACGACGAGGTCCGGCAGCGGATTGGTACCATCTTCGATGGGGTTCATCTGCACGAACTCGATGTCGCGGATGGAGGCAAGGAACGTCCCCCGCTGGATGCCGAGCGGGCCGAAGACATCGATGTCGAAGCCTGGAATCTCCATCCCGCCGTTGTCGATCGGCGTCAGCGAGGCCGCCGGCGACGCATCCCACTGCCCCTCATTCCTGTACAGCCGGATGGAACCGTCGAGCTCCGCCGCCACCGCGATCTCCGGCAGGCCATCCGCCTCGACCGAACCCGACACGCCGATCAGGTCGAACCCGGGCGGCGTCGCGGCCAGCGGGCCCGGGCTCGGTGGCGTCGCGAACTCAACCCGCGAGGCGAAAGCGGGCAGCGTCGGCCCGTCCCCCCCCCCCCCCGGGTCCGCCGAACTGGGCCGAAGCCGCCCCCGCGGCCCCCGCCGCGGCCAGGACCGTGAAAACCTGCCTCTGTCGGCGCGGTCTGTGCTGTCGGTGC
>JBCDEF010000310.1:0-1664 GCA_039179915.1 Planctomycetota bacterium | reverse complement strand
GTGCATCGATGCGTGCGATTCGGTGATGGACAAGATCGGCAGGCCGCGCGGGCTGATCCGGTACGGGTCGCAGGCGTCTGTGCTCGACAGGAAGCCGACTCGGTTCCTGCGTGTGCGGACGTTTGTGTACCCGGCGTTGGTGGCGGTGCTGCTGGCGGCGTTTGTGGTGCTGCTCGTGACGCGGGCGCCGGCGTTTGTGTCTGTGCTGCGCGGGCCGGGGGCGCCGTATGCGGTGCTCGAAGACGGCTCGGTGACGAACCCGGCGAAGATCAAGATCCAGAACCGGACGGGCGAGTCGGTGTCGTACACGATGACGGTGTCGAACGCCGAGGGCGGTCTGGTGCGGTCGATGGAGCCGGCGGTCGTTGTCGAGCCGGGGGAGACGGTGAGCGAGCCGGTGCTGCTGAGCGTGCCGCGGTCGGTCTTTACCGGCGGGCGGTTCGAGGCGGCGGTGACGATCACCGGTGCGGATGGTTTCGAGAAGACGGTGCCGCACGAGATGATGGGGCCGAAGAACGCGGGCCGGGGTGCCGGTTCGGATGGGGGTGCGTCGTGAGCAACGCGAGTGAGCAGCGGACGCTGCGGAGCAGGCTGGTCTGGCCGGGCATGGTTTTCTGGCTGATCGGGATGAGCCTGACGATCGGGTTCACGACGCTGACGCTGGCGATCGTGACGAGCCAGGCGGTCGAGGACGACTACTACGCCAAGGCGATCGGCTGGGACGAGATCGCGGCGGAACGCCGGGCGAGCGAGTCGCTGGGCTGGACGGCCGAGGTGTCGCTGGCCGAGGAGCTGGACCCGGTGGGCCGGCGGTCGGTGATGGTCACGGTCGTTGACACGGACGGCGAGCCGGTCGATGCGACGGCGGGCGACTTCTATACGTTTCATCATGCTGACCGCGGGGATTCGTTTGAGTTTCCTGTCGTGCGGATCGCGCCCGGGCGGTGGAGCGGCGCTGCGCCGATGACGCGTGATGGTCTCTGGCAGGTCCGGATGCGGTTCGAGCTCGGCGGCGACGTGTTCATCCCGGTGGTGGATGTGGAGACGGGCGCGGGATGAACGTCGAGCTGCTTGCCATGATCGGGGCGGTGCTGGTGGCGAGCGTTGTCGGCAGCCTGCACTGCGCGGGCATGTGCGGCGCGTTCGTGGCGATGGCGGTCGGGCTTGACCGTGAGGCATCGAAGGCTCGGCTGATCGCGGCGTACAACGGCGGGCGGCTGGTGACGTACACGCTCATCGGCGTGCTCGCGGGCTGGCTGGGCGGCGCGTTCGATTCTGGCGCGGAGCTTGTCGGGCTGCAGCGCGGCGCGGCGGCGCTGGCGGCGGCGACGATGATCGTCATCGGCACGGCGGCGTTCTTGAAAGCCTTGGGTGTTCGGTTGCCGCGGGTCCGAGGGCCGAAGGCGGTGCAGGGCGCGTTTGTGCACGTGGCCCGGGTTTCGGTCCGGTTTTCGCCGGCGAAGCGTGCCGGGGCGATCGGTCTGGCGACCGGGCTGCTGCCGTGCGGGTGGCTGTACGCGTTTGCACTGCTGGCGGCCGGGACGGCGCACCCGGTGGCGGGCGGGCTGGTGATGGCGGCGTTCTGGATGGGCACGCTGCCGATGCTCGTAAGCCTGGGCGCGGGTGTGCGGCTGATCGCGGGCTCGGTTGGGAGAGCGGCGCCG
>JBCDEF010000309.1:0-1694 GCA_039179915.1 Planctomycetota bacterium | reverse complement strand
GGCGGTACTTGCTCAGCTTCATGCCCTGGCGGCTGAACGCCTTGAGGATCGCCCTGCACGCGTAGGTCGAAAACTTGTAGCCCCGGCCCGCGTCGAACTTGTCGACGGCTCGCAGGAGCGCCATGTTGCCCTCGCTGACCAGGTCGGCGAAGTCGACCTCGCTCATGCGGGTCCGCTTGGCCATCGCCAGCACCAGCGCGAGGTTGGTCTCGGCGATCTGCTCCCGGATCCGCTCGGCCAGACGGTGCCAGCGAAGCACGTCCGTGGCCTGCTCGGCCGTCGGCAGCTCGTCTGCCTGCGATTTGACCGCCCGCTGCAGCTCTCGCACCCGGTACCGGGCGTAGTTGAACTGGTGGAACAGGATCCGTTCCTCGGCACCGGTCAGGATCACCTGCTGCGCCGACTTCATCGTCCGCGTGCGGCTGGTCGACGACAGGTCGTCCATCACAGGGTGGTACCAGGTCGTGTCCGGCTTCTGGACATCCGGGACCTCTTCGTAGATCTTGTTCTCGGCGCCGTCCTCGTAGAAGACGGGCGAGTCGATGAAATCCTGCTCGCCCTGGAGCAGCCGCTGGAGCAGCCGCTCATCGGTCGGGCTGAGCTTGCGGACGGCCGGGGCCTTGGGGCCGTTGCCGCCGGGCAGCGTGGCCACACGGACACGGTGTCGGCGTCGCATCTGGTCGAGCGGGCTCGGGCTGCGGTGTTGCACTCGGTTCATATCGCGCGTTCCCTGCACATCGGCGGAGCGAAAGCCGCCGTGGGTTCTTCAATCGCACCTTCGGTCGGGAGAGTCAGCGGGCACTCGGAGGTCGCACAACCACCGGAATGTCCCGAAAAGCGGAGCCGCATCGATCGCGGAAGCCATGCACAGATCAGCATCAGGTGTGTGGATGCCCAATCGGAGGCTCGTACCCCGTTCTCCGTGTAACTGATACCCCCGACACGACCGTTCGGTTCGCCTTGACCCGAACGCATGCCTCAGATTCTGCAAAAGACGTGGACACAACGCGACCGAACTCCGTCTCGGCCGGACTCGCGACGGCGAACATGCAACGCATGCCGTCAGCGCGATTTGGAGTGTAACCATTCCATCTCGGGCGTGCTCGTATTCCGCTGAAGAAAACAGGACGCAAACAAAGGTCAACCCATCTGTTCCGAGACGCCGAATCCCGCAACGTCCGATACCGGCGGCCGAGCACTAGACTGCCCGCATCGAACGCGCTCAAATAGCAGGCGCGGCTCGATACGCCCGCTGACCAACCGCTCGACGAGAGGAACGCCCGTGCCCCTGACATTGCCAGAACTTCCGTATCCGCACGCCGCGCTGGAGCCGGTGATCGATGCCCGGACCATGGAGATTCACCACGGCAAGCACCACCAGGCGTACGTGACCAAGGCGAACGCGGCACTGGCCGAGTCGCCGTTTGCCGACGAGTCGAGCGTTGAAGCGATCATCCGCCGTCTGCCGTCCGTGCCCGATGCGGTGCGTGAGGCGGTGCGGCAGAACGCGGGCGGGCACGCGAACCATTCGCTGTTCTGGTCGATCATGGCGCCCCCCGGCAGCGGGGGCGGCGGCGAGCCGTCCGGGCCGCTCGCGGCGGCCATCGATGAGGCCTTCGAATCCTTCGATGAATTCAAATCAGCTTTCGCGACCGCGGCCACGGGCCGCTTCGGCTCCGGCTGGGCCTGGCTGG
>JBCDEF010000308.1:0-1709 GCA_039179915.1 Planctomycetota bacterium | reverse complement strand
CGGGAGGGCAAGCTGCTGATCGGCTCGACCGCCAACCAGGACAGCCCGCTGATGGGCGAGGACATCGCCGGCTTCTTCGGCACGCCGATTCTCGGGCTCGACGTCTGGGAGCACGCCTACTACCTCAGCTACCAGAACCGCCGGCCGGACTACGTCTCGGCCTGGTGGGGAGTGGTCGATTGGTCGGCCGTCGCCGAGCGCTACTCGGCCGCGCTGGGATGACCGATCCCCGTGGTCCGGAGCAGTCACGACCCGCGGCCGCTGGCCGCAATGAGAACACCTTGGGCAAGCGAATCGCGCTGATTGTCTTTCTGGCCCTGCCGCTGCTGATCGTGGCCGGCCTGATGTGGTTCATCGCCGCGTCACTCGAGCGTCAGGGGCGCACGACCGGCCCGGGCGGAGCCGAACCCATGAGCTTTGTTCCCGCCGCCGCCCCCGCCGCATCGGACCAGCCCGAAGACGGCGTGCAGCCCGAGACCCTGCCGCAGGGCTTCATCATCATCGCTGACGACCTGCAGCGGCTGGCCGATGCCAACAGCCCGATCTCCCTCGGGACAAACTTCGGCAACTGGCACCCGGGCCACGCCGAGTTCACCATGTCGCCCCGCTCCGACGGCCGCTGGCAGCTGATCCTCGAGAAGCCGACCGAGCCCGGCCGCATGCAGTTCAAGTTCACCCGCGGCACGTGGGAGACCGTCGAGCTCGACTCGGACAACGAGCAGATCGCCAACCGCGTGCTCCCGACGATCGATCCGGCCGAGTACGCCGACGGCTCCCGCCCGGTCTTCGAATTCACGATCGACAAATGGGCCGACCAGCTCCCGGGCGCGACACAGCAGCGCGGCATCGAGGACACCTCGATCGCGCTCGATGTCACCGGCACCGCCAAGCGGCTCCAGGTCGTCGGCGGCGCGGGCCGTGCAGCCGGCATGGTTCGCGATGCCATCGTCTGGCTCCCGCCGGGCTACGAGTCGGGAGATCAGAGCTACCCGGTGCTCTACATGATGGACGGCCAGAACGTGTTCATGCAGCAGCCCGGCACCCCAGGTGAGTGGCATGCCGACGAGACCGCGACCGAGCTGATCGAGAGCGGCGCGATCGAGCCGATGATCATCGTCGGCGTGCCGCACTCGGCGTTCAGCCGCGCCGACGAGTACCTGCCCGTTGCCCTGATCGACGGCGTGCAGCCCTCGGCCGACGAGTTCGTCAGCTGGCTCGAGCACAGCGTGATGCCCCGCGTCGAGCGGGCCTTCCGCGTCGAGACCGGTCCCGAGCACACCGGCATCGGCGGCGCGAGCTTCGGCGGCGTCTTCGCGATGCACGCCGCCAGCACCCGCCCCGACCTCTTCGGCAAGGCCCTCGTCGAAAGCCCGAGTCTGCTCAGCAGCAACGCGGCCATGCTGACCGCCTTTACCGCCGACGGCTTCGCCTGGCCCGAGACACTCTTCCTCGGCATGGGCGAGCACGAGGCCGGCCAAGCCGCCGACGCCGATGCTCTCAACGAACGCTACCTGGCCGGCATGCGGTCGATGATCGAGGCGGCCGAGGCGGCCGGCGTCGATCTCGCCTTTGAGGTCGGCAAGGACCACGTGCACAACGAGCAAGCCTGGGCCGAGCGGCTGCCGCAGGCGCTCAAGCACCTCTACGGCCGCTGAGCTTCTGAGGTCTCGCGTGCTCCAGCGCCCGAGGATGGTTCAATCAGGCTTCCG
>JBCDEF010000307.1:0-1720 GCA_039179915.1 Planctomycetota bacterium | reverse complement strand
TCGCTTCGTACGAACGCCCCGCCGATGTACATCTTCAGCGTCTTGTCGATAGGTTCGCGGGTCGTCATCGCGGGAGCCTCACGTAGCCGCGGAGCCCGTGCAGCCCGCCCTCGCGGCCGAAGCCGGATTCCTTGAACCCGCCGAAGGGGCTCGCGGCATCAAACTTGTTGTAGGTGTTCAGCCACACGACGCCCGCGTCGAGCTTCGAGGCGACATCGAAGATCTTCGAGCCCTTGTCCGTCCAGACGCCGGCGGCGAGTCCGAACGGCGTGTTGTTGGCCCGGGCGATCGCCTCGTCGGGTGTGCGAAACGTCATCACCGCGAGCACGGGGCCGAAAATCTCCTCGCGGGCGATCACCTCGCTTGGCTGGACGCCCTCGAACAGGCAGGGCCGGCACCAGTACCCGGCCGCGGGGGTCGGGCCCTCGGCCCTCCAGAACGACGAGCCGCCGGCCTTGCCGAGCTCGAGGTACCGCTCGATCGTCTCGAGCTGCGCGGCGCTGTTGATCGCGCCGATATCGGTGTTCTTGTCGAGCGGGTCGCCGACGCGGAGCTGCGCCATCCGCCGCTTGAGCTTCGCGGTGACCTCCTCGGCGACACTTTCTTGAACGAACACCCGGCTGCCCGCGCAGCAGACGTGGCCTTGGTTGAAATAGATGCCCTGGACGATGCCCTCGACGGCCTGATCGAGCGAGGCGTCCGCGAAGACGATGTTGGCGCTCTTGCCGCCGAGCTCGAGCGTGAGCTTCTTGCCCGTGCCGGCGACCGCGGCGGCGATGCGTTTGCCCACCTCGGTCGAGCCGGTGAACGCGATCTTGTCGACGCCCGGATGCTCAACGATCGCGGCGCCGGTGGAGCCGTCGCCGGTGACGATATTGACCACGCCGGGCGGGAAGCCGATCTCGTCGAGGATCTCGGCGAGCAGCAGGGCGGTGAGCGGGGTGGTCTCCGCGGGCTTGAGCACGCAGGTGTTGCCGCAGGCCAGCGCCGGAGCGAGCTTCCACGCGGCCATCAGCAGCGGGAAGTTCCACGGGATGATCTGCCCGCAGACCCCGACCGGTTCTGGAGTCCGCCCCGCGAAGGCGTGCTGCAGCTTGTCGGCCCAGCCGGCGTAGTAGAAGAAATGCTGAGCGGCCAGGGGGATATCGACATCGCGCGATTCGCGGATCGGCTTGCCGCCATCGATGGTTTCCGCGACCGCGAGTTCCCGCGTCCGCTCCTGGATCCGGCGGGCGAGGCGGTAGAGGTGCTTGGCCCGCTCGATCGCCGGCAAACCGCTCCACGCGGGCAGCGCTTCGCGGGCGGCCCGCACGGCCCGGTCGACATCGCCCGCCGATGCCTGCCCGACCTCGGCGATCGGCTGCTCCGTGGACGGATCAACCGTTTGAAAACACGTCCCCGAATCGGGCTCGACAAACGCGCCGCCGATGTAGAGCCCGTAGCGGTCCTTGAGCGCCGGCCGGGTGCTTTCCGGGGCCGGGGCATATTCGAACAGGCCCCGGGCGTCGATCGGCGTCGGGCCGCTGGTCTCGGTTGTGGGCCTTGTCGGTGCGGTGGTCATTCAGGCCTCCGAGAAGTCGTACGCCGCGGCGTAGGTGCCGGTCTCGAGCTTCTGCATCTGGCGGAGCAGGTCATTGGCCAGCGAGCTGGCACCGAACCTGAAGAGCGATGGCGTCAGCCACGGGTTCGAATCGGTCAGGCCGGCCATCGTTTCGTTGAC
>JBCDEF010000306.1:0-1740 GCA_039179915.1 Planctomycetota bacterium | reverse complement strand
CCTGTTCGACGAGGTCGAGAAGGCTCACCAGGACGTCTTCAACGTGCTTCTCCAGGTGCTGGACGAGGGGCGGCTGACGGACGGACAGGGGCGGACAGTCGATTTCCGCAACACGCTCATCATCCTGACCTCGAATCTCGGCGCGGAGTTCCTGAGCGCCCTGCCCGAGGGTGCGAGTGCCAAGGCGGCCGAGCCTCAGGTAATGGAGGTCGTTCGCGCGTCCTTCCGGCCTGAGTTCCTCAACCGGCTCGACGAGATCGTGCTCTTCGACCGGCTGGGAAGAGACCACATGGCCGGGATCGTCGCGATCCAGCTCGGCCTTCTCGAGAAGCGGCTCGAGCCGCGCAAGATCGCGCTGGACCTCGATCAGTCGGCGCAAGACTGGCTGGCGGACAAGGGCTACGACCCCGTCTATGGCGCGCGGCCGCTCAAGCGCGTGGTCCAGAAGGCGCTGCAGGACCCGCTGGCAGAGCTCATCCTCGGCGGGCGCCTCAAGGACGGCGAGACGCTGAAGGTTAGCGTGCGGGATGGCGGCCTCGTCTTCGGCGAGCATGCCGATCTGCCGCCCGAGGCCGCTACGGTGCACTGAGCTTTATGCCGGGCGGGACAACCGCCCGGCTTTCGCCTTTCACGCAGCCGGGCGCCGCCGTCCTATCAGTGCCAAGGCCCCGAGACCGCTCACTAGCACCAGCGCGGAGGCCGGCAGCGGCACCACCGTCGACGTGGTGTTGAAGACCCAGTTGAAGCCGGTGTTGAAGAAGATCTCGGCGCCGGTGAGGAAGGCGTCGTTCGAGAAGCTGAAGCTCGGATTGCTGAACCGCGAAGCCGTCGACCGTGCCACGGCAAAGCCGGTCTGGCTGTTGTCGAAGTCGATAAGGATATCGGCGTCGTCTACCAGCCCGATGAACTGCAAGTCGAAGACGTAGTCGTCGCTGGTCCCGGCGAGATGGTCTATCCCGCTTTGCGCGTAGCGGACGCCCGCGATGTCGTCCGCCGTCAGCGTGCGCTGGACCTCCCCGAAGAACGAGCCCTGCTGCATCACGCTTTCGGTATTGGCGTAGCCGAGTGCCGCGGCCACATCGCGGTCGCCGTTGGCGGAGAAACTGTCGCCGGCGGGCAGCAGGCTCAGGTCGCGGCTGTAGGTCGTCGAGTCGATCCGCTCCGGCAGCACGGGGTCGACCGGATCGTTCGAGCCGATGCGGAAGTAGTTAAGGTTGACGTCATCGCCGCGCTGGTCATCGGCTGAGCCGACGATGTTGTCCGCGCCATCGTCGAGGTTCAGCCCGCCATCGGGCCCAGGAGCCGAGTCGGTAAAGTTCGCGGCCCGCCCGCTCAGGCCCGACTCGCTCGCGAGATTGCTGTGACCGAGGCCCAGCGCATGGCCCATCTCGGGAGCAGCACGGATTCGAAATCCATCGCGTTGAAAGCGACGACGTTGTTGTCGAGGTTGCCGGTCGTCGGGACCTGCCGGTTCCAGGTGTCCACGACGTTTGCCGTCGGGGCGATCATCTCCTGCGCGACCATGCTGTCGCTCGCGATCCCGACCGTGACCGTGACCGTGAAATCGGGATCGGTGAAGAACGTGTCCCCGATCGCGCCGACGCCATAGCCCGGCGCGTAGCTCACGCTGTCCGGACCGAAGGCGGCCTGATCCTGGAAGTTGAAGGTGAAGGCGTCCGCGCGGCTTGCGACGGACAAGAGAACAAGCCCGATCGCCGCCAGACGGCGGCTCCGCGTCAT
>JBCDEF010000305.1:0-1742 GCA_039179915.1 Planctomycetota bacterium | reverse complement strand
GTCTGCTGACGGGCGTGACCTCGATCGCCGTCGCCGGCATCCTGGTGATCGCGCTGGGGCTGGCCGCGGCGGACACGGGGCCCCGGGACTCGCAGCAGATCATCCTGGCGCTCGCGGTGCTGGGCGCGTGCCTCGGGTTCTTGCCGCACAACTTCAACCCGGCGACGATCTTCCTTGGCGACTGCGGCTCTCTGCTGCTCGGATACTGCACGGTGGTGCTGATCCTGCTGCTCGGCGACACGGGGGCGACGCATCTTGTCGTCGCCGGGCTGATCGTCTACTCGATCCCGATCATCGATACGACGCTGGCGATCATCCGCCGCAAGCTCGCGGGCAAGAGCATGTCCGAGGCCGACTCGGACCACCTGCACCACATGCTCAAGCGGTCGCTCGGCGTCAAGGGCGCGGTCCTGACGCTGTACGGGATCGGCCTCGGGTTCGCGGGGCTCGGGGTGGCGGCGAGCTTCGGCCGGGCGAGGGTGATCTACGCCCTGGTGCTGATTTTTGCGAGCTATATCGGGGTGACGGCGATCAAGATCGCCCGGCGCAAACAGATCGAGGCCCACGCGATGGGCACCTCGCCGGCCAAGCCCGCCGCGAGCACGGGCCAGACCACCCCGGCCCAGCCCGCCCCCGGCACTCCGGTGCCGCCAGAGCGGCCCATCGGTGCCGGCAGCGGCTAAGCGGCGTAGGCTGCTCGGATGCGGCTGATCGCGCTGATGAATCAGAAGGGTGGCGTCGGGAAGACGACCACCACGGTGAACCTCGCAGCGGCGATCGCGCGGTCGGGCTCCCGGGTGCTCCTGGTCGATCTGGACCCGCAGGCGCACGCGACCCTGCACCTGGGCATCGACCCGGCTGCCCTGGATTCCAGCGTCTACGACCTGCTGCTGGACCCTGGTGCGGACCCCGCCGCGGCATTGCGTGCCGAACGGGAGAACCTGTGGGTGCTGCCGGCCGAGACGGACCTGGCCGCGGCGGATCAGGAGCTCGCCGACGCCCCGGACCGCCAGCAGCGGCTGGGGGCGGCCGTGGCGCGGCTGGGCGACCGGTTCGACGTTGTGCTCTTCGACTGCCCGCCCTCGCTCGGCGTGCTGACGCTGGGCGCACTCGCGGCTGCGGACGAGGTGCTGATCCCGATGCAGGCCCACTTCCTCGCGCTGCAGGGCGTGAGCAAGCTGCTCGAGACCGTGCGGCTGGTGGGCACGGCCGTCAACCCGCGGCTTCGGGTGCTCGGCGTCGTGCTGTGCATGCACGAGCAGCACACAACGCTCGCGCAGGAAGTCGTCCAGGACCTCGAGTCGTACTTCGAGCAGGCCGCCGGGACCGGCGTGCCGTGGGACGGGGCAAGGATCCTCCGCCCGCCGATCCGCCGGAACATCAAGCTGGCCGAGTGCCCGAGCTTCGGGCAGACGATCTTTGAATACGCGCCCGACGCCGCGGGTGCCCAGGACTACGCTCAGCTCGCGCGTGATGTCACGGGTGCTGATCCTCGCGAGAACCGCGACCAGGGCTACGAGCAGGACGCACCGATTGTGATCACGCGGCCGGCGGTTGCGCCGCAGCCCCCGGCTCCCGTTCAGCCGGATCAGCCCGGACCAGAGCCGTCCGTCTCGCCGGTGGTTCCTTCGCCGCGCGACGAGCCGATGGCGTGAGACCGCAGCTGGCCGCGCGGGCCGCGTTTGTTGTGTATGCGCTGGTGCTGGCCTACGCGACGCACAAGCCGAACCTGGTGATCGAGG
>JBCDEF010000304.1:0-1764 GCA_039179915.1 Planctomycetota bacterium | reverse complement strand
GTCATGAAGGACGCCTATTCGCTGCACATGAGCGTCGAGGGTCCGGGCGGTCTGAACGAGACCTACGACCGGCTGTACGCCGCGTACGTGCGGATCTTCGAGCGGTGCGGGCTGCAGTTCACGGTCGTCGAGGCCGAGGCCGGGCCGATCGGCGGCTCGGCCTCGCACGAGTTCATGGTCGATACGACAAGCGGCGAGGACACGATCCTGGTCTGCCCGCAGACGGGCTACGCGGCCAATGTCGAAAAGTGCGAGATCGGCCCGCGGCCGTTCGCGTTCGACGCGTCGCCCGCGGCCGCCCTCGCCGAGCACTACACGCCCAGGATGCCGGGCATCGATCTCGTCGCGGAGCACCTCGGCACAACGCCCGCGGGCATGCTCAAGACCGTGGTCTTTGCCGTCAGCGATTCGGACGAGCCGGCGTGGGTCATCGCGACCGTCCGCGGCGACCACGAGGTCAACGAGGGCAAAGTCCGCGACGCGATCGGCCGGCCGATCGAGCTCGCCGACGAGGCCGCGGCAAAGAAAGCCGGCTTCGCCATCGGCTACGTCAGCCCGCGTGCCGCGGCGGCGGTCGCGAACACGACCCTCTTGATCGACCCCGACGCAACCCCGGGCCCGTGGGCCACCGGCGCCGACCGGCCCGACCACCACGAGACCGGCTTCGACTGGCGCCGCGACACCGGCCTCGAGCTGCCGACCGAGCCCGGCGGCACCGGCCCGGTCCGGGTCGTCGATGTTCGCAACGCCGCGGCCGGGGACCCGTCGCCGCGGGCCGAGGGCGCAGCGCTCGAAGCCAAGCGGGGCATCGAGGTCGGGCACATCTTCAAGCTCGGCACCGTCTACTCGAGCGCCTTCGACTTCGCGGTGCTCGGCGAGGACCAGAAAAAGACGACCGTGATCATGGGGTGCTACGGCATCGGCGTCAGCCGAACGATCGCGGCGACGATCGAGCAGCAGCACGACGAGCGTGGCATCCAATGGCCTACACCGATCGCGCCGTACCACGCGGTCGTCGTCGTGATGGACCCGAAGAAGGACACGCACCGCGAAGCCGCCGACCGCCTGGCGGCCGAGCTGTCAACGCTGGGGATCGATGTGCTGATCGACGACCGCAAGGACAGGCCCGGCGTGAAGTTCAAAGACGCGGACCTGATCGGCATCCCCGCGCGGCTGACGATCGGAGAGAAAGCCCTGGCCGAGGGCGCGATCGAGTTCAAGCTCCGCGGCGACGAAGGCAAGGGCGAACTGGTCCCGGTCGCGGAGGCCGCTCAGACAACGGTCGACCGGCTGTCCTAGCAGGCGGCTCGCTGTCTTGGCTCGGCTGGGAACTGCAGGACAGCGGGGACAGCGGGAATGCGACCCAATTTGACATAACACGTATTATCGGACTTTGTGCGGAAAGCGAAGATCACAGCTCGCCCATGCTTGAGAGTGCGTGCGGCGACCGTTCCTCGGAGAACCGTTGACAAATCGCGGGTGCACCGTCATTTTGATGTGTCGTCGGCGGAATCAAAGGAGAAGGCTGCGCGTTTGATTTGTAGACACTAACTTCGTAGGAGCGAACAATGAAAACCCGCACGATCGCCGCTGCCACCCTTTTCCTGACCGCCTTCGCCGCCCCGGCCGCGAGCCAACAGGTCGAGTACGTCACCCGGGACGTGAAGCCGACCCACGTCGTGCGTTTCGAGGCGAAACCGATCAGCTTCAACCGGGGCCACCGGGGCTTCAAAAAGCCGGGGGTTCAAGCGTGGCTTTAACCAG
>JBCDEF010000303.1:0-1771 GCA_039179915.1 Planctomycetota bacterium | reverse complement strand
TCGAGGGCGGGGGTGCCGGCCCGGTTGAACTCGTCGGTGATCCAACGCACAGCGGCCAGTCGCTTCGCCTCGTCCTCGCCGGCCACGAGCAGCGGAAGGCCTGGGCGTGCACCGACCTCGACAGCCATCCGGTCGACCTCGCCGACGCCGAGGAGCGCAACACCATCCGGCGCTCCGCTCGGGGCCAGCTCGAACGGCTGCGGCAGCCGCCCGAAGCGGCGCGGCCCCCGGGGCGCAGGAAGTCGCCGCCTGGCGGGCGCAAAGAACTTCACCTGGCGACCCCGTTCGTCCAACGCCACCCCCGTCGGCAGCGCCGCAGCTTCGGGAACGAGGTCGAGGTCGTCGGGGCGCGGCCGCAGCTGAAAGCGGTGTCGGAATGCCCCACGCAGTGTGGCGCTTCCGAACTGCAGCGTCGGAGCCGTGGCGAGCACGTGGATGCCGAGTCGGCGACCACGCCGGATCAGGTCGGCCCAGGTGGCGATCATCGCGGCGTCGTCGTGACCGTACGCGTAGAGCTCGTACAGCTGCTGGATGTCGTCGATGAAGACGAAGACCGGCCGACGGGGCCAGCCCGGGTCTTGCCGCGCCCGGAGCTCGGCTTCCAGCTGTTCCGCGAGGAGCGCGAGCTCGCGCTTGTCACCCGACGGGACGATCCAGTCGAACAGCTCGCCGGCTGCCTCACGGAGATCGTCCGATGAGTTGTCGATGGCGACCAGTTCGACGGCGTCGCCGAGACTGGTGCGGAGGTGCTCAGCGTTTGCGAGGAGGAAGCCGGACTTGCCCGTGTCGATGCCGCCCGCGACCACCGCAGGGCCGGCGCCGAGATCGACGGTCTGGAGTTCGCGTTCGCGCCGCTCGAGGTTGTCGCAGACGCCGACGGTGATCTCCGCCGGCCCGCCGTCTGTGGCGGTCCCCCGGGGCCGGCCGACTTCACGCCCGTCGAAGGATGGGTCGAGGCGGGGGATCTTCCGGTCATGGGTACGGATCAACTCGTCATCGTTTGCTTCTGGCAGCGCCGGTGCGGCCGCGAGCAGGGTCTCGAAGTCGGACAGGCCGGACCGCTCTTCGACGGAACGTGCCCGGCGAGCCCGGCGGGTCGCGGAGAGTGGTCGGATCACGACCGCCTGGCGCTCCGATTCGTCTGCCACGTGGCCGCCGAATCCCGCCTGGAAGCCGATGAGCTGGTTGCCGCCGAGCGAGACGATCGCCCGGCCGGGGACCGTCCGGGGGACCGCCGCTGCGTTGGGATGCCCGAGAATCAGGTGGCTTTCCTCGGTGCTGACGGTCCGCAACGCGATGCGCGTCCCGACGTTGGCCTGCACGTCGACGTTGATGACGCTGGCCGACGGTCGCTGTGTCGCCATGATCACGTGCATGCCGAGGGCGCGGCCCTGTTGGGCGAGCCGGATGGCTGTGGTGTGGGCCGAGTCGAACTCGCCCACGAGTGCAGCGAACTCCTCGAAGACCACCACGATGCGGGGGAGTACCTCGTTTGGGAACTCGGACCGATAGCGCTCGTAGCTGCGCACGTATCCGCCATCGGCGGTGCTCGCCTCCTTGAAGCGGGCCTTGCGGGCCTGGAGCTCCGCGTCGAGGAAGCCGAGTGCTCGCTCGAGTTCGGCGGCGGAGAGGTCGGTGACGATGCCCATCACGGACGCCAGGTTCTCCATGCCGGCGAACGTCGCGCCGCCCTTGAAGTCGAACAGCAGCAGCTGCAACTCGTCGGGTGCGTAACGGGCGACGAGAGAGCCAACCATGGTCTGCAGCAGCT
>JBCDEF010000302.1:0-1787 GCA_039179915.1 Planctomycetota bacterium | reverse complement strand
TAGGCGTCGCGCTTGGACATGCGGTCGTACTCGGCGCCCCATTTCCAGTGCGGGTAGCGGAGGGGGAACCCGCCGTAGCTGGCGATCTGGTTCATGGTGTCGAAGTCGAGGACTTCAAACACGGTCTCGTAGAAGTCGAGGCCGTAGTCGATGGCGGTGGCCTTGATCACAGCCATGTGCTCGAGCAGCTCGGGCGGCAGGTCGGTGGAATGTCGGCTGTGTGCGAGCGGCAGCATGGGTCTGGCCTCCCGTGGCGATTGGTCGCCTTCGAGGAGCTATCGGCCGTTTATCTGCGGATCTGTACGTTGGGTTGGGGGAGGGGGTTCAGAAGACCCGGCCATGAAACACGGTGAACAACGCGAACGATGCGCTCACAACCACAAACGGCATCAACGCAATAACCGCCTTACCAACCAGCGAAAGCCTGATGAGGGCCTTGATCATCAGCAGCGGAATTGCACCGCCGAGGATCGCTGTTGCAAGGACCCAAAGCATCTCTGCAACATAGTGCGTTCCCGTGCCCGTGTAGATCAACCCCGCGCCGACAACGCCAGCGACGAAGATGCCTATACATAGCAGCCTCCAAGATACCCAGAGCTCATCAACATCTGATGAGACGCGATACAGGTCTTGCGCTCGGAAGTTGTCGAGGCTGATCAGGTCACCGCATTCCGGACAGACAGTCTCTCGTACGCCGCGGAGGTTGTAGCCGCAGCCGGGGCAGGGGACATCGCGCTCGGCGAGGTAGGCCCTGAGTTCGGCTGCTTCGTGGTCGGCATCGGACGACATGTCGTCAGTCTACAGCACGGGTGCCGCGGCTTGACCGTCTTCGGCAAGCCGTGAAGCAGCGTCGGATACATCGCGACCGCACGGCTTGCCCTGCGGGTCAAGCCGTGGCACCCGGCACAGAATGATACAAGACCCCCTCAGTCGCTTCGCGACAGCTCCCCCGTCGGGGACGGGGGAGCATGCGGATTCGTCGCGGTGTTGAAATGCGGCTCTAGAGCTTCGGCGCGGCGGCCGTGAACAGCTCGGCCAGCTCGTCGTCCGACTTGTCTTCGAGCACGGCGGCGGCGGCTTTGCGGAACGCTCCGCCGGTCAGACGCATCGCGTCCTTGGCCTCCGGGCTGTCGAGGTCCATCAGCACAACGCGGAAGACGCGGTCGATCGCGGCGTAGGTCTCGCCGAGGCCTTCGGAAAACAGGAACCGGGCCTGCATGTTGAGCTGCTCGTTTTGGTCGTCGCTGTCGCCGGCGATCTCCATGATCTGCACGTTCATCGCGTTGCTGTAGTCGCGCCAGATGTGGCGGCTCATGGTGGCCATGTTCTCGTCGAGCACGCCCTGGTTGGCCAGATAGGTGATCGGGCCGCCCTGCGGATCGAACGGGCCGGAGAGCTCGGCGATTCCCTGGAGCGACTCGCGGTCGCCGACGTCGATGTTGTCGGCCTCGCCCGCGGCGATGCGGACGGCGCGCCGGGGGTTGTTGATCACGCGGGTGTTGAAGTCGGCGTAACGCTCCTCGAGCAGCACCTCGAGCACGGGCCAGAGGTCGTCGCTGATCAGCGGGTTGCTGCGCATCGCGGCGAGCTCGCTGATACCCGGGGGCGGGGCGATCGTGCCGTCGTCGTTGGTGATGTAGATCGGTTGGAACTCGACGCTGGTCGGGTCGAACGCGGGCTCGGCGGGCCGCGTGGGCTGGGGGGCTCGCGTCGGCTGGGCGGGGCGGGCCGGCTGCGGGCGCGGGGTGAACTCGTCGGCCGGGCGCGGCGGGGGCGGGGGCGTGGTG
>JBCDEF010000301.1:0-1798 GCA_039179915.1 Planctomycetota bacterium | reverse complement strand
GTGGTAGCCGCCGATCGATCCCGCTGGCACCACGCCGCCGGCCCGGAAGCGACCGCCGCGGACCTCGAAGCCGCGTCGATGCTCGAGTGCTGCCTGACCGCGCTCAACAGCAACGCGGTGGCCATCGGCGGAGCAGGCCCGTCCGGGGCCGTGCAGCTGTTCGGCGCCGGCGCGGGCCAGATGGACCGCGTGACCGCGTGCCGGCTCGCGTCCGAGAAGGCGGGCGAAGCTGCGCGGGGCGCGGTCTGCGTCAGCGACGCGTTTTTCCCGTTCCCGGACGGGCCGCGGATCCTCATCGAAGCCGGCGTGCGCACGATCGTGCACCCGGGCGGCTCCAGACGCGACGAGGACACGTTCAGACTCTGTGAAGAGCACGGCGTGTCGTGCATCACCACCGGCGTCCGGCGGTTCAGCCACGAACCGCTGAGCTGAGCGGCACGCCGATCGCGTTGCTCTTCCTGCGAACTTTCAATACACTCTCGACGTAGAGAATCCGGGAGACCCGAGCCGCGGCGGAGCCGTCGAGCGGGCCACGGAGGATGCCGACCACGGCCGAGAGCGCATGGATGAAGCACGGAACGGGCCCCGGCCGACAACATACTTCTCGGCATCGCCCGCGGAATGACGACGGAGCCTCGGCCGACAACCACGCTGTGTCATTGGCTTCCGCGCTCGATTCGCAGGTGCTCGTGCTCAACAAGCTGTACCTCGCCGTCCGGGTGATCTCCGCCCGCCGGGCGTTCGTCATGCTTTTGCGTGAGCACGCCGAGGTCGTCCACGTTGACAACGGTCACTACATGAACCACGACTTCGAGTCGTGGTCCGAGCTGTCCCAACTCGCCGCCGAATACGAGCGGGACCGGCACGAGTGGATCCGCACGGTTCGGTACGACCTGGCCGTGCCGCGGATCATCCGCCTGCTCGGCTACGACCGCCTGCCCAAGCAGACCGTCAAGCTCAACCGGCGGAACCTGTTCGCCCGCGATCGCAACCGCTGCCAGTACTGCGGCCGGCACTTCCCGACCAGCGAGCTGTCGATCGATCACGTTCTTCCCCGTTCGCAGGGCGGGGGCGACTCATGGACGAATCTGGTCTGCGCGTGCATCCGTTGCAACGCCAAGAAGGGCGGCCGCACGCCCGAGCAGGCCGCGATGGCGCTCGTCAAGCGGCCGGAACGCCCGCGCAGAAACCCGCTGATCTCGATGAAGCTCGGCTCGGATCGCTACGCGGTCTGGAGCGAATTCCTCGACAACGCGTACTGGTCGGTCGAGCTCCGCTGAGCGAGCGACCGAACGCCGGCGGCTACGAGCCCAGCCCATCGGCGATCTTGGCCAGCTCCGTGTCCTTCTTGGTGATGCCGCCGGCATCGTGGGTCGACACGGTCAGCGTGACCTTGTTGTACCTCACCAGAATGTCCGGGTGATGCTGCGCCCGCTCGGCGTAGTCGGCGACCTTGTTGACGAAGGCCATCGAGGCCACAAAATCGTCGAACTGGTACGTCCTCTGGAGCTCGCCGCCCACCTCGGACCACTCGGTGAGCGATTCCAGGGCGGTGCTGATCTCACTGTCGCTTAGCTTGTCCATGCGGTCTCCGCCGTTGGCAATAGCACCAGACTCGTACCAAGGTCCCGGCGGCAGTGTAGCCTCCGGCTATGTTACCGCACACGACCCGGCTCGCCCCCTCACCGACCGGGGCGCTGCATCTGGGCAACGCCAGGACGTTCTTGATCAACTGGGCGTTGGCCCGCCGACACGGTTGGCGCGTGCTGCTTCGCATCGAGGATCTGGACACGCCGCG
>JBCDEF010000300.1:0-1819 GCA_039179915.1 Planctomycetota bacterium | reverse complement strand
CGGCGACGACGGACCCGCGGTCCCGCCGGGCGGGTTGGGCCGGGGCCCCACCGGAGGCGACGCCGCCACGACCTCAACGATGGGTGTGACCGTGCGACGCGTCGTGGGCATGTCAGAGTGTACCACGGGATTCCGCTCCACAGATCGTTCGATAGCGTTCGACGAAGGCCCGGTACTGCTCGGGTGTATCGATGCCGGAGCGAGGGCTGCTG
This sequence comes from Planctomycetota bacterium, assembly GCA_039179915.1. Lineage (GTDB taxonomy): Bacteria > Planctomycetota > Phycisphaerae > Phycisphaerales > UBA1924 > JANQQZ01. The sequence continues at coordinate 1,607 of JBCDEF010000300.1, read as the reverse complement.
TGTACAGCAACAGCGATCCGGTAGCCGTGCTCGAGAAACCGGAGCTGCTCGAGCCGCTCGGCCCGCTCGAGCGGCGTCGGCGTCAGGCCCGAGATCCGGGCAAGCAACGACGCCCGATAGACATACAGCCCGACATGCCGATACCGCTGCACGCCGCCGAGACCGTCCCGATCGTGCGGCGCGAGCGCCCGGGTAAACAGAAGCGCGTGGCCCGTCTGGTCGAGAACGGCTTTGACCAGGTTCGGATCGGCGGGGTCTTCGTCATCGCCGAAGGGGCTGGCCACGGTCGCGACCTGGGCGTCGGATCGGGTGACCGCCGCGACCGCCGCGTCGATCACGGCCGGTTCGATCTCGGGCTCGTCGCCTTGCACGTTGACGACGACCGCATCGTCCGCGAGCCCGAGGCGCTGAGCAACCTCGGCAACGCGGCTGGTGCCGTTGGCGTGGTCGGGGCTGGTGAGCATCGCCTCGAAACCGGCGGTCTCGACGGCGTACACGATTTCGGCGTCGTCGGCCGCCACGATCACGCGGCCGACCGAGGACCGGGCCGTCGCTCGGCAGACGTGCACGATCAGCGGCGTGCCGGTCTCGGCCAGCAGCACTTTACGGGGGAGCCGCTCGGAGCCCAGCCTCGCCGGGATGACGGCGATCGGGCTGGGCGGCGGCGTGGTCACGAGCCTTTGAGCCTCGTGACCAGGGCCTTGGCGTCGCTGTACCGCTGCTGGATATCGCGATAATCGAACTGCTGCATGGCGATGCCGCTGGCCAGCTTCTCGCCGTCGACAGCCGCGCCCAGTTCGCTCTCGGCTTCGGCTTTCTTAAGCAGCGCGTCCATGAGCGAGTACCGCAAGGAGAGGCCCAGCTCGTTGTTCGGATCGTTGTGGCTCTCGAGCGCCTGGCGGAGCGTGTCGATCGCCGGGTCGGTCAGCCCGATCTTGCCGAAGCTCTCGCCGAGCATGGCCAGCGACCGGGCCTTGTACTTGTTGTCGGCCTGGCTCTTCTGGAGCAGGGGGATCGCGAGGTTGTATTCGCCTGTCGCGTAGTACCGCCGGCCCAGCTCGTACTTCGGCCCGCTGTCGGTCGGGTACGCCTCGACGCGGAGCTTGTATTCCTCGATCTCGAGCCTGAGAAACTGCCGCTCGGCTTCGGGCAGCAACTCGCTGGCCCTGGCGTGGCCCGCCTCGGCCTTCTGCCGGAGATCGACCACTTGTCGGCGATTCCGACGCAGCTTGATCTCGCCCGCTTGTTGACGGAACGTGAACTGCCCGTTGGTCTCAAAGGCTTTCATGGCGAGGCGGTAGGCCAGCTTCTCGTCGTCATCCCGGCCGCGCTCGAGCAGCCGCTTGATCAGCGTCTTGGTCGCGGGGATGTCGTCCGGACGGCTCTTGTAGTCGGCCTGTGCGACGGCGATCAGCTTGTCTTTGGTCTCGTCGGTCTTGGAGATCGAGTCCTCCGCCTCGAGCAGCGACTGCTTGTCCGCGTCGCGGATGTTCTTGCGGAACCCGCCCTGCTCGCCGGTCTCTTCAAAACCGCCGCTCGACATCGTGGCCTGGGCGCTCATGTTGCGGACTTCGGCGGCCAGCTTGCCATCTGACGGATCGATCCGG
>JBCDEF010000299.1:0-1864 GCA_039179915.1 Planctomycetota bacterium | reverse complement strand
CGGGCTTCACCTACGGCCGGGGACCGCAGCGAAAACAGGCGGGCGTGGCATCGCAGCTCGATGACGACTGAACGAAGACCCCGACGCAGAGGCCCGTCTCTCGCTTCCGACCGGACAGATTTTACTCGGTAGACAGGAGTCCGCTATGCCATCCGCTCTCCCAGGGTTCATCGCCGCAATGTGCGCCTTCCCCGCGGCCGGCCAGCCGCTGACCATCATGGACCTTGCCCCGGAGCACGCGGCCGTGATCCTCGGGGTAGATTCGGTGGACAACGCACGAGCGGCGTTTAGCCGAACGGATCTGAAGCAAGAGTGGTGGGACAGCGCCGAGGTGCAGGCTTGGCTCGAGAAGCAGCTCGAAGAAGCCTCGGGCGAGTTCCGCGAGCAGGTCGCCGATTTTGAGCTTGACCTCGACGACCTCGAACCACCGACCGGCATGGCGGGCGTTGCGCTTTGGGTCCCGCAAGAGCTCGGCGATGACGATGAGCCTCAGAAATGGGAGTACTTCGTTGCCGCAGATTTCGGCGAGCACATCGATGCCACGCTTGACATACTCGAAGACACGGTCGTGCAGGCCGAAGAGGCCGGCAAGGCGTGGTTCGAGGACGAGCCGTTCGCCGGCGGCACGATCTGGATCGTCGAGCGACCGGAGGCCGACGATGAAGCCGAAGAGGACCAGGAAGATTGGGAGCGTGAAGAAGAGCCCCCGTTTGACACCGAGCAGCTCTTTCTTGCGAACCACGGCTCGCACCTTATGCTGGCCTCCGATCTGCGGCAGATCGAGAGCGCTCTCGAGCGCATCGCGGGTGAGGGGCGCGGCGATGCGTCGGCGCGATCGGCCGCGGCGGTAACCTCCGCGCTGGCTGACGCCGGGGGGACCGGGCACGGATACGCGGTCGCAAACTTTCGCCCGCTGATCGAGCTTCTTGAGCGGACCGAGAACGAAGCCGACGAGGGCGCTCTCGGCGGGGTGCGGGTCTCGGACATCCTGCAAGCAGCCGGGCTCCACACGGCCCGGTCGATCGCGTTCAACATCGAGTTCGACAGCGACGCGGGCATGGTCGAATCCGGCTTCGCGGCGATGCTGCCCGACAAGGAAGGGCTGCTTTCCCTGATGGACCCGCCCGCGGCCTCGTTCACGCCGCCGGCATATGTTACGGCCGACGCGTCATCCGTTTCGATGTTCCACTTCGAGTTCGCCAGGCTGTTCCCGGTTGTGAACGAGATCGTCGGCAGGCTGCCCGACGAGACCTCGCAGGGCTTCCGGCCCCAACTCCAGCTGGCCCAGGGATTCGTAGAGCCGGTGCTTTCGCAGCTCGGCCCGAAGATCTACACGATCTCCCGGATCAGACGGCCGTTCACGGCGACAAGCCAGCGCACCCTGGTCGCGATCGAGTGTGCCGATACGCAAGCGTTCGGGCGATCGATCCAACAAGTTACGGCGCTGATCGGCGCCAACCTGGAACAGCGAACGTTCCTCAGCAGTGTGATCTACGACCTCGAAGGCCCTTCGTTCGCCCCGGGAGCCGCAACGCAGATGTCGATCGGCCTCGGCACCGGGGCGGTCCTCATCGGTGACACGGAATCGGTGGAAGTCGCGCTCAGGCTCGGCGGCGACGGCGGCGACGGCACGCTGGCCTCCGAAGAACGCTTCCTGGATGCCATGGCGATCATGCCGCAGACCGGCCTCTCCTTCGGGTACTCGCAGATGCGAGAGTCCGTCGAGTATTCGGTCTGGACGATGGAAAACACCGACGAGCTCATGGACCAACAGATCGAGCAGATGCTCGGGGACTCCGGGATGACACCCGAAGAAGAGGACGAGTTCCGCGAGGCGATGCGGCAGAACGGAGCGGGCGGCGAT
>JBCDEF010000298.1:0-1877 GCA_039179915.1 Planctomycetota bacterium | reverse complement strand
GCGGCCAGCGGCTCGCCCGCCGCATTGAGCAGCGACGACGGGTCCATCGCCCCGCGGGCGCGCTCAACGATCGAGCGTGTGTTGCGGACGTAGCGGCGACGCGATTCGAACGAACGACTCATATTGGTTTTCCCTATCCAGGGCCACATCCCGAGCGGCGCCGGGACCTCGTCCCTGCACCCGCCCCGCGATCCGTCGGACGCCATCCGATGGCTGCCCGGAGATCGCTCGCGTGCTGCTGCCTGTCGGCAACGCTCCGAGCCACCGGTCACCGGTCAACCCGCCGGGCTCCGCCGGACGATTCAACCGATCCCGACCCATATCCATGGCCGGCCGATGTGTGCCAAGCGGGGCGCATCCGTCCGCAGCCGCTGACCCTGCATCGTGCGGAGGCTACCGGCCCGGACGCCGACTCTCAAGCACCGCTGCCCGTGAGCCGAACTTTTCCCAGCGGCCTGCCGCCCCACGCCGGCACCCGGACACCACCAGCACACGTTCACGCCGGCCATGCCCGGCCGGGGACTCACGCCCCCAACCGCTCGGCATTATCACACACCATGCGGATCCCCGCTACGGCCTGATCCGCGATGCGACCACGCAAACCGTTGATCACAGCTTTTTAGCGGTCGCGGCAGCCGGATTCTGACCAACCGTCACCCAGCTTGACTCGTCAGCGGGACCCCGATGCGCCCCGATCGCGCGATCAGAGCAGCCGGCGGGACCGCGGATAGCTGCCCAGAACCGTCAAGGCCGTGCAGTGCTCGGCCGCCTCGCGCAGACCCGCGGCAACGCGCCGATCGTCCCGATGGCCCTCGGCGTCCACAAAGAACGTGTACTGCCAGTTTTCCCGTCCGCTGGGCCGCTTGTCGATGTGCGTGAGGTTGATCCCCGCCTCTTGAAAGACCTGCAGCACGCTGACCAGCGCCCCGGGCTTGTCCTGGGTCTGAAACATCACCGAAGTCTTGTCATCACCCGACTTGCGCGCTTTCTGCCGGCTGAGCACCAGGAACCGGGTCACGTTGCCCGGCCGGTCCTCGATGTTCTCGAAGAGCGTGTTGAGCCCGTAGATCGAGCCCGCCAGCTCGTTGCCGATCGCCGCCGCCACGGGCGTGGTCCCGATCGCCTCGGCCGTCTTGACCTCCTCGGCCGCGGTCATCGCCGCCCGGCTGCTGCTGGCCGCCGGCACCAACTCGGCCTCGGGGTACTGCGTCGCGAGCCACGTGCGGCACTGGGCGAAGATCTCCGGCTTCGAATGAATCCGCCGGATCGCCGCCGGCTCGCAATTCGCCAGAAGTGCATGATGGATCTCGATTTGCGCCTCGGCGTACACCGTCACCCGGCCCGCGTGCTCGCTGAACGCGTCCAGCGATTCCACGATCCCGCCCCCGATCGAGTTCTCGATCGGCACCAGCCCGTAGTCCACGTGCCCCCGGCGGATCTCGGTGAACACGCCGTCGATCGTCCGCAGATCCTCGAAATCCACGCTCGAACCAAAGTGCTTGACCGACGCCAGGTGGCTAAACGAGCCTTTGGGGCCCAAAAACCCGATCCGCAGCGGCCGCTCGATCGCGAAACTGCCCGACATCAATTCCCGGTAGACCCCCTCGATCGTCCGGTCCGGCAACGGGCCTTTGCTCCGGCCGATCGCCTTGGCCAGCACCTCGCTCTCTCGGTGCGGGGCATAGATCGGGATGCCGGTCGTCCGTTTGAGCTGGCCGACTTTCACGACCGCCTTCGCCCGGTCGTTGAGCAGCCGGATGAGCTCGCCGTCGATCTCATCGATCCGGCCGCGGAGCCGGTTGAGCTTGGCCCGCTCGCGGGGATCGGAGACGGCCTCGGTCCCAGAATCAGCCCCGGAATCAGGCCCCGAATCGGCG
>JBCDEF010000297.1:0-1880 GCA_039179915.1 Planctomycetota bacterium | reverse complement strand
GGTCAGGTCGCCCTCGCCCTCGGCGATGTCGCGGAGCGATGCGTTGACCATGCTGATCGGCCGGACGATCGAGCGGGTCAGGAAGAAGGCGAGCACGATGCTGCCGGCGACAGCGGCGAGGGCGAGGCCCGTGATGAACATGCTGCTCGAGGCGATCGAGGCCGATGCTTCGTGCTTCTTCTGGTCGGCGAGGGCGACCAGCTCGTCTTTCATCGTGGTGATGCCGGCGACGATCTGCGGCCCGAGGGTGTCCAGCACGTCAGCGGAGATCTGGTTGGCCTCGACTTGGAGCTGATTGACCTGACCAAAGATCACCATGGCGGTATCGATATCGGTGACGGCCTGTTCGAGCCGCTGGGTGAGCTCGGGGGGGAGGTCATCGTGGGCTGCTTCGGCGAGGTCGTCGCGGGCGCTGGTGAGCCGTGCAGCGGCATTCACGACGTCTTCGGGGTCACCCATGGCGAAGTAGAACTTCACGCTGACCAGGCCGTCGTAATAGCTGCGGATCGCCTGCTGGATCTTCGAATAGGTCGCTGGCTCGATCCCGCGGGCGCTGTCGGCGAGTTCGCCCATCTCTCTGCGGACACGGACGTTCATCGGGTGGAGCGTCTGGTTGATCGTTTCGTGGCGTTCGGCGAGCCTCGCGTGGACCTGCTCGAAGCCCGCGGCGTAGTCCGCCAACAGGACGCGGACGCTCTCGACAGCGGCGACGGTCTCGGGGTGGTCGAGCATCGCCACGGAGCGGTCGATCGAGGCGTTGGCTTCGTCGATCCAGCGGTAGAACGTATCGGCATCGGCGTCGTTCAGGGTGACGCGGTACTTGATGGCGTTGGCCCGCGCGGTGAGGCTGGACTGGAGCAGGTTGGTGCCCTCGGCCAGACTGTTGGAGGTCTCGACGAGCTGGTCGATCGAACTATTGGTTGCTCGGAAGCTGGACCAGGAGGTGCCGCCGATGACAAGGATGACCGCGACGAGCGCGGCGAAACCGAGAGTGAGCCGCTTGGCGATAGTCAGACGCATGGTGTTCCCCGCAGAGTGGCGCAGATCGCGCTGCCGGGGCACCCGTCGCCCCGCCCGTTGAAATCGGCATCGGGCGAGGAAACACGGACATTTGTGACCTGATTCCGGTTTTTCAGCCCCCCGTTCGGTCTGGAATCGGGCTGTGAGGGCTTCCGGCGATCTGTGCGGCTGTCAGGCGTTCTGCTCCGGTCGTGCCCAGTCGTCGACGAACCGGTCGATCCGATCGGCGAGCTGCGTGAGCTCCCGTCCGCGTTCGTTGAGGGTGTATTCGATCCGCGGCGGAGGTCGACAAGATTCACGCTGCATGGAAGAAGATTGTGCCGGTATCGGCCGTGCTGTGGAGCGAGCCGTACGTGCCCGGGGGCGATTTCTAGGCGATCGGTGCCGGCGGCTCGCGGGGGCGCGGGTTGCCGGTTTAGCTCGGACGGTTGGCGCGAAACCAGTCGATGGTTCGGCGGAGGCCCTCTTCGAAGCCGACCTCGGCCTGCCAGTTCATGAGCGACTTGGCGCGGCTGGTGTCCAGGCACCGGCGGGGCTGGCCGTCGGGCTTGGTGCTGTCCCAGCGGATCTTGCTCTCGAGCTCGGCTTCGTTTTCGCAGAAGCCGGTAAGCCGGGCGATCAGGTTGACCAGATCGCGGATGGTGATCTCCATGTTGGTGCCGAGGTTGACCGGGATCGGCTCGTTCATGGCTTCGGCCGCGCGGACGATGCCCTCGGCCGCATCATCGACATAGAGGAACTCGCGCGAGGCGCTGCCCGTGCCCCAGACTTCGATGGTGTCGTCGCCTCGGCCTTGCGCTTCGACGCACTTTCGGATCAGCGCGGGGATGACGTGGCTCGTGTGCAGGTCGAAGTTGTCG
>JBCDEF010000296.1:0-1889 GCA_039179915.1 Planctomycetota bacterium | reverse complement strand
TTGTGATGCTGTATATTTCGTTCATAAAGGGGAAATTGGGCTAACAGGCAACACTCCGGATTTGGACGAAAACGGACAAGACCAGGATGAATGCCGAATTTTAAGTGCTGGTGATGCCATTGGGGCCTCTGCTCGTACCTGCTGATCGGGTATTTCTACAAGAAGCCCGAGGCGGTGGCGGCGGCCAAAAAGGCCTTCATCGTCAACCGGATCGGCGACCTCGGGCTCGCGATCGGCGTCTTCCTGACGTTCGTGCACTTCGGCACGGTCGAGTACGCGGAGTTGTTCAGCTCCGAGCAGCTCCAGGGCTATATCGATTCGGTCAAGGCGGGCGACGGGGCCGACGTGCCGCTGATGGCCCAGCTGATTCCTGTGTTCTTGATGATCGGGGCGTTCGGCAAGAGCGCCCAGTTCCCGCTGTACGTCTGGCTGCCCGACGCGATGGAGGGCCCGACGCCGGTGTCGGCCCTGATCCACGCGGCGACGATGGTGACCGCCGGCCTGTACCTGATCGCCCGGATGTACCCGGTTTTCCTGGTCAGCGAGTGGGCGCTGCCGGTGGTCGCCTGGGTCGGCGGGATCACGGCGCTGCTGGCCGCGACGATCGGCATGGCGCAGTTCGACATCAAGCGGATCATGGCATACTCGACGGTGTCGCAGCTGGGCTACATGTTCGCGGGATTGGCGATGCTGACGCCGACGGGCGGCGTGTACCACGTGCTCACGCACGCTTTCTTTAAAGCGCTCTTGTTCCTGTGCTGCGGCGCGGTGATGCACGGCTTCGCGGGTCAATTGGATCTCCGCAAGCTCAGCGGGCTGTGGCATGTGCCGGGCTGGCGGGTTGTCTCGATCGGCATGCTGATCGGGTGCCTGAACCTCGCGGGCGTGCCGTTCACGGCGGGCTACTTCAGCAAGGACATGATCCTGGCCGAGGCATTCGTGACGCCGGGCCCGGGATACGCCCTGATCGGCTGGATACTGCTGATCACGGCCGGTCTGACGGCGTACTACACGTTCCGGGTTTTCTTCCGGGTGTTCGTCGGGCCGGTCCGGTACGAAGCCGGCGACGAGGATCACAGCCACGACACGCCCCACGCCGGCGACCCGGGCCACGAGGCCGGCGGCGAGGTCGTCGCCGAGCAGGAACGCAAAGCGCAGGCCGATCCTCACGCACACGACGACCACGAATTCCACCCGCACGCGCCGCGGCTGGCGATCAACGGCGTGCTCGCGACGCTGAGCGTGCTCGCGGTGCTCGCGGCCGGGCTCTACTTTGTCACGCCTGAAAACAAAGGCTGGGTCGGCACGATGCTCAAGGGCTCGACGGCTGCGCCGGTGTACGCCGCCGGTGGCGGCGAGCATCCGGCATCGGCGGCGATGTTCCTGATCGATGATGAGAGTCATTCCGACCACGACCACGACCACGAGGGAGGCCACGGCCACGACCATGATCATTCGGAGGACCACCGCTCGGAGAGCGGTGCCACCGAAGAGGCTCATGACCATGCAGACCACGGCGGTCACGCGGCTCACGGCTCGTTCCTTGGTTTCGATCCGCACAAGGTGATGTACTACGTCTCGGCGATCGTCGGCGCGATCGGCATCGGGTATGCCGCTTGGGCTCACGGCCCGCGCGGGGCTGTGAGCGGGTTCATCGGCGACCGGACCGAGCCGGGCCGGTGCCGGATGGACGGTGTGGCGGCTCTGTTTGGCCCGATCCCGAAATGGGCCGAGCACAAGTGGTACGTGGATGAGTTCTACCACGCGGTCTTCCGGGCCCCGCTCTGGGTGCTCAGCTACGTCTTCCAGGCGATCGACAAGCTGCTGGTCGACGGGCTGGTCAACTTTTTCGGCCTGCTGCCGCGGCTTCTGGGCAAGGCGGCCCAGCC
>JBCDEF010000295.1:0-1894 GCA_039179915.1 Planctomycetota bacterium | reverse complement strand
GGCGACATGGTCGCGCTCGGGGGGCAGGAAACGAGCCTTCTCGCCGTGCTGCTGGTCTTCGTGGGCCTGCCGGTCGTAGCGCTGCTCGGCGCGATGGTGGTGGGCTTCAAGTTCGCCTCCGGCGTTGAGCGGGGCATCGTCAGCCCGCACGCGCCGGACGCGGTCGATGTCGCGATGGCCGAGGATGTCCGCAACGTCGGGTCGACGCACCAGGTCGGCGCGGTCCGCGACGAGTTCCGGAGCACGTTCGGCAGCGTCCCGTCGGCCCCGCCGGCCGCCGCAAGCCGGGCGGGCTCGAACCAGCCCGCTACCGATCCGCAGCACGACGGATCGTCCGCCCGCCCGGCACCACGCCGCAGAGCCTCGCTCAACCCGACCGAGCAGGCCGACTGGCGACGACCCGTCTAAGCCCGGCCCGGACGCCGTACGCGTCTGCTGCATTGATGAGCCCGACGTCTTTAAGGCCGCGGGTGGTGGGCGCTGTGCACCGCTCGGAGCCGAGACGCATCGACATGCGTGTAGACCTGCGTCGTCGTCACATCGGCGTGGCCGAGCAGTTCCTGGACCGTCCGCAGGTCGGCCCCCCCGCTGAGCAGGTGCGTCGCGAAGCTGTGACGCAGGCGGTGGGGGTGAACCCCGCGGAGGCCCGCCGCCGCGGCGTGCTTCTTGACCAGGTGCCAGACCGCCGCCCGGTCGAGCGGCCGGCCCGTGCGTGAGAGCAGCAGCGCCTGCGTTGCGGGGGCGGCGGCGTTGACCAGCCTGGGCCGCACCGCTTCGAGATACTCTCTCGCCGCGTCGAGCGCCGGGGCGCCGGCGGGCACGAGACGCTGCTTATCGCCCTTGCCGGTCACGCGCACCACGCCGATGTCGAGCACGAGGTCGTCCACCGCCAGCCCGCCGACCTCCGAGGCCCGAAGCCCGCACGCGTACATCAGTTCGAGCATGGCCCGGTCGCGGAGCCAGAGCACGCTGTTGAGCCCGGTGGCACCGGGCGTCGGCTCCGGAGCGGCCAGCAACGCCCGCACCTCGCTGGGCGAGAGCACGCCCGGCAGCGTGATCCATTTCGCGGGCCGCTCGAGCACATCGGCGGGGTTGTCATCGATCCGGCCGGTCGCGGCGAGCCACCGGCAGAAGACGCGGATCGTGGCAAGGTGACGGGTGATGCTGGCGGGTGCAAGCCCGCGTTCGCGGCTGAGATGCTGCAGGTGCTCGCTGAGTCTTCGGGGTGTGATCGCGGCGGGTGAGCGGATGCCGTCCGAAATGAGCGCGCCGCAGAGCTCCCGCAAATCCCGGCTGTAGGCGTCGAGGCTGTTGGGTCGCAGACCGCACTCAACGCGTAAAAAGAGCTCGAAGGTCCGGCGAGCGTCTTCGAGCGGTCCTCCGGCTGAATGGTCGTTCGGGCTCACTGAATAAGTGTCGGCCGGTTCGCGGTCCGGGCACGAGCCGTACCGCGCACAAGCAAACGCCCGCCCGGGTGTCCCGGGCGGGCGGCGAGGTTCTGGTCAGATTCGTTTCAGGTCCTGCTTAGAACCCGGCTTCAGCCCGAGGCGTTAGCCGAGGAGCTGGAGCGCGGCCTGGGGCTGGTTATTCGCCAGCGCCAGGGTGTTGCTCGCGGCCTGAGAGAGGATCTGCGAGCGGGTCAGGGCCGCGGTCTCGCTGGCGAAGTCAGCATCACGGATGACCGACTCGGCGGCCGAGCTGTTCTCGAGGCTTACCGAGAGGCTCCGGCGGGTGGCGCCCAGGGTGTTCCGCGAGAAGGCGCCGAGGCGGCCGCGGAGGGTCGAGACCTGGTCGATCGCGTCGGAGACGATCTGCTGGGCGGTCGAGAGATCGCCGTCGACGACGTTGAAGTTCTTGCCTGAACCCAGTCCGGCGGCTTCCTCGACGACCTGGG
>JBCDEF010000294.1:0-1939 GCA_039179915.1 Planctomycetota bacterium | reverse complement strand
CGCCGCGGCGAGCCCATCGCCGCTGGGGCGGCGGGCTACTACAGCATGGAGCACGCCATCCCGGTGACGACCGCGAGCCGTTATCACCTTGGCTCGTGCACGAAGGCGATGGCCGCCGCGGTGCTCCTCGCCGTGCTGGAGGAGCACGGGTTGACGCTGGAGACGGGTCTGTTCGAGGCGGTGCCGAGCCTTGCCGGTATCGCGAACCCGGCCTATGCAGACGCCACGCTCGGCGATTTTCTCGCGCATCGCAGCGGGCTCTCGGAGCGGCGCGACGCGACGATCGCGGGCTTTCCCTGGCTCGGCGGGCAGGCGGGCGAGCCGGTCGAGGCCCGTCGCCGAGCGCTGGTCGAGACCGCGCTCGCGGCCGCTGGGCTTCACGCTGATCGAGCTCTTGGTTGTGATCTCGATTATCGCGCTGCTGATCGGCATCCTTCTGCCGGCGCTCGGCAGCGCCCGCCGGACGGCGCAGGCCATTGCAACGGCCGCGAACATGCGGGGCGTCGGCCAGACCAACGCCTCGTACAACGGTGAGAACGACAACTACACCCCGTCGTCCTACGTCTACGGCCAGGACCGCGAGGGCTTCGGGTGGAACGTCGCCGACCAGCTCGACGACAACCCGGAGCCGATCAACGGCTACGTGCACTGGTCGATGTTCCTCTTCGATGGGCTCGACACCGCCGGCGAGGCGTTTGAAGGCCCGGCCGTGACGAACAACGGCGCGCCGCGGACCAACCCTGGCCCGAACGAGGAGAACTGGGAGCCGGGGCAGCGCAACGACCAGGGCCAGGAGTACAGCCCGGACCTGAACCAGGCCGTGGACCGCCAGCTCCCGCGGGTCGCGTTCGGCGGCAACGGGGCGATCTTCCCGCGGAACAAGTTTTCGGATGATGTCGCCGGGGAGCGAAAGAACCGTCTTGTGAAGGTCTCGACGCTGTCGAACACGTCGGAGATCATCTTCGCGGCCGAGTATTTCGACGGCAAGAACGACTGGCGATCGATTTCCACAAGCAGCGGGAGCGAGACGCCGGCCGAAGGTGACATCGGCAACTTCACCGTCAAGAGCCACCACCCGATCACGCCGTTCTTCGGGTTCAGCTCCGGGTTTGACGTTCTGAACCAGACGTCCGCCGGCACCGACCCGGCGTTTGCGTATCAGGATCCGGAGTCGATCCTTGATGACGACGATCCTGCCAAGCTGGATTCGTCGCAGGTCGATGGCGGGCTCAACATGGTCGGCCAGCCCCACTCGGGCAAGGGGAACTTCCTGTTTGTCGACGGGCACGTGGATCAGTTTACGGTGGTCGAGACCATCGAGCGCCGCCTCTGGGGCGAGCGCTTCTACTCGCTGACCGGCGGACGCGACACCTTCGTGAGCAGGGACCGCTTCGCCGACGATTGAGCCACGCTCCCGCCGGGCTCAACGGCCTAGCGGGGTTTGTTTCCCTGAGAGTTGAGAGAGGGCGAGCCCGCTCCCCGATCGTCTTGTTCTGTTGACACGTCGCCAGCGCGACGTGTGCGCGATCCGTGCATCGAGTTGGTGCGCGGTCATCGCTCCGGGCGGTGGACCCGGGGCACCTTCTTGGAGAGATACCCGATGAAGAATGCAAAGATCTTCGGTCTGCTCGCGTGCTGCGGGCTTGCCTCGCCCGTGGCGGCCCAGCCGTTCCTCGTGAACTTCTCAGGTGCGACGCTGCTCGAATCGTTCCTGATCGCCCCGTCCTCGACCCGTGACTTCCTCGACCTCGACGGCGACGGCGAGTGCGGCGAGTGCCCGGCCCCGAACGACTTCAACGAGCAGCTCGCCAGCACGGGCTCGTCGCTGGGCAACGGCCTCGGCTCGGACTACTTCGTGATCCAGTACGCGGCCGTCGGCTCCGGCAACGGCATCGGCGACCTCGATCTCCGCGGCTTTTGCGCATCGGATGCGATGGGT
>JBCDEF010000293.1:0-1972 GCA_039179915.1 Planctomycetota bacterium | reverse complement strand
CGCGATCGCGCCGGCCATAAACACCGGCGCGATGATGCAGATCAGACCGATCTGCACATAGGCGATCAGCCCGAAGCTCCGCGCGCCCGCGGCCGCAAGGTCCCGGTAGTTCGGTGCGCCGCCCACGCCGCCCGTGTCTGTCCCGACCAGCAGCAGCCAGAGCAGAATCAGGATCATCCCGCCCAGGTACGCCGAGCGAATGACCATGTGCCGGCTCCGACGCGAGCCGTTCTGAACCAGCCGCGAAGCAATCGGGTTGATCGGTCCGAGCCGGAGGATGTAGCGGAGCAGCGAGGGCACGGCCCGATCCTACTCGGCCGGCGCACAAAAAACCCCCGCGGGTCGAACAACCCACGGGGGCGTAGAGGTCTGTGCAGACCAGCCGTTGCCGATTAGCGGCGACGGCGGGCGGCGGCGAGGCCGCCGAGGCCGAGCAGTGCGGCCGTCGACGGGGCCGGGATCAGTGCCCACGAACCGAGCGCCGAAGCGCCGGCGATGTCATCGTCGCTGTCGGCGATGGCAAAGATCGTGCCGCTGCTGTTGCCGGCGAGGGCGGCAGCGTACGCAGCCGGATCGACCGAGAAGGTCGCCGAGCCCGAGAACGCCTGATCGCCAGCGTTCCAGATCGCGTCCGGATCGTCGGTGAAGCTGAAGACGTTCAGGCCGACGCTGCTCGAGAAGTTGAACAGGACCGGCGAGCCGTCCGAGGTGTTCGCGGCCGGGGTGAGGTCGCCAGTACCGGTGCTGAAGAGGCCCGGGCCGGCACCGCCGTTGAAGAAGTCGGCGAGCAGGAAGCCGATGCCATCCGAGCCCGAAACCGAAGCGGCCGAGAGGCCCGCGGTCGAGGTGATGGTGATCTCGTCGACAACCGTCAGGTCGACGATCAGCAGGGTGTCCTGGGCCTGAGCGGTACCCGCAACAGCAACTGCAGCAATCAAGAGATTCTTCATGGTGTCTTTTCTCTCTTTCTCGATAAAACCAGCGGCACAACCGCTTTCGATAAGCCACCAACCCCCACACGAGAGCAGCAGCTGGCAACACCCGGACGGGGTCCCATCCCCCAAACCGGGTGCGATCGCAAGTGTACAGAGTTTCACCCAACGCTACAACCCGTGAATACAGCAAATCGGAGAGGAAATCCAGCACGCCAGCCATGCCGAGCGAGCCCGGGTCAACCCAGATTCACAAACTAGCAACCAAAACCCGAATTGATGCAGCGATCCGCCAGACCGACCGGCCGCGTCGGCCATCAACCAGGCTCCTGAGAAACTCGGTACGAAGAACGCGGCTCGTAGGCGGCCGAGAGTCTTCAATATATCTCGACTTTGCACGCCGAAGACATTATATTGTGATAGATCGGGTGTCCGTCGCGGTACGGGTGCCCAGTGTGTTTCTGGGAATTGATTCGAAAAGTGGGAGCAAAGACATGATACGAACGATTGCATCGCTGTGCGCCGCCGGTCTCGCCGTTCCGGCGGCCGGTCAGCTTATCTTCTCCGGCGTGGGCGGCGTCATCCCGGACGACGGCGGCCCGGGCAACCCCCTGTCCAGCACCATCACGGTCACCGACGACTTCTCGATCGCCGATGTCAGCGTGAACCTGCTCGACCTGAACCACACGTTCGTCGGTGATCTGATCATCACCCTCTCGAACGGCAGCACCAGCGTCGAGCTGATCAACCAGGCGGGCGTGCCCGATTTCTCCGGCTTCGGATGGGCGTACAACCTCGACGGAGACTACACCTACAGCGACGACGGCACGATCACGTGGGACACGGTCAACGGCGGCGTGCAGGACACCGACTTCCTTGTCCCCAGCGGCACGTACGCCCCGGAGGGTGCGCTCAGCGCGTTCGACGGCCTGAGCAGCGCCGGCAGCTGGACGCTCTCGATCTCGGACAACGCGGGCCTCGACACGGGCGACCTCGGCGGATGGGAGCTGAGCCTCACCCCGGTTCCGGCGCCGGGCTCG
>JBCDEF010000292.1:0-1991 GCA_039179915.1 Planctomycetota bacterium | reverse complement strand
GGCTGATAAACAGGTAGCTCAGGCCAAACTCCTGCTGCAGATCGCGGAGCAGGTTGATGATCTGGCTCTGGATCGAGACGTCGAGCGCGCTGGTGGGCTCGTCGCAGATGATGAACCGCGGCTTGAGCGCGAGCGCCCGGGCGATGCCGATGCGCTGCTTCTGGCCGCCCGAGAACTCGTGCGGGTACCGGTCGGCCGCGGCGGCGGGCATGCCGCAGCGTTCGAGCAGCTCGGCGACCCTGGCCGGCAGCTCGCGGGCGGGCGCGACGCGGTGGACGCGGAGCGGCTCGGCGACGATGTCGCGGATGCGCATCCGCGGATCGAGCGAGCCCGAGGGGTCCTGGAAGATGACCTGCATCGCCCGGCGGAGCGACCGCAGCGAGGCGCCCGAAGCCGCGAACACATCGGTGCCGTCAAAACCGACCGAGCCGGCGGCGGGAACGAGACGGAGGATCGCGCGGCCGACCGTGGTCTTCCCGGACCCGGATTCGCCCACGAGCCCGAGCGTCTCGCCGGGGTGGATATCGAACGAGACGCCGTCGACCGCGACCACGCGGTGCTTGGTCCCAAAAACAACCCGCAGGTCACGTGCGGAGAGCAGCGGTGCGGCATCGGCGGCGTCGGGGCGATCGGTCGGTGTCATCCCCGGAGGATACTCTGCGCCGCGCAGCCGCGGCCGGTTGACGGATGGGGGCCACCGGCTACAGTTGTCGCTGCCGGGCAGGTAGCTCAGTTGGTAGAGCACGGCATTGAAAATGCCGGTGTCGGCGGTTCAAGTCCGCCTCTGCCCATTCGAATGTTCTGCGGCGAGTTGCGGCTCGCTGCGAGGCGTTGCGTATTTCTCCTCCCATTAGAGACTTGCGACGATCCGTGCAACACAGTGCACGATTCTGCCGCTGGGTGCTGCGCCGCCTTTTGCGCTGCAAGTGCGCCGCTTTGTGCGCCGCCTTGGCCGGGCGTCGGATCCGAGACGGCCCGCTGCCAATCGGCATCGGTCAGCTGGAGGTAGTGCCCGGCGGCGATGGCCTTCGTGTTGCCAAGCCACGCGCAGACCGAATGGATCGGATAGCGAGCAGCCAGCTCGGTCTGTCGCGACGCTCGCATATTGTGCTATGGCTTCGGCGAGACCTTGAGCCCGGCCCGGTCGATCAGCCGGCGAAGGTGGGTGGTCAGCTGCGCCCCTTCCCGATAGCTCGGGATCACATACTCGCTACCTTCCTCGGCTCGCTCGTTCACATCGAACAGGAAGGGAAGAAGCTCGGGGAAGATCGGAACCGTCCGGGCGGCTCCCCCTGCGCGGTGCTCGGTCTTTGGACTCCGCACGGTCAGCCGGAGGTTCTCCGTGTCCACATCGGGCCATCGCAGGCGGAGCGCTTCGCTCGGCACCCGGAGCCCGGCGAACCGAGATATAGCACGATCAGCAATCGCCATTCCGGGCCAGCGATGCTCTCGATCAGGCGGCCAACCGTCGCGAGGTCGATGAATGCCTGCCGGTCGGCGTTGCTCTGCGAGCCCCCCCGAAGCTGTGCGAACGGATTAGCGTCGATACGACGATGCCGCACAGCCCACGCCCCCAGTTGACGGGCGTAGCCGACATCACGGTTGGCCGTTGCTCGCGACAAGCCGGCGTCTTTGAGCATCCATGCTCGCCACGCCTCGGCCTCGATGTCCCCGATCTGCCGCAGGTCGGCATCCGGCCCAAAGTATCGGATCACCCGGTGTGTCGCCGTGCGCATCCGGGTGATGGTGTCGCCTTTGTTCGATGAACCAGCGAGCCAATCGTCGGCCGCATGCGCGAGCGTGCTGGCCCTCTTCGGCTGGTGGTGCTCGATCAGCCTGGTGCGGGCAATCCGGTCGTGGAGCTGGTCGTCCAGCTCGGCGATCCATCCCGCCGTGTTGGAGCCGACCGGCTCGGCCGACTGCTTCGCCGAGATGAGTTCCCCGCGCCGCAGCTTGAACGACTCGGTCAGCTTCTTTGGCATCTTGCCGAG
>JBCDEF010000291.1:0-2012 GCA_039179915.1 Planctomycetota bacterium | reverse complement strand
GCCTTGGGCAGCACCGAAGGCATGGTTCGCGGACAAGATTGCGTCGATACCGGAGCTCCCTTGTCGGTGCCGGTCGGGGAAGAAACCCTCGGTCGCGTGTTCAACTTGTTGGGCGATCCCATCGATGGCCGCGGCGAAGTCAAAGCCAAGGAGCGTTGGCCCATTCACCGGGAAGCGCCCGCGGTGGCCGATCTCTCGACAAGTACCGAGCTGTTCGAGACCGGTATCAAGGTGGTCGACTTGCTGACCCCATTCGTCCGAGGGGGTAAAGCCGGTCTGTTCGGCGGTGCCGGACTCGGCAAGACGGTTATCCTGACCGAGCTGATCGCGCGGATCGCCTCCTCGCACGGTGGTTACTCCGTGTTCGCGGGCGTGGGCGAACGGACGCGTGAAGGAACCGACCTCTGGTTGGAAATGCAGGAAACTGAGATCGGACAGACGGGTCGGAAGGTGATCGAACAAACCTGCATGGTGTTTGGTCAGATGAACGAACCACCGGGTGCTCGTCTGCGAGTGGCCCTGTCGGCATTGACCATGGCCGAGAACTTCCGTGACACCACTGGTAAAGACACCCTGCTCTTCGTCGATAACATCTTCCGCTTTTCGCAAGCGGGTAGTGAGGTCTCCGCCCTGTTGGGCCGGATGCCGTCGGCGGTCGGTTATCAACCGACGCTCGCCACCGAGATGGGTGCGCTGCAGGAACGCATCGCCTCGACGAGCAAAGGCGCGATCACCTCGGTGCAGGCGGTCTACGTGCCGGCGGACGATCCGACCGATCCCGCTCCCGCAACCGCTTTCGGTCAGTTGGACGCGTTCATCTATCTGGAACGATCGATCTCGGAGAAGGGAATTTATCCGGCGATCGATCCGCTCGCCTCGTCCAGCCGTATCTTGGATCCCCAGTACGTCGGCGAGCGTCACTACACGATCGCACGTCGCGTGCAGACCACCCTGCAGCGCTACCGCGAGTTGCAGGACATCATCGCGATCCTGGGCGTGGACGAGCTGAGCGAAGAGGACAAGTTGATTGTCCATCGCGCCCGCCGCATCGAGCGGTTCCTCTCGCAGCCCTTCCTCGTGGCCGAAGTGTTCACCGGCAAGCCGGGTGAGATCACATCGCTCGAAGATACGATTCGCAGCTTCGAGGAAATCTGCGATGGCAAGTGGGACCACCTGCCGGAACAGGCGTTCATGTACGTCGGTCCGATTGAACAAGCTGAAGAGCAAGCCAAGAAGATGGCTGCCGAAGCGTAGCTCAGGGAAGCTTGGATAAGACCATGGCAAACCTACAGATTATCGTTGTCACGCCCGAGGAAACCTCCATCGATCGCGAGACGAGCTTCGTGGCCGTTCCGCTGTTCGACGGCGAACTGGGCGTGGCCGCCAATCACGCGCCACTGATCGGACGCCTGGGCGTGGGGGAGCTTCGGTTTGAGGCCGAGGGGACGACGCATCGGTACTACGTCGACGGGGGTTTCGTCCAAATCGCCGACAACGTGGTGTCGGTGATGACGAACCGAGCGATCCCGTCCGCGGAACTGCAGGCGGACGCCGAGCAGTCGGCGTTGGACGAAGCGCGAGCCGCGCAAGCCAACTCGGAAGAACTGATGGAAGCCCGCGATAAACGGGTGGAACAAGCCCGCGCGCGACTCCGTCTCGCCAGCAAGTAAGCGGTGTGCCCGCCTAAGTAGAGCCACCGTCCCGGTGGCTTGTTGCGCAATCATGCGGCACAACGTTGAGGCCACACAAGCGGCGGCAGTATCGACCGACGCGGGAGCCGGATTTGCGCAACAAGCCATGGGGACCATGGCTCTACTCAGCAGGCTCTACTCAGCAGGCTCTACTCAGCAGGCTCTAATCAGCGTTAGTGAAGTCTTCTGAGTAGCGCCTGCTGAGTAGAGCCTGCTGAGTAGAGCCATGGTCCCCATGGCTTGTTGCGCAAATCCGGCTCCCGCGTCGGTCGATACTGCCGCCGCTTGTGTGGCCTCAACGGTTTAATAATCCTTAACGGC
>JBCDEF010000290.1:0-2065 GCA_039179915.1 Planctomycetota bacterium | reverse complement strand
CGGTTCTCGATGCGCAGGTGCGGCCGGCCGTCGCAGACACCATAGCAGGGGCGCATCCAGCGGTAGGTTGAGGAGTTGAATGCCTGCCACGCTCGGAGCTTGGGCACGCGGCCCGCTTCGAGTTCGGCGATCGGATCGGGCTCGTCATCGCCCGGGGTGCTGATGATCTGCCGGAGGCGGGTGACGTCGGCCCGGAGGACCTCAAGGACAGACGATTCCATCCACGCTTCGCCGAACCGAACTCGGCCGAGCAGCTCGCGCCGGCCGGCGCCCTCGGACCGGGTGTCGACGACTTGTTGGAAAATGGCGATACGGGTCTCGCGCCAGAGTCGTTTACCGAAGAGGACGGGGGAATAGGCCGCGGCGGCGAGCACGGGCGCGGCGACGGCGAGGGCGGTGTTGTACGCCGCGGGATAGCTGCCCGGCGCGACCTGCAGGTGCACCTGGAAGCTGGTGTTGGCCGATTCGAGCATGACACTGGGGTGGCGCACGATCAGCTCGTCGGCGCCGTCGATCCGCAGCTCGTAGTGATCGCCGCGGAGGCGGCGGAGGGCGTCGTTGAGCGCCCGGTAGCGGGGGCGGGGTGTCATGTTCGTGTCGGTGAGGTGTGTGAGGTCGATCGTCGGGCAGATGCCGGTGAGCAAGGCCCGGGCGTCGCTTTCGCGGCAGGCCTGATCCACATCGGTGTAGAGCTCGCGGAGCTGGGTTTCGATCGCTGAGAAGCACATGCCGCCGAGCTCGACCGGGTCGCCGTTGAACTCGAGATTGAACCGGGCGATCTCGGGGACGACGCGTGGATCGTCGATGCGGTCCAGGACATCGAGGGCGATCGGCGCGGGCTGCATGCCCTCGTCGACGAGGACCATTTCCTGTTCCATGCCGATGCGGATGGGGTCGGTCTCAAAGAGGCCGGCGGCGATCATGCGTTCCATCGCTTCGAGGTCGCGGAGGATGTGGCGCATGGATTGTCGCCTGGCGTCGCCATCGTCGTTGTGGCCGACCGACTGATTGCCCATAGAGCCGCTCCTTGCCTCCGGACCCGTAGTGTCGATGATCGGGGTGCCGGACGCAAGCGTCGTTCTGTCCCGGTCTGTGTGGGCGGACTAGGGGGCCTCTTCCGGGCTGTCGGTCCATTTCTTCAGGCGGGCGTACAGCACGCCGGCGCCGATGATCACGAGGCCGACGCTGAGAGCCGCGACGATGCGGGCCGGCGGGGCGAGGGTCTGCGTGTCGAGCAGCAGCACCTTGCCGGCGACGATGCCCAGCAGCGACAGACCGGCCCAGCGGAGGGCGGCCGCGAACCGAAAGCCGAGCGCGACCGACGCAACAGCGAAGAGGCTCCACCAGATCGACAGTGCGGCACCCTGGGCGGATTCCTGTTGGAGCACCTGCCCCACGCCGCGGAGCACATCGAGCGACGTCGCGGCCAGCAGCAGCAGCCAGGCGGTGCCGAGCGAACCACGCTGGATGAATGTTTGCACCTCAGGCAGGCCTTCGGGCGCGTCGGCCGCAGCGGGGTGCGTCCGGAGCCGCACCGCGAGCAGGATCCACAACCCTGCGGTGGAGGCAGCCACGACAAACGGCACGTTGGCGGCTGGCAGACCCTGGAGAGCCGCACTGCCGATGATGATGCGGTTGCCCGCCCAGCCGGCCGTGATCACCAGCAGCAGCCCGGACGTGATCTCGGCGATTGACCACCTGGACAAGCGTCGGCTCAGAGCCATGAGCGAGCCGGTGTACACAACGCCGACGAAGAGCGTCTCCGGCACGCCGCGCGTTTCGTGCAGGCCTGCCAGTGCGATGGCGCCGCCCGTGACAGCGAGCGCGGCGAAGGTGCAGCGGAGATCGAAAGCCAGCCGGGGGATCGCGGCGAATGCGAGCCAGGCGAGCAGTGCCACGCACATCGGGATCGGGTCGAAGTCGGGCGGTGCCTGAATCGGCCGGCCGTCCTCGAAGGCGAGCTGCCCGAAGACGGCGACGGCCATGCCGGCGGCGGCGAGGGCGTAGGCGTTGTTCCGCAGGGGCGAGAGCGTGTGTCTGGCGGTCAGCCAGGCGGCGGCGGCGG
>JBCDEF010000289.1:0-2074 GCA_039179915.1 Planctomycetota bacterium | reverse complement strand
TCAGACCGATGACAATCAGCAGCGTCATGCCGCCGATCGCAAGCAGCGCGTTGACGAGCATCGAGCCGAGGCTGAAGCCCTCGCCGTTGCCGCCGCCCACGCCGGCGAGACCGGCGAGCACCGGCATCAGCGCGAGCACCAGCACCACGATCATGTCCTGCGCGATCAGCGTGCCGAAGGCGATCTGACCGTGCA
This sequence comes from Planctomycetota bacterium, assembly GCA_039179915.1. GTDB lineage: Bacteria > Planctomycetota > Phycisphaerae > Phycisphaerales > UBA1924 > JANQQZ01. Next base: position 1,879 of record JBCDEF010000289.1, on the reverse strand, counting down.
CCTGCCGCAGCTGCCGGTGGTACTGCAGCAGCCGGAGCACCACGGCCGTCGAGCTCATCGAGAGCGCGAACGCGATCGCCACCGACGCGGGCATCGACAGCCCGAACGCCAGCCCGCCCGGCGTCAGCAGACCCGCGACGAACAGCGTCGACACCACGCCGATGCCCAGCGTCGGAAGCATGCCCGATCGCAGGTCGTTGCGGTCCAGGTGAAGGCCGATGCCAAACATCAGCAGCACGATCGCGATCTGGCTGATCGACGCGGCGCTCGCCGAGTCGCCGATAACACCAAGAGCGTTAGGCCCGAAGATGGCGCCCGCGATCAGGTACCCAGCGATCGGCGCGATCTTGAGCCGGCCGACGATCATGCTCACGCCGGCCGCCGCCGCGAGCAGGATCAGCAGATCAAGCATCACCTGCGAGTTGCCGCCGGCCCCGAGCGTCAGCATGCCGACGACCCCGCGCGAGCCTTGGACGACCTCCGCTTCACATGCACCGCGACGAGCGACAGGTCCGCCGGCGTTACGCCCTCGAGCCGACCCGCCTGGCCGAACGTCGCGGGCGAGAACCGCTCGAGCGCCTCGACCGCTTCCTTCCGCAAGCCCTCGATCGCCGCGAACGCCAGCCGCGGCAGCGGCTTGCCGTCCAGCTCGCGCTGCCGCTTGATCTCGTGCGACTGCCGAACCACGTAGTCTGCGTAGCGGTGATCGGCAAAGACCGTCCGCATCGCGTCGCGGTCGCACGGGCCGACGGCGCTCGCCAGATGATCTTCGGAAAACTCGGGCCGCTTGAGCCACGCCGCCAGCGGCTCGCCGCCGTGCGTTGTCCCACCGATTGTCTCGCGGACGGCATCCATCGCGCGCTGCCGAACGCGGAACCGCCGCAGGCGCTCGCCGCCGATCTCGTTCCGCAGCAGGCCGAGCGACTCGGCCTCGGGCGTCAGCCGGTCGGCCGCGTTGTCCGCCCGCAGCAGCAGCCGGTGCTCCGCCCGGCTCGTAAACATCCGGTACGGCTCGACCGGTGTCTTCGTCACCAGATCATCCATCAACACGCCGATGTACGCCCGGTCGCGGCCGAGCACCCACTCGCTCTGCCCCTCGACGTACCGCGCCGCGTTCACACCCGCGACCACACCCTGCGCCGCGGCCTCTTCATACCCGCTCGTGCCGTTGATCTGGCCCGCAAGAAACAAGCCCTCGACCCGCTTGCTCATCCCCGTCGCCAGGATCTGGTGCGGCAGCACCGAGTCATACTCGACCGCGTAGCCGAACTGCACGATCTCGGCCTTCTCGCACCCCGGCATCAGCGCAACGATCGACCGCTGAACATCCGCCGGCAGGCTCGTAGCGATACCATTCGCATACACCCAGCTCGACCGGTAGCTCTCCGGCTCGAGGAAGACCGTGTGCGCATCGCGGTCGAACCGGTTGACCTTGTCCTCGATCGACGGGCAGTACCGCGGCCCGGCCGACTCGATCTGCCCGCTGAACATCGGCGCCCGGTGCAGGTTCGCCCGGATCACATCGTGCATCCGCGGCGTGGTCTGCGTGATGCGGCACGCCGCCTGCTCGATCGCGGGGAAACGCCCGCGGTCCGTCAGATCGCTGAACGGCAGCGGCTCGTCGTCCCCCCACTGCTTGGGCAGCCCGTCCCAATCGATCGTGCCGACATCCAGCCGCGGCGGCGTGCCGGTCTTCAGCCGACCAAGCTCGAAACCGAGATCGCGCAGCGCCTTGCTGATGCCCACCGCCGGCGCCTCGCCGTGCCGACCGCCGGGGGTTCGGTCGGTCCCGGTGTGCATCAGGCCGCGCATGAACGTGCCGGTCGTCAGGATCACCGCCTCGGCCCGAAGCTCGACCGGTTCTGAAACAGCTTCGGGC
>JBCDEF010000288.1:0-2116 GCA_039179915.1 Planctomycetota bacterium | reverse complement strand
GTCTTGGGCCCCGCCGCCGCGCCGGTCGTCGCCGTCGTACGCGTCGATGACCCGCTGCACGAGCGGGTGGCGGACGACGTCGGTTTTCTCGAGCGCCACGAACCCGACGCCGCGCAGCCGGCGGAACCGCCGGGCCGCGTCGATCAGCCCGCTGTGCGCCGCATCGGGAAGGTCGACCTGCGTCGGGTCGCCCGTGACGATCATCTTCGAGCCGTGGCCGAGCCGGGTCAGGAACATCTTCATCTGGGCGACGGTCGTGTTCTGGGCCTCGTCGAGGATGACTACGGCGTGGTTGAGCGTCCGGCCGCGCATGTAAGCGAGCGGGGCGATCTCGAGCACATCCGACTCAGAAAACCGGCGGAGCGTGCCGAAGTCGACCATGTCGTGCAGCGCGTCGATCAGCGGCCGGAGATACGGGTTGACCTTCGCCTCCAGGTCGCCTGGCAGAAAGCCGAGCCGCTCGCCGGCCTCGACCGCAGGCCGCACCAACACGATCTTCCGCACGCGGTCTGCCTTGAGCAGATGGACCGCGGCGGCGACGGCCAGGTAGGTCTTGCCCGTGCCCGCGGGACCCAGACCGAACACCAGGTCATTGGAACGGATCGCTTCGAGGTAGTACGCCTGGTTGTCCGAGCGAGGCTTGATCCGTCGGCCCGCGGCGTAGACATCAAGGTCGCCCGACCATGAGATCGGTCCTCGGTCTGCAGGGCCCCGGCCGCTGCCGTCGCTCCGGTCTCGGTCGTCGCCGGAGCGTGTGATCATCTCCAGCACGCGGTGGCGGTCGATCGGCTGGCGGCGGCCCGCGCGCTCGTCGAGCGAGCGGATCAGCCGGCCCGCGGCCGCGACCTGGTCCCGGTCGCCCGCGATCTGCACCGTCCCGTCGCGGGCGGCGATCGACACACCCATCGCTTCCCGGATCAGCTTCAGGTTCGCATCCGCGGCTCCGGCGACGGCCACCCACTCGTTTTCGATGTCGATCCGATCGGTCGTTTGCACGCGTGCCGCGCTCCGGGGCCGACCGCGTTGGCGAGCCCGCCCTGCCCCTGGCCCCGCGTCGTCGCGTTCGACGACGCCCGCTGCCAACAATCATCGTATGCGCCGACCCGCCGCTTGCCCGAAGATCCCGGTTCTCCGACACGCTTCTGTACGCACAATGGTCGGTATTCCTCGATGTTCCGGCCGACCTGCCCAGGCTGCCGGCCCTCTGACGGGGCTAATCGTCGGTGCGATGATCGCTGTGTGGGGCGCAGGCTGCGTTTCGCCCACGGTGCCCCGGACGCCCGAGCGGGCCACGGGCCCGACCGAGCGAACGGTCCTGGGCGATTGGAACGATCTTGAGGCCGCGATCAGCCGCGCGTCGCCCGGCGCCGCGGTCGCCCCCCTGCGGATGGATGAGGCCGACGGCGTGGCCCGGTTCGACCTGTTGGGCATCGATGCGCAGCCGGCTTCGGTGGTGTTCACTGCCGAGCGGGACTGGTCCGTCGAGACCGGGCCCGTGCCGATCCGTGTCTCGGCAACATTCGGTACACCCTCGGACGACGGCCGCGCCGCCCGGCTTGCCGCCGCGGTCGCCGAGGAGCTCGAAACACTCGGCGGCGTCGACTACGCGCCCTGATCGCTCGCATTCGCCGGCTTGCTCTCGGTCCGCCGCACGCTCGTCGGCAGGGAGACGACCATCGTCGTCCCCTCGCCCCAGACCGATTCGACATCAACGGTCCCGTCGAGCAGCTTGGCGGCGTGCTTGACGATCGCCAGCCCGAGCCCCGTGCCGCGGCTTGCGCTGCCAGTCCGCGCCGGGTCGACCTGAAAGAACCGCTCGAAAACCCGCGCTTGCTTGGCGATCGGGATGCCCGGCCCCTCGTCGATGATGCGCAGGACCATCCCGTCCAGCGGCGCCTCAAGGGTCGGCAGCCGCTCGGCCACGACGCGAACGCCCGTCCCAGGGTGGGTATATTTCACGGCGTTCTCCGCCAAGTTCCTAAGAATGAGCTGCAGCAGCCGGGCGTCGGTCTGCAGGCCCGCCAGAGCCGGCGACAGCTCGAACGACAGCTCGACATCGTTCTCCTTGCAGGTGGCGTCGAGCGCATCGGCTACCTCGGCGCAGATGTCGGCGAGC
>JBCDEF010000287.1:0-2133 GCA_039179915.1 Planctomycetota bacterium | reverse complement strand
CTGTCGGCCGGCAGCGCGGCGAGAGCGTCGTCCAGGTCACGCAGGTGCGGAGGCAGACCAGCCATCGAACGTCCTCGATGCGGCTCGTTGTGTGTCGATTGGCATCGAAGGTGGGCACGCCGGCTTTTGCAAGGGTTATCCCCCACCCGGCGGACCGGGTGGGGCGACGGCGTCACTCGCCGTTGGGCTTGCGGCCGCGAGACCAGATCAGGCTGTAGCCGTCGCCGTCCACGTCGTCGAAGAGGTTGGCATAGATCGGGGCGGAAAAGCTCGGGTCGTCGAGCTTGAGGCCGAGATAGTCGCGGCCTTCATTGGAGGTTTTGGACCAGGCGGCGCCGATTTCGGCTCTACCGACGAAAACCCTGTGCGAGGGAGCGTTGTCGCTGGTGCGGTTTTCTTCGGGGACGATGCGAACCCCTTTGGCCTGGACGCTGAGGGTGACGATCTCGCCGGTGTATTCATTGCCGGACTTCTTGAAGCTGCCGATGGTGGCCATGGTAGTCTCCTGTTTGCTGTCTCGAATTCGCGACCGTCGCGGCCTCGATGGTGATCGGAAGGGCCGAGGGCGACCGCCGACGCAGCTGACAAGCCCGCAGCGCCAGCGAAGGACGGTGCCTACAAAGCTTTCTTGCTGCGCGAGGAATGAGCTGCCGCCGTCCCGCTTGCGGCGGGCGACGGCTCAGGGGATGAAAGTTTTGCCGGCGCCGTTGCGGACCAGGCGGTCGAGGCGCAGCTGGTCTTCGGCCAGATCACACCGCGAGAGGCCCGCACCGGGCACCGATCGAACAGCCAGTCAGGGAGGAGGGATGACGCCACAGAGGCGGTTTGCAAGATGCCGACCAACGCGATCGCAGCACGACGTGCGCCAGCGTACAAACCGGCCGGTTCGAAGCGTGCGATGCTGCACCGAAACGACGCTCAGCTACTGCGGATAGTCGTGACGCGGAGCGCTCTGCAGCTGGTACAACGCAGATCGGGCGGTCACCTCGGCACGTCGAACGCCCGCTGGCAGTCGCGCGTGTCGGCAACATCGTGACGGAGTACCTGGCGGAGGTGTTGCGGAGATCATCGGACCCAGCACTCCGCACTCGAGCCGAGCCGGTCGTCGGCAAGCCGCTCCACGTAGTCGGAGTCGAGCATGGACGGCGCTGGCTGTACTCAGCTAGGGGCCGATGCGTGGTGACGAGCAACGCCTGCCGACACCGGCTGGCGCTGGACGTTGGCGCCGGTGTCGAGAATGCTGCCCAGACGATGGACGAGCACGGCGCACGATGAGGGCGGCGCTTACGCGCCGCCCCTATTCCGAAAGTCGAGAAGCGGAATGCCGAGCTTGCGGGCCTTATCGGCGAGGTTGTCGGCAATGCCCGATCCGGGAAAGACGATGAGGCCGACGGGGACCGTCTCAAGGAGCTGGTCGTTGCGCCTGAACGGGGCGGCCTTGCCGTGCCGTTTCCAGTCGGGTCTGAAGGCGATCTGCGTGACCTTGCGCGCCTCGGCCCAGCATGCCGCGGTGCGCTCGGCCCCCTTCGGCGACCCGCCGTGGAGGAGCACCATGTCGGGGTGCTTGGAAGAGACCTTGTCGAGCACCGACCAGATGCGCGCGTGATCGTCGTAATCGAGGCCGCCGGTGAACGCGATCTTCGTTCCTGCGGGACAATGGACTTTTTCGTCCGCGCGATGTTTTGCGGCGAGAAAGTCGCGGCTGTCGATCATGGCCGCGGTGAGGTTGCGGTGACTGACCCGCGATCCCGAGCGCGGCGTCCACGGTGAGCCGGTGTGTGTCGCGAACTGGTCGGCCGCACAATCGCGAAACATCTCCAGGGATGCCCTGCGCTCGAGCAGGATCTCGCCGATGGCGATGAGGCGTTCGAGTTCGACGGATGCCACCTCGGAGCCATCCTGCTCGCGCTGGCTGCGCCGCTGCGCCTGCTCGTTGTCGTCGAGCTTGCGCTCGATTCGGTCGGCGGCGCGGTGGAACATATTGACGGTGGACCAGAGCAGCTCGTCGAGATCGTCGTGGAGGCCGGTGTCCGCCATGGTCGCGACGAGGGCATCGAAGATGTCGGCGACGGCTCCCGCGATGGCATGGTCTTCGGGAAACGGACGTGGATCGGGCTCGCCGGCAGCCGGCCG
>JBCDEF010000286.1:0-2155 GCA_039179915.1 Planctomycetota bacterium | reverse complement strand
GCCAGCTTGATGAGCAGAGTCTCAGTGTTCAGATCCGGCTCGGTGCGTCTGGTTGGTTGCATAGATGAGCGTACGGCGCAAAGAACTCACCCTCCGACATCGCTCAGTGGAGATAGCCAAACATGGCAGGCGAAAGTGCATGCTGGGGGATCGAACTCGGCCAGAGTTCGATCAAGGCGGTCAAGCTTGGGGCGGCCGCCGACGGCGGCGTGGAGGTGCTCGACTTTGTCGTGATACCTCACAAGAAAGTGCTCTCGACTCCGGATATCGACATCGACGACGCGTTACGAGTTGCCGTCGGCCAACTGGCGAGCCAGTACGACTTGACGGGAGCTCCGATCGCGGTGAGCGTGCCAGGGAATCAGTCGTTCTCGCGGTTCGCCAAGCTCCCTCCTGTTGAACCGAAGAAGGTCGGCGGGCTCGTCAAGTTCGAGGCGACTCAGCAGATCCCGTTCGGTCTTGACGAGGTCGAATGGGACTACCAGACGTTCATGAGCCCCGACTCTCCTGAGGTCGAGGTCGGCATCTTTGCGATCACCAAGGAACGGATCGACAAGGAGCTGACGCTTCTGCGTGATGTCGGGTTGAACCCCGACACGATCACGGTGGCACCGGTCGCATCCTACAACGCGATGGCGTACGACCTGCAATTCACGGAGTCGACCCCCGGCACGGTGATCATGGACGTGGGCACGACCTCGACGGACCTGATCGTGGCCGAGCAGGGGAGCGTATGGATCCGCACGTTCCCGATCGGCGGGCATCACTTTACTGAGGCGCTCGTCGAGAAATTCAAGCTCAGCTACGGCAAGGCCGAGCGGCTGAAGCGTGAAGCGGAACGCAGCAAGCACGCGCGGCATGTGTTCCAGGCGATGAAGGGGGTGTTCGCCGATCTGGCGCAGGAAACCCAGCGTTCGATCGGGTACCACAAGAGCCTGCACCCCGAATCGGACCTGCGGCGGGTCATCGGCATCGGCTCGACCTTCAAGCTGCCCGGCCTGCGTCGGTTCCTCAAGCAGCAGCTGCAGCTTGACGTGTACCGGATCGATGAGTTCAAGCGGCTGACGCTCGACGGGCCCCGAGCTGGCGAGTTCGGCGCGGTGAGCATCGAGATGCCGGTGGCCTACGGCTTGGCGCTCCAGGGGCTCGGCTACCAGACGATCGACGCGAACCTGATGCCGGTCTCGCTGGTGCGCGAGGGCGTGTGGCAGAAGAAAACCAAGTGGTTCGGCATCGCGGCGGCGCTGGGGCTGACGGCCTCGGCGGCGATGTTTATCCGCTTCGCGATCGACAACAACGCCGTCACGCAGAGCCAGGCCCCGACGATCATCAACACGGCCTCCTCTCGGGCAGGGGCGCTTCAGAACGAGGCGAACGACGCGGGCGTCGCCGGCTCGGCCGCGGCGGACCCCGACGCGCAGGCGCTGCTCCAGCTCGATGTCGGCCGCGAGATCTACCCGCACGTGGTCAACGATCTCGGGCTGATGCTCGCCTCGGCGAATGCCACGGCGAGTGACGGCATCGGGTTTGAACTGGTCTCCTTCCAGACCGGGTTCCTCGATGCCGCCACGGCGGCGGCGACCAAGACAGCCAACGCCGGCGGCGGGCGGTTCGAGCAGGTCGAGGAGCCAGAAGACCCGTATCCCGAAGCGGACAAGATCGACATCGGCCTGGTGATCGAGACCGACGAGCCCCAGCCCGAGCGGTTCCTGCTCAACACCGTGCGGCTGTGGCTTCTGGACAACGCCGACCGCGAGGGCGTGCCGTACGTGATCCAGGCGAGCGAGCGGTTGGACTACGGGCCGGCCGGTTCGTCCTCGGCTCGCGGCGGCGGTGAGCGGCCGACCAGGAGGCCGTCGCGGGGCGACCGCGGCGGGGGCTCGCAGTTCACCGGCGGGCACGGCGGCGGCGGTGGAGACGTTGTGACCGGCGGCGGTGAGCTCGCGGGCGGGGATGACATGATCGGTGGCGGCGAGCGGCGGCAGCCCGGGGGCTCCCGCGGCGGTTTCGGCGGCAGCAGCGGCAACCTGGAATCGGTCGCGCCGATCCCGGACCGGCCCGAGGCCGACGAGCAGCGCCAAACGACCAGCTACATCGTCCGGTACCGGCTCGCGCTGGTGCCCGAGAGCGAGCGTGTGCGTCCCGAGGCATCGGG
>JBCDEF010000285.1:0-2161 GCA_039179915.1 Planctomycetota bacterium | reverse complement strand
GTCGCTGCCGTCTCTCACTCTCGTCTGCCTAGGCCCCGAACCGCGCGTAGCGGGGGGCTCTTTGTCGTCTTAGCCCGATGAGGGGGTTGTTCTCGCGATAAGCGTCGGCAATTCGCCGAAACGCCTCTGCTCCTCGTCCAGCCACGTATGCCGGTCGCGGATCTCCAGCATCGAGCCCGCACCGATCACCACGACCGCCGAGCCAATCCCGGCCAGGTCGAGGTGCTTCTGCGGCACCCTGATCCGGCCCGCCGAATCCGCCTCGATCCGCTCGGCCGCGGCAAAGATCGTTCGGCGCAACGCCGCCTGATCCGCGCTCAGCGTCAGCGAATCCCCGAGCGACGCCGCCAGCGTCTCGAACATCGGCTCGGTATAAATCCGGATCGAACCGTCCGGCCAGGGGAGTGTGATCCATGCCGTGTTGTCCTCGTCTTTGCGTTGTGACCGATACCGACTCGGAATGGACAGCCTGCCTTTGGCGTCGACATTGAGTTCTGTGGAGCCGGTGAAAAGCATGATGGACGTGGAGACTCCGTGGGCAGGTGTGGGATCATGACCCACATCGCCACACAAAGCAACCCAATCACGGTCCATCTCGGGACATGCTGCAGATTTTCTGCGCAACCGACAGTATGATTGTGTTTTGTCTTCCAATTAAAACACAAACAAGCATGCCGCAGCCTGATTCTTGCCGCACAATCTCCGCAAATGCTGTACGGTGCCGAGCACTCGACTGAGGGTCCTGAGGAGCCCGCCATGGCGGTCCAATCACAACCCGGCCAGCTCGATACCGTGCTCGAGCGGGTCCCCTGGAGCACGTGGGTCATGACCGCGGCTCACGACGACCAGCGCGCCGGCGTCGTCGTCCATTGGGTCCAGCGGTGCGCTGCCCAGCCCGTGCTCGTCAGCGTTTCCATGGCCAAGTGCCATTCACTCGAGCCCCTGCTCCGCGACAGCCGCGCATTCGCCCTCAACCTGGTCAGCGAGACCGACCGGCTCCTGCTCCGCAAGTTCGATGGCCATGTCCCGCCCGATGAACTCTCCGACACCTTCGACTCGCTCGCGATCGAGTCCTGGGCATCCGGCTCGCCCATCCTCCGCCGCGCCACCGCCGCCATCGACTGCGAGATCGTCCGCCACATCGACCTCGAATCCGACACGGAGCTCTACATCGGCCAGGTCCTCGACGCTCGCGTGATCAGCCCGGGCTAGCCCCGCCCAGCCCGGGCCGGCCCCGACCCGCCGCGCACCAGCCCGCGCACCGCCGACAAGAACTTCTCCCGGAAGACCTCCGGCGCAAACCGCTCCGACTGCGCCCGGCACACCGACCCCCGGTTCGATGGGCAGCGCCCGATCGCCTCCAGCAACGAATCGACCGTCTGCCGCTCGAACAACGCGCCCGTTGCCCCGTCTTCGACCGTGTCGAGCGCACCGCCCCGCCCGTACGCCACCACCGGCGTCCCGCAGGCCAGCGCCTCCGGCGCCGTGATCCCGAAGTCCTCGTGCTGCGGATAGATCAGCAGCCGCGCCCGCCGGTACTGGTCGCGGAGCTGCGCATCGGTCGCGTCGTGCACGAAGCTGACCGTTGGCCCCGCGCGACGGCGCAGCCGCTCGAGCTCCGGGCCGCTGCCCACGATCGTCAGCGCGTGCCTCGCCCGGTTGGCCGCGTCGATCGCCAGGTCGAACCGCTTGTACGGCACCAACGCCCCAGCACACAGCCAGTGCGATCCCCGCGGCGTCCGGCTATCAGGCGTGAAAAAACCGGTCCGCACCGGGGGGTGCACGACCTCCGCCGGCCGGCGATAGCACCGCCGGACCTCGCCGGCGATGTGCGTGCTGTTGGCCAAGAACGCGCTCACCCGCCGGGCCGTCCGCCGGTCCCACACCCGATACATCGGAGCGGCCAGCCGCAGCGGCACCGACGCCGCGCCGTACTGGCCCGCAAGCGACCAGATGTAGCGCGCCGGCGCGTGGCAATAGCACAGATGGGCCACGCCGGTGGGGGGTCGGACCGCCTTGATCGCTGCCGAGTGGCTCGAGATCACCAGATCGATCGGCCGCGCTGCATCGAGATGCTTCAATGTTCGCGACAGCCGGCCCACCGCCCACGGGTACACGGGCAGCAGCAGCCGGCGCCACCGCTCCGGAAGCCGGTTCAGCG
>JBCDEF010000284.1:0-2168 GCA_039179915.1 Planctomycetota bacterium | reverse complement strand
CGGCGAATACGCGATGATCGCAACGCTGAAGGCGGCCACGAACGCGCCCTCGAGGATCGCGAACAGCGGCGCGAGCACCGGCGCCGTGGCCGGCTTCTTGACCATGATGATGCCGCACGCGATTCCACCGATCGCCGAGACCGCCCAGACCGGCATGATCGCCGAGGGCGTCGCCATGAAGAAGTTCCAGGTCAGCGCCGCGACCGAGATCGTGATGCCAAGAAGCATCAGTGTCTTGAGCGCCGTGCTGCGGACGCTCATGGTGGTGGGCCGCGCCGCCGCTTCGACGCCGATCGTGGGGATGTTCAATCCCGAGCGGCCGTCGCTCCCGAAGGCGGTCTGCTGAAAGACGGGGTTGCTGGTCCGCATGGTTTGGCCGCTCCTGACGGGGTGTGCGATGCTGAGATCTGAAAAAATCATACCGCCTGTTCGGGGCCTCCCTCGGACCGCTGTCGCAGCCGCCGGTCAGCACGGTGGGGGCCTACGCGGCGGTCTGGCAGCGCGAATGATCGCCGAAGAACGGGTTTTGTATGGATGCTTCCGCTGTAGGGGGGTGTCAGCCCAGCTTCACGCGCGACGGAAACTCGCAGGCATCGATCCGCAACCGCCGATGTCTAGACTTGGTCGGACGCGTCTCTTGCGTGGCCCGACACGATTGGAGTCCCCGCGGTTCCGCGGGCGTCGGGCAACGGGCACCCCAGCCGCATCGACAGGATGTCCTCGGCCGGGATCGGAGATTGGCAGATGACCGATTCGTTCTCTCGTGGTGGGTTGTCGGATATGGCTGCGCTCAGCTTCGGTCCCTACGAGCTCGTGCGCCCGCTCCGACACGCGTCCCACGCCGAGCGATACCTCGCCGTGCAGCCCGAGCGACTGACCAACCACGTCGCCTACCGCGTCACGCTCGACGATACCGCCGAAGCTCGGCAGCTGTTTCTCGACGCGATCGACAGCGCGGCCGCGGTCACCTCGCCCCACGCGCTGCCGATCGAGCAGTTCTCGATGACCAGCCCGATAGAGGCCTGGGTCATCTCACCGTTTGTCGGTGATCACGACGGCCTGCTGCTGCTCTCGGACCTGCTGGGCGACAAGGGCGGCATGCTCGAGCCGGCCGAGGTCCGCCGCGCCGTCGGCCAGCTCCTCGAGGCCGCGGACGCAGGCGCCCAGCGCGGCCTGCCGCACGGCCCGCTTGGCATCGACGATGTCCAGGTCGATCGCCGCGGCTCGATCCGTATCGAGCTCTACGGCCTCCGGGCCGCCGCCGACCCCTCGGGTCGCGATGCCGACGATCTCCACCAGGATGAGGTCCGCGACATCATCGCCATCGGCTACGAGTTGCTGACCGGCATCCGCCCGCAGTCCGCCTCGATCGACCCGAAGCGGCTCGTCCCCAGCGCTCCCGATGACCTGTGCGCCCTGCTGCGTTCGGCGCTCGACTCCGAGCCCACGTTCGCCACGGCACGCGAAGCGCTCGAAGCGCTCGCCGCCCCGGCCGCCGGTGCCCCGCAGATCGAGGTCCGCGTCCGAACCGGCCGCCGCGGCTTCGGGTTTGCCAAACGCCGCAGCAACGCCTGAGCCTCAGCCTGCCGCCCGACCGCACAACAGTTCGACCGCGTTCAGATCAGCCCGGTCCGTCCGGGAGCCGATCCGTCTCGGTCCCGGCTCCCGTCTCGGCCACCTCGGCGACCGTGCGCAGCCCGAGCCGTTCCTGCTCGCTGAGCACGGTTTCGAAGAGCTCTAACGCCCTCGACGCCGCGGCAGGGGCGTGCGGCTCACCCGCGATCGACTCCACCGCGGCCAACCAGACCTCGGCTGTCGCGTCCCGCGACGCCGCCTCCTCAAGCCGGTTGAGCATGATCAGCGACCGCGTGGTCAGGTCGTCGCGCTGGGTCTGGAGGGCCGGGAGCATCGGCGAGCCATCGAGCGCCGCCAGCGAGCCGAGCGCGGCATCCGGACGGCCGCGACGCATGTCGATCTCCGCCCGCAGCAACGCGATCTCTTGGAGCACGCGACGTTCATCGTCGGTCGCCGATGCCGTCCCGACCGCGCCGAGGATCGCCGACTGCACCGACGGATCCGTGTCCACGCCCCGCGCGACGCTCAGCACCACGCGCGGCGGCATCGAGCGCGACACCGCCAGCAGCCCGGCCCGCCGGGATTCCTCGCTG
>JBCDEF010000283.1:0-2208 GCA_039179915.1 Planctomycetota bacterium | reverse complement strand
TACGATCCCGCGGATCTCGAAGAGCTGGACCTTTCGGCCGAGGCGCGGGAGCGCGTGCGGGCGCAGGTTCCGGGCTATGACCCGGCGCGGTCCAACGTCGCGCAGAACGGGGCGGTTCCCGAAGCCTTCCGCGGCTGGCCTGGCGTCGTCCGCAGCCCGCACCCGACGAGTTCGGTCCTTCTTTGGGGGGGCGACGCCGGCTCGATCGCCGCGCCGCACGACTATAGCGGCTGGGCACGCACCACAAAGTCCACATGACCGAACACGTGCCCAAGAAGCGCCGCGTCCTGCAACAGCTCCAGCCCGCCAGAAGCCTCCCACGCCGCATCCACCAGCGCCTCGGCCGAAAAACGCACCGCGTCGTCGTCCGAACGGCTCACCAGCACCGGCGGCTTGCCGAACAGAAAATCGACCATCACGTGCACACGCCACGCGATGTCGTTCTCGATCACCACCTCACGCCGCCCCAGCGTCCGGTCGTCGCCCAGCGCATCACGCCGCTGACCCGTCACCCGCGCCGGCAGCCCACGCTCCTGCGCCAGACGACGGACAACATCGCTCACACCAGACGAATCCACCACGCCCACCCGCCGCGACGGGTTCCGGTAATACGCGAACAGACGATCCAGCTCCTCGTTCTCGTCCGCCTGCTCACGGATGAGCAACTCGACCAATGCCGGGTCCAGCCCCGCCGCCGCCCCCGGCCCCGAATGCACGCTCACGCCCGCACCAGCTTCCCCATCAACCCTGCCGCCCACGCTGTCCATCGCTCACGCCTCCGGCTGCGACCCGCGGCACGCAAAACACGCACCGCCTCAGGCCCTCACCCATCCCAGCCCCGACCGCCCCGGCGCGCACAACCACAGCCCATCGCCACGCATCACCCTGCGCGCAACAACAGGCAAACCAACGCTCTACAGCAATCTCAGATTTTGTCGGAACGACCCCGCCCCGAGCGCCGCACCCAGCGCACAAACCGGGGTGCTACATCATCACGGACACCCGGCCGAGTAGCCCACGACCCAGGCGAAGAAGTCCGAGCCGTCGCAGGCGTTGTCGCCGTTCTGGTCGCACCGGATGTGCTTGGCGTTGAACCGCGCCACCCACTCGGTGAAGTCGTCCGGCAGCAGCAGCCCATCAAAGTTCACATCCGCCGGGCACGGCTCCAGCGTCAGCACGCCCATATCGACACGGCCCTGCGGCCAGTCCGGATCGCCGAACCTGTTCACCGGGCCTGCGAAGACACGACCATCGCCCGACATACGAATGACGTTGATGAAAACCCATCCCGATAAATCAACACCTCGGTTTGTTGCATACTGGATCAAATCAACGGGCGGCTCTTGATCGACCCACAAGGCTCGGTCGATGGTGCCGGTCCCGCCAAGGATGAACCGTCCGTCATCGGACAGAGCGAACGCACCCGCCGACTCGCCCGGCTCGTTCGTCGGCAGGATGAACTCGCCCTCGCGCGTCCAGACCACCGCCTCGTTGACAGGAAAACCCTGGTCGTTGAAACCGATCCGCCGCCCCCCCACGATCGTCGTGCCCGTCGGATCGATCGCTCCGCTCGGCCCCCACGCGAGCTCTTCATACCCGCCGCCAGGTGTGTACAGAAACGGGTGGGGCTGCCCGAGCGAGACCACATACATCCGGCCATCTTCGAGGATCTGACGCGCCCCCCAACGCGGCTGCTCCTCGTCGGGCAGCACCGGCGGCGCGACGACCAGCCCGCCGTCCGGCGACCAGTACGCGGGCAGAAACGCGTCATCGAGGCTGCCCGTCCGATCGATGATCAGCGCGGAGCCCGCTGCGACCGGCTCGTTCGAGATAGCGTCAAACCCCACGCGAAGACCGCTCGGCGGGCGACCGACCGACACGGATTCACCCGTGCTCGCAAACCAGACCCACGCGTCGGCCCCATTCCCCGCCACCGACTGCCCGTCCGGAGAGACGGCCTTGGCCGCCCGGTCGGTCACGCCCGGCGGCCCGGGGATCGGTCGGATACCGGTCTCACGAGTCCATCGGAACGGCCCGCCCGCGAAGCCGGCCGACGCGAAGCCGATTACGGTTTCGCCGTCGGCAGAGACCCGTTGACTCGAAATCACATTGACTTCTCCTGGCCCCGACCCAAAGGACAGAAACCCGCTCTGCGCGGCTGCCGACTGCCCGAGTGCTGCCACGCCGAGCCCGATGCTGATGATGTGT
>JBCDEF010000282.1:0-2234 GCA_039179915.1 Planctomycetota bacterium | reverse complement strand
CCTCGCACCTCCGCCCCACCTATCGCATTTTCTTTGGCCCAAGCGAACGCTGGATGTTTCGCGGCATCCGCCTCGCCCGATCGGCAGGACTATGACACCACAGCACAACGAAACGACCGACGTGTCCGCGCAGGCACCCGCCCACGCCGAGATGCTCGGCCTCATCGAGCACGGCCTGTTCGCGGACCGCCCCTCCCTGCCGGCGATGCTGCACTACGACGAACGCGGCTCGGACCTCTTCGAAGAGATCTGCGAACAGCCGGAATACTCCATCACGCGGACCGAGACCGAAATCATGCGCTCGCACATCGGCTCGATCGCCGATGCCATCGGGCCCGGCACGGCCGTGGTCGAGCCCGGCAGCGGCGCGAGCCTCAAGACCGAGATCCTGCTCGGCGGGCTCGAGTCGTGCGCGGCCTACGTCCCGATCGATATCAGCGACGCGATGCTCCAGCTCGCCGCCGACCGGGTCAACGAACGCTTCCCAGAGATCCCGGTGATCGGCGTGCACGCCGACTTCACGAAGCCCGTGAGCTTCCCGGATGAAGCCGACCTGGGCCGGCGGCGGCTGGTCTACGTCCCCGGCTCGACGCTCGGCAACTTCGACGCGGCCACGCAGCGCGACGTGCTCCGCTCGTTCCGAGAAGACGCCGGCCCTGATGGCATGCTGCTGCTCGGCGTCGACCTGGTCAAACCCGTCGCCGATCTCGAGGCGGCCTACAACGACCTCGCCGGCGTGACCGCCGAGTTCAATTTCAACGTCATCGATCGCCTGCGGGACGAGTCCGGCTTCACCATCGACCGCGACTGGTTCCGGTTCGAGGCGCGATGGGACGCCGACCGCCAGGCGATCGTCAGCTGGCTGATCGCCGAGCGCGACGCGACGGTGATCGGCCCGAACGGCCAGGAACTGGCGCTCACGGCGGGCAACGCGATCCACATGGAAGAGTCGCACAAGTACAGCGACGCCCGGATCGAACCGCTCGCCGAATCGGCCGGCCTGCGGGTCCACCGCCGGTGGAGCGACCCGGCCGAATCGTTCGGGGTCTACCTGCTGACCGTTGCCGACTAGCGCAGCGAGTCGCGAGCGGCGACAATCGCCTCGCACGCGGCCGCGGACACGGGCGACGACCATGTTCCGTCTTTTTTGATCGCCGAGCCGACGATCAGCGCGGCCGCGGGCCCGAGCAGCCGCGGCACGCTCTCGGGCGTCACACCCGAACCGACCAGCACCGGCAGCGGAGTCGCGGCGGCCGCCCGCTCCACATCGCCCGGATCGGTCGGGCGGCCGGTCGATTCGCCCGTGACGATCAGCGCATCGGCCCCGAAGAACGCCGCGGCCTCGGCGGCGGCTTCGATCGGCACGTCCGCCGTGATCGCGTGCGACGCGTGCTTTTTCTTGATATCGCAGAACACGCCGATGCGCTCCGCGCCGATCTGTTTGCGGTAGCGCAGCAGCGGGCCGGCCTCGGCCTCGGCGAGCAGGCCCTCGTCGGCCACATGCGAGAACACAAAATTCTCGCACCGGATAAACGCCCCGCCGACGGACGCGGCGGCCGCCATCGCGTGCCGGTTGCCGCCCGACAAGATCTGCACACCCAGCGGGATATCGATCGCCCGCGCCACGGCGCCCGCGGCCGCGGTCATGGCGGCGGTGATCTCCGGGCCCAGCCGGTCGCCGTGGACATAGGGCGCGTCGTGCATGTTTTCGATGATCATCGCGTCGAAGCCGGCTTCGGCGATGATCGTCGCCTCGGCCGCGGCCCGCTCCGCGATCGCCGCGACCGGCAGCTCCGCCCGCGGGGTGCCCGGCAGCGCTCCCACGTGGACCATGCCGATCAGCGCATCGCCGCGACCGAGAACGTCCTGCCATCCGATCGATCTGGTGCTATGTGTCATCGATAGACTCTACCCCTCGAAAGGAGCCAGCCCGTGCGAGCCTTGATCGGAACCGGCGTCTTTGCCCTGCCTTTGACCGCGATCGGGTGCGCGACCGCGCAGCCGGCGGTGACGTACGAGGTCGACCTGAGCCGGGCGGCGACCCAGATCGTCACGGTCTCGGCCACGGCGCCCGCGGTCGACGGCGTCGCCGAGTTTGTCCTGCCGGTCTGGCGACCCGGCCGCTACGGCGTGCTCGACTTCGCCGCCACCGTCCGCGAGTGGTCCGCGACCGACAGCGGCGGCAACCCGGTCGACGCGAGCAAGATCCGCAAAAACGCATGGCGGATCACGGG
>JBCDEF010000281.1:0-2270 GCA_039179915.1 Planctomycetota bacterium | reverse complement strand
CTCGGCGATCAGGGTGATGAGGTTCTTGATGGCGATCTCGCTGCCCGTGCCGAGGTTGATGGGCTCGGGGTCGTCGAGCTGCTCGGCCGCGGCGACGATGCCCGCGGCCGCGTCTTCGGCGTAGAGGAACTCACGCGACGCCGAGCCGGTGCCCCAGCACTCGATGTGGTCGCCGCCGCCGGTTCGCGCGTCTTCGCATTTGCGGATCAGCGCGGGGATGACGTGGCTGGTGTGCAGGTCGAAGTTGTCGTTCGGGCCGTAGAGGTTGACGGGCAGGCAGTAGGCGCAGCGCATGTCGTACTGCTGGCGGTAGGCGTCGAGCATGACCATGGCGGCTTTTTTGGCGACGCCGTAGGGCGCGTTGGTCTCTTCTGGGTAGCCGTCCCAGACGTTGGCTTCCTGGAAGGGGACGGGCGTGAACTTCGGGTAGGCGCAGATGGTCCCGGCCATGACGAACTTGGTGAGGTCGTTGATGCGGGCCTGCTCGATCAGATGCAGGGCCATGGCCATGTTGGCGTAGAAGTATCGGCCCGGGTTGTCTCGGTTGGCGCCGATGCCGCCGACCTCGGCGGCAAGGTGGATGACGATGTCGGGCGATTCGTCGGCGTAGAGGCGCTTGCAGGCGTCTTCGGTGGTCAGGTCGTAGTCGCGGCGGCGGGGGACGAAGATATCGGTGACGCCGCGCTGGCGGAGGGTGTGGGTCAGGGTGGTGCCGAGGAAGCCGGCGCCGCCGGTGATGACGACACGCTTGCCGGCCAGATCGAGGGATTCGGTGTTTCTCTGGGCGGTGCGTTCGTGGGGGGGCGTGAAGTCGTAGCGGTCGGTGTTGGTATTGGCTGGGCTGGCGGTCATGGTCTGGCTCTCAGATGACGAAAGTGGGATACGGTTGTGGTCGCTCGGCGGGGTGCCGCCGGAAGTGATCGTATTCGCGCCGGGGAGAACCGATGGCCGAGACGGTGCTGAGTCAGGAGGGTCCGTGGACGGCTGCGTCGCTGTCTGCGGCGGCGTGGACGGCGTACGAGGGCGGGGGCGGGATCCTGCCGCTGATGCAGCGGTATCGGCCGTACATCTGCCCGTTCGAGCTGATGCTGGGCCAGGTGCCGGCTGGCAGCCGCGTGCTGGACATCGGCTGCGGCGGGGGTCTGTTTTTGATGCTGCTGTCGATGTCGGGCCGGCTGGACGCGGCCGAGGGGGCGAGCGTCGGGTTCGATGTGTCGCACGCGGCGATCGGCAAGGCGGTGCAGGCGGCAGAAAAGATGGGCGTGACAAACGCGGCGTTCCGGCAGCTCGATGTGATAGCGCCGTGGCCCGAGGGGCCGTTCGATGTCGCGAGCATCGTGGATGTGCTGCATCATGTGCCGCCGGCGGCGCAGCGGTCGGTGATCGAGCAGGCGGCGGCGGCGGTCGGCCCGGGCGGCGTGGTGGTCTACAAGGACATGTGCAAGAAGCCGATGTGGCGCGCGTGCGCGAACCGGATGCACGACCTGGTGATGGCGCGGGACTGGATCCGGTATGTGCCGATCGGCCGGGTGGCCGGCTGGTTCGACGAGCTGGGCATGCGGGTGATCGAACGCGGCGCGACGGGTCGGTACTGGTACGGTCACGAGTGGATCGTGGCCCAGAAGCCCGAGACGTAGCGCCGGTCACCGCCGGGTCGGCCGGTTCCGGCGTGCGGTATCAGAGTGCGGTATCGGGCGGTTTACTCGCAGCCGATGCCGAAGGCGGCGACCCACGAGAAGAAGTCCGAGCCGGAGACGGTGCCGTCCTCGTTGGTATCGGCGATGGGGTCGCCGTTGCCGAACGCGGCGACCCAGGCGAAGAAGTCCGATCCGTCGGCCAGCCCGTCGCGGTTGATGTCGGCTGGGCATGGCATCACGTCGATCAGGGTAATGGTGAAGCTGGCGAGCTGGGGCAGGCCGGCGAAGGGCGCGTCGTTCTGGATGTTGGTGATCGGTGCGTGGGGGGTGAGGTCGGCGTTGGCGGACGTGAAGCCCGGGCCGCTGTCGGTGCCGGCGTCGTAGGCGTCGAGTCCGACGGTCATGGAGGTGATCCAGTCGCCGTTGTTGTCGCGGAGCGGCAAGCCGTGGATGCCCAGGAACCAGTCGGGGCTCGGCGCGATCATGGTGACGAGCGTGAGCCGGTCGTGGGCACGGGTGGCGTCGAATTCGAGGTCGGGGTGGGCGCCGGGCGAATCGAGGCGGCCGCCCAGGATGAAGTTGATCGCGGTGCCGTCGTCGATGGCGTTGCTGATCTGGCCGCGGAGCGGGCCG
>JBCDEF010000280.1:0-2293 GCA_039179915.1 Planctomycetota bacterium | reverse complement strand
GGCATGACCATCGCCCCGTGCTTGCTCAGCTCGTCGAGCCGGCTCGCGGGGCAGACGAAATGGCTCAGCCGCTTGGCGTCTTCCGACTGCGCGTGCCTGGCGAACGCGGAGCAGGCCCGAGACATGTCGAG
Source organism: Planctomycetota bacterium (assembly GCA_039179915.1). Lineage (GTDB taxonomy): Bacteria > Planctomycetota > Phycisphaerae > Phycisphaerales > UBA1924 > JANQQZ01. The sequence continues at coordinate 2,162 of JBCDEF010000280.1, read as the reverse complement.
CTTGGCCGGCGGGAAGAGGCCGGCGTAGTCGATCAGTCCCTCGGTGAGCGCGTCCATCGCGGCGTGAATGATTTTGGGCATGGCTCGCCCCCCCTTTCGATGCACGATAGGGCCGGGGCGTCACTTGGCGAGCTTGGCGATGACTCTCCAGAGGTCGTGGTGCGAGAGCGACAGCCCAGACTCAATGTTGAAGGTCGCCGCGACGCGGTCGAAGCCATCGGTGTAGGGCAGCCGGTCGCGTTGCCCGAGCGAGCCGGTCTCGGCGGCGACGAGTTCGACCAGCTGCTGCTCATGGTCGTAGTCGAGCCGCGGCGGGCTTGAGTCGGCCCGCCCGAGCCTCGGCAGCTTGCCGGCCTTCCTGAGGTTGTGAAGCCGGTGGAAGGTCGCGCGGTGCTCGGCATCGGGGACGTGCTCTTGGAGCGACGCCATGAGCCGTTCGAACTCGGCGGTATACGGCAGGTCGTCGAGCGTGCGGCCCGCGGCTTGGTATGCGTCGACGATGGCTCGGTCGTGCTCGTCGCGATCTGGCTCGTTGCCGAAGAGCGTGCCGGTCATGCTGCAGATCCGTCCGGAGCCCGGCCGCCGCGGACGAGCACGTCTTCCCATCGGCCGATGGTCGCGCTTGGTTCATTCGCGGGATCGAGGAAATCGGTGGCGAACCGGTCGAAGAGGGCGTGGCGGCGGGCGTCGGCGATCCCGCCGTCGAAGTGGCCGTAGGGCGTGATGAACCGGGCTTTCTCGCCCGGCGCGGAGCCGAGCGCGTTGTAGATCGCCGCCTGGGTCGGCGCGGGGACGACCTCGTCGCGGACCGCGAGCTTGCAGATCGTGGGCTGGTGCACCATCCTGGCGTGGATGGCGGCGTCGAAGAGCGACAGCGTCCGCTGGATGTCTTCCGCGTCGTCCCGCCGGGCCAGCAGCAGGCGTGCGAGCTGGCCGCCCGAGCCGGCGGTCTCGGGACCGAGATGCGTCAGGCGCCAGGGCCAGTCGCCGAAGGTCGGCACACCCAGCACCAGGCGGTTGATCGTCGATTCGGGGTGCTGCTGCTCGATGGCATTGGCTTGCGCCGCGGCGATCGTGGCGATCCCGCCGCCGAACGACTGCCCGATGAGCGAGACGGGCGAGCCGTGGGGGAGCTGCCGGCGGAGCGCAGCGACGGCGTAGAGCACATCCGCGACCGCGTCGAGCAGGACCCACTCGCAGCCCTCGGCCGACCCGCCCTTGGGCGTCGGGCCGAGCCCGTGGCCGATCCAGCCGAAATCGCCCGATGTCAGATCCCCGACGCTTGCCCGCGAGCCGGGGTAGCCGCGTACTCGTACGGCCAGCACCGCCAATCCTCGCTCGAGCAGCGGCGCGCGGCGTTCGATTGATTCGGCGAGCGAGGGGACCTCGGCGTAGCCGTGCAGCACCACGACGCCGCCGACCGGGCGGGCCGGCATTTCAAACCGGCATCCGATCGCTGCGTGCCGCACGCCGTCGAAGGCGTGGGTCGTCGTGGGATCGCTCGGGTCGTCGCCGGGAGCGATCGGGCGGAGCGTAGCGGTGTGATCCGAGACGATCCGGGTCCAGCTCTGCCAAAACGTACCGTGCGTGACCCGTCGTGCGCCCGTCGCCGTGTGCGCGAGGGTCTGCCGCCAATCGAGGCCGAAGTCGTGCGGTTCGTGCATATCGATAGAGTGTACCGGCACAGCGAATCGAACACGGGCCGCGGGACTGCCGGCGTGATGACAGCGGACAGCCTCGACATCGTGCACGCCGACCGCCGGTATGTGGTCGTCAACAAGCCATCGGGCCTGCTAAGCGTACCCGGGCGGGCCCCGGAGCTGGCCGATTGTGTCGCCGCGAGGGTCCGGCGTCTGTTTCCAAACGCAACCGGCCCGCTGGTGGTTCACCGGCTCGACATGGATACCTCGGGCCTGATCGTTCTGGGCCTGGATCCGCACGCCCAGCGGTATCTCTCGATCCAGTTCGAACGGCGGCGGGTCGAGAAGACCTACACCGCTCTTGTTGACGGCATGGTCGCGCAGGATTCGGGCGCGATCGACCTCCCGCTTCGGGTCGACTGGCCCAACCGGCCGCGGCAGATCGTCTGTCGAACGCAGGGCAAGGCGGCGGTTACTCGGTACCGGGTCCTTTCCCGCGAGACCGACCGGACCCGGCTCGGC
>JBCDEF010000279.1:0-2315 GCA_039179915.1 Planctomycetota bacterium | reverse complement strand
TTCCGGGATGCCGTGGTGGCTGAGCACGATGTGCTCGAGCACGAGTGCCGCGCCGGCCGGCAGCCGCTGCCCGGTGCGGGCCATCGTCTCGTGCACCTTCTCGCGGAGCATAAAGGCACCCTCGACGATGTGGCCTACCAGCTCGCCGCGGTCCGAATAGCCGAACGTGCGGTCGTAGATCAGCTCGCGTGTCTTGCCCAGGTCGTGGATGAACAGGCCGAAAACGACCAGGTCCTGGTTGATCTTGGGGTACAGCGGGCAGATCAGCCGGCCCAGCCGCATCAGGTTGACCGTGTGCTCCAGCAGCCCGCCGAGGTGCGCGTGGTGCATGCTCTTGGCCGCCGGCGCGGTCCGGAACTGCTGCATCAGGAAGTCGTCGGCCAAATACGTCTCGGCCAACGCCCGCATCGCCGGGTGCTTGAGCTCCTCCAGATAGCCGGCGACCTCGGCGAACATCGCGCCCACGTCTTTGTCCGTTGAGGGCAGCAGCTCGGTCAGCTGCTCAGGCGTTGGCTCGACCGGGTCGATCTGGTGGATGATCAGCTGGAGCTCGCCCTGGTAGGGCTGCGTCTCGCCTTGGATCCAGACGAAGCCCTCGGTGGGCAGTCTGCGGAAGGTCGCTTCGTCGATCGACCACATGCGGCCGGGCAGCTCGCCGGTCTTGTCGCCGATCAGGCACCGGAGGTACGGCTTATCCTGCCGCGTCTTGCCGAGCTGGGCGTTGGCGATCGAGTAGGGCCCCTCGATGCGTTCGTTGGGACCGAGCTGGTTGATGAAGCGGCGGTCTGTTGACATCGATGGCATCGGCGTTCCCCTGGGCGATCTCGGCGAAGCCGCATGCTACCGGACCCGCGAGCCCGAATCGACTGCACGAAACGAACGCCCGGGCAAACACCGCGTCAGCGGTGCCATGCGGCCGGCACCTCGCCGTGGTGCGCGCGGATCGTGCTGCGGATCCCGCCTCGTCCCTTCCAGTCCGTCACGATCAGCAGCCACGCCGGGGCCATCAGGTCGGCCAGGTCGTCGCGGATCCGGTTGGTGACAGCCTCGTAATAGATGCCTTCGTTCCGGAAGCTCTGAAGGTAGAGCTTGAGGCTCTTGAGCTCGACGCACACGCCGCCGGCCTTGCCGGGCCTGGGCTCGAATAGCACGGTCACGGCACCGAAGTCCGGGTGGCCCGTCTCGGGGCAGACGCTGGTGAACTCGTCCTGCACGTGTTCGACCACGAACGGCGTGTCGGAAGGCGTGGGGAACGTCGCAAGCAGGGTCGGGTCAGGCATGCGTGAATATAGACCCAGGCCGCATCAGCCGAATCGGGTCAGCAGCTCGATGATCTCCGGCTGGTCCCGGCGGATCCGGAGGCTTGCCCGCAACGCATCGATCGCGTCCTCGAGCGCGGTGAGGTTGGTCTTGTTCGACCAGAGATACGTGTTGAGCAGGCAGACCGCGACGCCGTTGTACGCCGGGTAGTGCCGGTCGTCGTAGTCGATCGCTGTGCGGAACGCCTCGAGTGATGCGTCGTACTGGCGTGTGCGGAAGTGGGCCGTGCCGAGCCGGCGGAATGCGCTGGCGGAGGGCTCGCGGCGGATGAGACGCTCGAGGGTCCGCGTGGCCTCGTCGTGCTCGCCGGTCGCGGCGTGGCTGTCGGCGAGCGCGAGCAGGAGCTGAGGGCTCAAGCCCATCGACTCGCTCGCGCGGCGGAAGCTGCCGATCGCCTCGCGGTGCCGGTTCAGCGACGCGAGGCAGACGCCAAGGTTGTAGTGCGCCGGCCCCGAGCTGGGCTGGAGCTGCACCGCACGCTGCGCGTAGGGCAGCCCCTGGTCCGGCCGACCGATCTGCACGAACGCGAGGCCGGTGTTCATGTTCGCTTCGAACTGCCGGGGATCGATCGCCAGCGCACGCAGGTACCGCCGGATCGCCTCGCCGTGGCGTCCCATGAGCTGGAGCACGAGCCCGTGGGCATACTGGGCCTCAAAGATCTCGGGTCCCGCGGCCGAGGCCCGCGCGTACGCCTCCTCGGCGCTCGAGAGGTCCCCCTCGTCCTTGTAGATGTCGCCGATGCCCAAGTGGGCGTCGACCGCGCCCGGGTTCAGATCGACCGCCCGCTCAAACTCGGCGAGCGCCTCGCGCAGCCGGCCCGAGGACCGCAGCAGCTTGGCCCGCTGCGTCGCTTCGTCGGCCGCCAGCACGCGCTCGAAGCTCGCCTCATCCCGCGACCCGGGGCTCGCGGCCCGGTCGCTCGACCGATTGAGCCCCGACGCCGATAGGCTGGCAACCTCAGAAGCCGTTAGAGCCTTTGAGTCGGGCGAGTTCGC
>JBCDEF010000278.1:0-2333 GCA_039179915.1 Planctomycetota bacterium | reverse complement strand
GCGGAAAGATCTGCGTGCCGCGGTCGAGTCGGCTCAGGCCGCAGCCGCGAAGTGGGGCGGCACGACCGGGTACCTTCGCGGCCAGATCGTCTACCGCATCGCCGAAATGCTCGAGGGCCGGCGGGCATCGTTTGAGGCGATCGTGCCGGCCGAAGAGGTCGACGCCGCGATCGATCTGACGGTGTCGCTCGCGGGCTGGAGCGATAAGGCCTCGCAGGTCCTGGGCGGATCGAACCCGGTGGCCGGGCCCTATCACAACTTTACGATCCCGGGGCCGATGGGCGTGCAAGCGGCGGTCTGCCCGGACGCACCGGCGCTGCTCGGTCTCGTCGGCACGGTGCTGCCGGCGCTGGTCGTCGGCTGCCCGGTGGTTGCTCTCGTGTCGCGGCGGTGCCCGCAAGCGGTCGTCTTCGCCGAGGTGCTCGCGACGAGCGATGTGCCCGGCGGTGCGGCGAGCCTGCTCACGGGTGACCTGGCCGAGCTGGCTCCGCACCTGGCGTCGCACCGGTCGATCGCATCGATCGTGGCGGTCGGGTGCGAGCCCGATGATCGCGTGGTCCTCGAGCGGGGCGCGGCCGAGAACCTCAAGCGTGTGCACTGCCTCGATGCGCCAAGCGATGCCGCCGACTGGCCGAGCCTCGAACTGATCGAGCACGCCCTGGAGTACAAGACGATCTGGCACCCCAGCGCGGTGTGAGCGAGCGTTAGCCCGCCGGCAACGCGGGGTTCGGCTCGGCCGCCGGGAGCTGCACCGCCGCGGGGGCCGCGGGTTCCTCGAGCTCGTCTTTCCAGACGATGTCGACCTCGGCATCGAACAGCGCCAGCAGCGAGGTGAGCTGCTTCTGCACCGAGCGACGCGCCTCTTCGACGTAGCCGGTGTCCGACGATTCGAAGAGCACCGCGGCCTGGTCCTGGGCCCTCTTCATCAGCTCGCCCTGGGCCTCGGCTTTCATCTGGATGACGTCCAGCAGGCCGCAGACCTTGCCGTCCTGGATGTCGTAGGGCGTGACATCGGTGAGCCGCAGCTGGCCCTCGATCGGCGGCAGGACGAGCTGGTACCGGCGTTCGCCGAAGTCGGTGATATCTCTTGCGCTGACCCGGTTGAGGTCGACGTAGTACTGCTTTTCGAAGCGGAAGATCATCGCGAGCCGGGCGGGCGAGAGCAGCAGCGGCGGGAGCCAGTCCCAGCCTTTCTTCGCGGTGGCGATCTCTTTTGCGCAGACCTCCAGGCCGATCAGCTTCCCCGCAGCGCGGACGCGCTCGGCGATCAGGTCGACGGACATCACGGCGTTGTCAAGCCCAGCGCCGCGGCCGCGGCGCCAGAGCAACGCGACTGCGATCGCGCCGAGCAGCAGCCCGATGACAATGCCGAGGCCCGCGAGCAGGAGTCCGTCGAGGGAGATCATCGCAGGGTTATTCCGATTCCGGCCCGTCGGGTTTCGTGGCTGGTGCGGCTCGGTCGAACGCGGTGATGATCAGATGCCCCCCGACCGAGATCGCCACGATCCCAAGCAAGCCGCCGAGCAGCGTGGCGAAGAGCGCGACCGCGGGGCCCGCCCGGTCGAGCGCCGCCGTGACTCCGCCGAGCAGATCGGGGACCTGCATGCCGATCCGCGTGAGCACGATCGGCGCGGAGAGAACCGCCACCGGGCTCAGCACGATGGCGCCGATGGCGAGCTTGAGCCACTGCGAGGCGGTGGTGAGCGTCAGAGGCAGCACCGCGAGGCCGATCAGCGTGGCCGCGATGAGCCGGGCAGCGAGGAACGGCGCAAGCGAAACGTCGCCGACGGTGTTGTTCAGGCTCAGCGAACCGAGCACGGCGCAGATGGCGATCGTGGCGGCGCAGCACCCGAGCGTGATCGGCTGCCCGTCGCGGAACCACCCCAATCCCGCCAAGCCCGAGAAAATGGCGGCGATCAGGATCACACCCTCGAACCCGGCGAGGATCCACATCGGCTCTGTGATCCCGAACAGACCCGGGAAGAGCCCGACAACCACGCCGAACGTAGACAGCGCGGCGGTCAGCCCGGCAACGGCGAGCAGCACAAGACGTATCGCCACCGGAAGCCGCGTTGGTTGATCCTCGTTCACGTGGGACTCCGTCATCACCAAAGCATACGAGAGCAGGTCGTGAACGATCCCGACCGAACACGCGAGACCCGTACACAATCCTATCGGCATGCTGTGTTCTCGCCGATACCGGGGTGGGCTATCGGCTTCTGACGACCCGGGGTGCAGAACACCAGTCTGGCCAGCCGATTGTTTCTTGTGAACCCGGAGCCCTGCCGTGAACACACCCATCGCGGAACATCCCAGGCCACGCTTTCCGTCTG
>JBCDEF010000277.1:0-2341 GCA_039179915.1 Planctomycetota bacterium | reverse complement strand
TGGTGTATCGACGTAGCGGACACGGGAATCGGCATTCCCGATTCCGAGTGCAGTGGCATCTTCAGCGCGTTCCACCAGGTCGAAGACAGCCCCAACCGCCGCTTCGGTGGCACCGGCCTGGGCTTGTCAATCTGTCGCGAGCTCGCACAGATGCTCGAGGGCGACATTCAGGTCACGAGCACCTTCGGCAAGGGCAGTATGTTCTCACTGCGCGTCCCCATGCCTGAAGTGCTGGCCTGCAAGGTGCCCGAGACTGAAGTTGCTGCGCAGACCGCTGTCATCGACCCCCGCGATTGCCGCGTGCTCATCGTCGAGGACAACCCGGTAAACGCACGTGTGGCTTCTGCCATGCTTGAGCGCGCGGGCTACGCCGTCGAGCACGTCGACCGTGGGCGTATCGCGCTGCAGCGACTTGCCGAGGGCGGCATTGATGTCGTGCTCATGGACTGCCAGATGCCCGAGATGGACGGACTCGAGGCGACACGCCGGGCGCGCGAGGCGGGGCACACGGTGCCCATAGTGGGTCTGACCGCCAACGCGATGCCCGAAGACCGGGCGCGCTGTCTTGCGGCCGGGATGGATGACTACCTGGCGAAACCGTTCACCAACGACGCACTGCGCGCTGTGGTTGCCGCGGCGCTGTCGACGCCCGCTATGGCGAGCGTGTCGTAGTTTCGGTCACGAAGGCCGTGATCGCCCTGGCCACACCGTCGGCCAGCGGTAGGTCGGGGTCGGAGTAGCTTGGCATCTGGTCGACGGGTGCGCCGGACACCATCTTCAACACGTGATTCATACCCTCGATGATGACGAGTCGGGCGTCGGCGTGGGCCGCGGCCAGGGCTTCCCCATTGCTGACCTCGACCTGGATGTCCGTGGTGCCGTAGATGAGCAGCAGCGGCTCGTCGATGTTCGCGGCCTGTATCGGCGGGTCGTACTTGAACCACGAGACGAGGTAGGGCTGCACACTTTTGCGAAACAACACGCCGAGTTGCGCCGGTGGGTCATCGACGAGATTACCGGCACGCAATGCATCGAGTGTGCGCACGCTGTCCTCGAACAGGTCGGGCGGAATCTGCTGCGCGAGCTGGCGTGCGATGAGATCGGCCGGGTGTTCGCCCGGGCCTGCAATGACGGCGACACCTGCGAACGCTTCTCGCTCGGCCGCGGTCAACGCGATCTGGCCGCCTTCGCTGTGGCCGATCAGGAACACGGGCACGTCCAGACGCTCCTTGAGGAATGCGGCGAGCTTCACGGCGTCGTCGGCGAAGTGGTCGAAGCGCAGGTCGGCCTCGATGATGTTCGGGTTGGCGCTCTCGCCGATCATGCGTTTGTCGTAGCGCAGTGAGGCGATGCGCTCGTCGGCCAGCGCTTCAGCCAGGTAGCGCAGGCTGTTGTTCTTGCCGGGCAGGATCGACGAGTTGCCGTCGCGGTCCGTGGGGCCGGAGCCTGAGATGATGAGGGCGGCTGCGACGGGGTCCCGGCGCGGTAGCTCGAGCGTGCCGTGGAGCTTCGTGTCGCCGACGTCGACGACAACGGCCTCGTCGCGGGCTGCGGCCGGCATGGGGAGCAGCAGGGCCACGGCGGCCACAAAGACGACGTGCTTATTCATGCGGTACCTCCTCAAGCTTGTCCTCGTCGGGTCCGAAGCCTTCGATGCGGCGGTAGGCAATGAACGAGTAGACGACGGGGCCCAGGCCTGCAAAGAGTGACGCGCCCACCACGACTTCGATGCCGAGGCCGATGAGCGGCGTGACCATCAGCAGCGCGCCCGCGATCACAAAGAGGTAGCCACCGAAGCGGTGTGTCAGCGCCCAGACCTCATCGCTGGCCAGCGTCCAGGGCGTGCGGATGCCGATGAAGAAGTTCTTTCGGATCTTGCCCATGTAGTTGCCGAGCACGATGAACAGCAGGCCGGTCGCAATCGGTACGATGGTCTCGACAGACAGCTCGTGGCCGAAGCCTGCGGCCAGAATGATGCCGCCCATGCCGACCATGAAGGCGACGAGCATGACCTGGATCACGTTGACGACGTTCTGAAAGCTGTCGGTCCGGAAGCCGCGCGGTGAGATTACGGGGATCAGCCACATGAGCAAGAGGATGCCCGCCGCGAGTGCAGGACCCATGATGGCGGCCGTGAGCCGACCTGAGTAGCCGTCGATTTCGCCGGCGGCGTTCCAGTGTGTCGGCACCTGTTCAGGCAGGTTGGGGTAGGCGAGTACGCTCGCGAGAATGGCGCCCGCGACCAGCAGCAGGCTGACGATGTTGGCGAACTTACGACTCATCGGTGGTCTCCGTGGACTTCGGCCGCAGCAGCTCCATGAGCAGGCCGGCGGCGTCTTCG
>JBCDEF010000276.1:0-2370 GCA_039179915.1 Planctomycetota bacterium | reverse complement strand
TCGACACCCGAGCCGGATCAACGCTCGCGACGACGCCCTCGGCCCGCCCGACCGCCATCGACTCGAACGCCCCGGGATCGCCGGCGGCGAACTGCCACGCCGAGGCGATCGCATCGTCCGTGCCGTGGGCCTGGTCCAGCGCGACCGCGGCCGCCAGCTCGCCGTCCGCCTTGCGCCGGAGCCGCACGACGAGCACCACCGCGTAACCCAGCACGATCACCAGCAGCCCGCCGATCGCTACGAACCGGTTGTCCATCGGCACCGAAGCACCCACGAGCTTCGCGGCACTCACCGCAAGCACGCAGCCCGCGGCCAGCCACGGGGCTGCTTGCCGTACAAGGCGAATCGCACGATCTCGAACCAGCCGGCGGCGTGCCCGCAGCACGCGACGCCGAAGCGCCTCCGAAAGCCCTGTCGGCGGCCCGGACACTGGATTCGATGCAGAAGAGCCGGCCATCACGGAGTGTATATCGGCGAGTCGGCCCGGCGGTTCGCCCGCCCGCCGGAACCTAGGGTCGTCCATGGACGAGATTCGAGATCTGGTCGTCGGCTTGCCGCTGTCGAGCGCCCGGACCGAGGCGCTGTTCTCGGCGATCCTCGGCGGCGGGGTCGATGCGGCGCAGATCGCCGCGATCCTGGCGTTGATGCAGGCCCGCGGCGTGACCGCGGAGGAACTCGCCGCCGCCGCGCGGGTGATGCGGCGTCACGTGGAAACCGTTCCGTTTACGCCCGAGCCGTCGCAGCGCGTGGTTGATACCTGCGGCACCGGGGGAGCGCCGAAGACCTTCAACGTGTCGACCGCCGCCGCGATCGTCGCCGCGGGCGCGCACCAGGACATCGTCGTCGCCAAGCACGGCAACCGGAGCCGGACCGGCCGGGGCTCGGCGGAGGTCCTCGGCGCGCTCGGCGTCAACCTCGATGCTCCCGCGCCGGTGCTCGCGGCATGCCTGCGTCAGGCTCGGGTCTGCTTCTGCTTCGCGATCCATCATCACCCGGCGATGAAGCACGCCGCCGAACCGCGGGCGTCGCTGGGGATCCCCACGATCTTCAACCTGCTCGGGCCGCTGACCAACCCAGCGAGGGCCGAGCGGCAGCTCATCGGGGTCTACCGGCCCGAGCTGGTGAGCCTCGTCGCCGACGCGCTGGCCGAGCTCGGCGTCGAGCGCGCCCTGGTCGTCCACAGCCGGGAAGGGCTCGACGAGATCGGTCTCGCCGCCCCGACCGACGCGGTGCTGATCGAGCCGGGCGGCACCCGTGCGATGACGATCGAGCCGGACCGGCTTGGGCTCCGGCCCGTGCCGCGCGAGGCGCTGCTTGTCGAAGATGTCGACGCCTCGGCGGACATCATCCGGCGGGTGCTCGCGGGCGAAACCGGCGGGCATCGCGACATCGTGCTGATCAACGCGGCGGCCGCGGTGTTCGTGGCCGGGATCACCGATGACCTCCCGGAGGCACTGGTGCTGGCGGAGCGATCGATCGACTCCGGCGCTGCCGCGGCGACGCTCGAGAGCCTCGCCCGCGCGTCGCACGCCGGCGTGTGACGTCAGTCTTTGACAGCCCGGACCGTGTACTCGGCGATCGAGACCGGCTCGATCGAGTGCAGGGTGAACGCCGAGTTCTCGTCCGCGATGACGACCCGCTGCCGGTCCTTGCCGGCCGAGCCCGCTTCGAGATCAGGGGCGAGCATGACGGCCGCCTCGTACCGGCCGGCGGCGTCGCGGCCGAACCACGACTCGATCGCGCCCGCGGCCTCGTCCAGGCTCGGCGACAGGTCGTGCAGCTGCCGCATCGCGACCAGCAGCCGCAGGTCATCGACGTCGCTGACCGTACCGACAACATTGTTGACCGTCTCGAAGCCGTGGCGTTGCAACTGCTCGATCACGCTGGCGAGCTCGCGGCTGGTCGGTTCGTCGATCGGGGCCCGGAAGCCGCTGACAACCAGCACCGTGCCGCGATCGGCAGACGCCGAGGCGGGCGCCTCGGGCGTCGGGGGTGCCAGCACGACAGCACCGCGGGCGTGAGCAGTGGCAAGGGCGTCATTCATATGTGCCTGCGCATGGGCGTGCGAGTTGGCGATGGCGCGTTCCGCGGCGGCTTCGGCCTGCGCGATCGCGACGCCGACCGCCTCGCGGGAGTCGTTCTGCTGGACGAGCGCGACGACCAGCGGGATGCTGACCAGCCCGACGACCACGCCGATCGCCACCGCCGCCCCGCGGTACCGCCCGGGCGGCTGTCCGGCTGAACCGCGGCCGCGCCGGGAAGCCACCCGCTTGGAAGCACGTATCCGCCGCTCGGCGGCCCGGGCCCGCGCGCTGCGGACCTGCTCCGCCGCCGGTCGCCGGCCGTCGATCGGAACGTGCCTCGCCCGCT
>JBCDEF010000275.1:0-2381 GCA_039179915.1 Planctomycetota bacterium | reverse complement strand
TCGGACTCGAAGGCGAGCGAGATCGAGCCCTGCTTGATGACGCTGTAGATGTAGTGTCCCCAGGGGTCGCAGTCGAGCAGGCAGATGATCGGCAGGCCGTGCTCCTTGTTGAGCCGGTGCAGCATGCGGCGGACGCCCCGCGCCGGCTGGCCCGAGCCTTCTGTCAAAATGCAGTTGTGCTCGCGCCAGAACTTGTCCTCGTTGAAGCGCTGCCAGACGGTGTCCTTCTCGACGTGCAGGACGAAGTCGGCCTCGACCTTCTCGAACTGGATCACGTCCGGCTCACAGATGCTCGGGATCGCATACCCGCCCGAGCCCATGCGCCTGCAATCGATGGTGTCGCCCGAATCGATGACGGTGATGTTGCCGACCATCGTGCCGCGCTTCTTGGCGAAGATGTGCAGCTCTTCCCGCAGCGATCCGATCGTGACTTCCAGGTCTTCGAGGATGCCGTCGGACTCGGTCTGGTCGTTGAAGGTCTTCTCTTTGGTGCCCTGAATCGTGTGCAGGCTCTTGTAGAACATACCACGCAGAGACGACGTCTTGCCCTGGCCGATCAGGTCCTTGATGCCCTCGCCGTGGAGCAGTGTCTGCATGAACTTGCGGGCCTGGCCCATGTTGAAAAGCTGGCGTTCCTGCGTGCCGGCCCCCATCTGGAGAATGCCGCGGGACTTGTTCCACTTGGTGTTACCGGCAGACCGCGTGGGTACCTCGACCTTGGGCTCCCGGCCGGACATCGCGGACTTCACAATGCCCTCAGCCAGATCCGTTAGCCGCTCCGCAGTACGCTCATCACGCTCGGCGACAGACCGCGTTTTGGCCGGCTTCGACGAGACTTTCTTGCGGCCGGGGGTCTTCTTGGTGGTTCGTTTCTTGGCCATGCGTTTAATCCAAAGAGTGGTTGGTCGGATCGTTGAGTCTTGCTGTCTGGACTCGAATCGATTTGAGCTCGAGTCCGTTGAGTCCTTGCAGCCACATGCTTACGGCATGATCGCCCGGATCGATTGCGGGGTTCAAGTTCTCGAGCGGGATCAAGTGCCGTAAAGCCCACGGGTTGTGCTGAGCATCGAGCACGACGATCTGTGCACGCTCGTAGATCTCCGAAGTTGAAGTCCCCTGTTCGATGCACTGCGATAACGATGTCAGCACCGCTTCAACGCATTCAGCGCGAGCGATCGGGTGCAGGTCCGGATGCTCGAGATACAGCGAGCAAAACTCGTCGATCCGGTCGGCACTCGCGAACTCGGCAATGCCATCTTGCGACTCGTCGGGAAGCGCGATGCCCAAGGCTTGTGCCAAAAGCTTTCGTGACACCGAGTACCACGACCGCTCGCTGTCAACTATCCCGGGTGACATCGACTAGCCCTCGAACAGCCCGGCTTTGGCGGGCTCCTTCTTCTTCCGCACCTTCTTGACGACCTTCTTCTTCACGACCTTCTTGCCCGCGTCGGGCGTTGATCGCTTGCTCGGCTTCGCTTCCGTTTCAGCCGCCGGCTCGTCCTTGACGTTCGCAATCTGCCCGTCGCGGACGATGATCACGTCCTCGTCCTTGGCCAGCCGGCCGTCATCGTCCTTGATGAACTTGCCCTCCTCGTCGAGCTTGGCGTCAGCGATCTCGGTGCGGCGTTTGGCCTGCTTCATGAGCGACTCATAGAGCTCGGCCGTGTCCGCGCCGGTCAGGGCGTTGCAGCTCTTGGCGATCTCGCCGATGTAGCGTTCGAAGACGTCCCGCCGTTCGCCCTCGCGCTTCATGCGCTGCCGGCGGCGGATGTACGCGCCGAGCTTGCGGCCGCACTCCTTGAGCGCGAGCGTCATCTCCTTGCGGATGTCGTCGTAGTCCGCGATCGCTTCCTTGCTCTCGCTCGTAAACGGCACCCAGACGCTGGCCATGTGGATCATGATGACCAGCGGCCCGACCGGCCCGCCGCCGCGGGGCTGGGCCATGCCGTAGTTCTTCCAGCCGGTCTCGACCACACTCTTGAATGCGCAGCACGCCGACTGCTGGTAGAGCAGCGGCACGCGGTTGGCAAAGCGGATCACGCGGGCCTGCTGGTCGCCCGGCAGGTCGCCGCCGTAGGCGATCGCGGCTTCGATCTGAAACGGATTGCCGCGGTACACAGCAGGGCTTCGCGTGCTGGCGGTGTAGAACTCGGCCTGGACGCCCTTGAGCATGCCCGCGAGCATCTGGCGCACGCCGATGGGCGCAAGGCAGTCGGTGGGGGGGCTGCGGAGCCTGGCGTTCTGGAGCGCGTCATAGATCTTCTCGGCCGCGGGGTGGTCGATCGTGCTGACATAGGTCTGGCCGGTGATCGTCTTCGACTTGCTGTCCGCGGCCTTCGTCACCTCTTTAACGACGGCCGGCGGGACGCGGCAGAACTCGT
>JBCDEF010000274.1:0-2382 GCA_039179915.1 Planctomycetota bacterium | reverse complement strand
GCGGTGATCAGCAGCAGCGCGCCGGTCAGAACCTCGGGCGAGGTCCGGCCGCCGTGCTGCCGGAGAAAGCCCTCGATCGTTTCACGCGGTCCGGGCGCAACGCCCCCGGTCGTCAGCCGCAGCAGATACGACGTGACCGCCGACGTGTTCCGCGCCGATCCGGGCGAGGCGGCGTCGAGCTCGGCCAGCAGCGGCACCGGGTCGAAGACTTCCTGGTCCGCAAGGGCGTCGTACCCGGTGGGCTTCTTGCCCGTCAGCAGGTACGCCAGGATGTTCTGCCGAACAAACAGCGTGGAGGTGTTGATCCAGTTCCGGCCGCCGTCCCAGCCCTTGACGCTCGGCGGGAAAAACAGGTTCTGGCCCATCAGGTCCATCGCGTCGAGCAGGATCGAGAGGTCGCGCACCGGCGTGTTGAGCGACCGGACCGCGCCCACGACCAGCACCGTCGGGCTCTTGATCTGGCCGCTGACGACCGAGCCCGAGTAGAAGTGCTCGGAGAGGAACAGCTCACGCAGCGCCGGGCCGACCTGGTAGTCGCCGGCGATCATCGCCCGCCGCATGCCGCGGATCGTGTCGAACGCGCCGGACGACAGGTCCCGGGAATCGATATCGAGCGGGATGTCCTCGGCGAAGAAGCGGTAGAGCTTGCGGCAGATGAACTCAGCGCACTGCCGCTGGCGGATGATCGCGTCGACGAAGCCGTCCCCGTCGAGCGTGCCCGATCGGCCGAGGATACGCTTGTGGCCGCCGTCGTGGTTGTTGCGGCGGAAGACGAAGCTGTCGTCGTCGAACGAGTAGCCGGTCAGCGCCCGCGCGCCCTCCTTGATGTCTCGCTCGCTGTAGTGGCCCACGCCCAGGCTGAACAGCTCAAGCAGCTCGCGGGCCAGGTTCTCGTTGGGCCGGTCCTTGCGGCTGTCATTGTTGTCGAGGTAGGCCAGCATCGCCGGGTCGCGGATGATCTGCCGCAGAAGCTCCGCGACGCTGCCGGTCGCCCGCGTGCGGAACAGCTGGTTCTGCATGAACATGTGGTAGCTGTTCTCGATCGTGCGGTAGCTGGTGGCGAAGTGGCCGTGCCAGAACAGCGTCATCTTCTCTTGCAGCGGCCGGGGGGTCTCGATCATGCGGGCCAGCCACCACCGCTGGAGCTGCCGCATCTGCCGGCGGTCGGCCCGCTGCGATTCCTGTCGCCGAAGGCGGAGCCGCGCGAGCGTGTTCTCGTCCTGGAGCTGGCGCGCCCGCCGAGCTGTGCGTCGTTCGTCGTCCGTCGCCGGCCGCATGATGTCTCGGTCGAACGTCGTCGGCGTCGGCGGCTCCGGATCGCGGACCCGCTCGTAGCCGAGCAGGTAGTCGACCGAACGCACGGCGCCCCACTCGGCCAGCGTCTGGATCTGCACCGCCGTGCCGCCGAAGCCAGCGCGCCACAGCAGATGCCGGGCCTGTTCGTAGCCGAAGTCCTCGTCGCGGATTCGTCGGGCCGCTGCCATCGATGTGGTCTCCCGGGCGGTCGCCGCCGCTTCTCAAGCGTAACGGCATCACCGCCGCAGCATTGCAGCGGGATCTCAGGTTGAGCCGCCGAAACCTTGGGCAGTCGCACTACCGCGACCCGCCCGCACGACACCCGATGCCCACGCCCAGGCCGCCCATGTCAGCCCCATCAGCAGCGCACCGTTGGCCTGGTGGCTGGTTGCAAAAATCGTACGAAGTATGTTTGGGTCTGCCGCGGTCGATAGCTCGTCGTGCATGACAACGCGCTCGGGCCCGCCCCCGTCGCCCACGACCGCCCAGGCGACAAACCCGAGCGACATCTGCAGCACGGTGCAGGCGATCACGGCCGTGCCGATCCGTCGGAGCACACGGCCTCCATCCGAGAACGCGTCCGCTCGCTGCAAGCTGAACCCGAGCACCCCCAGGGCGATCATCGCGAAGAGCGAGAAGCCGACGTGCGTCCACAACGCGTGGGCCGCTCCGGTGTGGCGAAAGAGAGCCGCGAGCGAGAGCTGGATCAGCAAACAGATGAAGGCCGCGGCGGCCGCCTTTGCGATGCCCGTCGCCGCGCCGGCCGTCTCCGCGGGGACCGATCGAACACCGGGCCACGTGCCCGACAGCCGCGCTGCCAGCACCGCGGTCGCGCCCAGGATCAGCTGCGCCATCACGCCATGCACAGTCCCGAAAGCCGGGCTGATCTCGGTGACCCGCAGCGCGCCGAGCATGCCCTGCAGGCAGACCATCGCGAACACCCCGACCGCGATCGCACCCGGCCGAAGCGACCAGACCGCCCACGCAAGAAAACCAACCGCGGCAAGGCAGATCGGTGTCAGCATGCCAACGAGGGCGGCCCGAGAAAGCCCGAGCTCGCCGGCGTTGTGCGCGATGGTCAGGATG
>JBCDEF010000273.1:0-2392 GCA_039179915.1 Planctomycetota bacterium | reverse complement strand
CTGCACGCCTCGCTGCTGCCGCGTTGGCGGGGCGCAGCGCCGATCCATCACGCGATCATGGCCGGCGACGCCGAGACGGGCAACAGCGTGATCACGCTGGCCGAGGCCATGGACGCCGGCGAGGTTCTCGGGCAGAGCCGTCGGCCGATCGAGCCCGCGCAAACCACGGGCGAACTGCACAACCTGCTGGCGGCCGACGGCCCGGAGCTGGTCGACGGCGTGCTGGCGGCGTTCGGATCGGGAACGCTGCAGCGGGCCACGCAGGACGAGTCGCTCGTCACGCTCGCGCCGAAGCTATCGAAGGCCGAGGCCGCGATCGATTTCATGCAGCCGGCCGAGGCCGTCCGCGCGACTATCAATGGCCTGAGCCCCTGGCCCGGCGCCGAGGCCGTGCTCGGCGAGCACAAGCTCAAGCTGCTCCGGGCGGACCGGGCAACAACCGATCGCCAGGCCGAAGCGGGCGCAGTGCTCGATGCGGACGAGGGCGTGATCGCCTGCGGCGAGGGAGCCATCCGGCTGCTCGAGGTGCAGCCCGGCGGCAAGCGGGCGATGGGCTTCGCCGATTTCGCCCGCGGCCGGTCGATCGAAAGCGGCGCTCGCTTCCGGCCAACAACTCCGGTGGATGGCTGACGTGCGTTTGCTCTGGGACCTGCTGCCGAAGGCCAAACGAGAGCCGCCGGCCGAGCGCCGCAAACCGGCGGCCATAGAAGCACGAAAGCCGCCGAAGCCAGACCGTGCGATACGTGCCCCCGGTCCGGCCGCCGAAAGATATGAGCGCATGACCCGGCAGATGCTCGCCGAGCACGGCGTCCGTGTCCGGAAGTGGCGGAGTTCGATGAGCGGCGTCGCGTGGCAGGTGACGTATCAGGACGGCACCGTCAGCCGCCTGATCGAATCGCCCAAACCAAAGGGGCCGATGTCCGCGGCCGTCTTTCTCCACGAGATCGGGCACCACGCGATCGGGTTCAGCGTCTACAAGCCGCGATGTCTCGAGGAGTACCACGCGTGGCGGTACTCCCTGGAGCAGATGCAGATCTGGGGCGTCACTGTGACCGAGCGGGTGCAGCGCCGCGTGCACGACTCGCTGCACTACGCGGTGGCCAAGGCCCGCCGCCGGGGGCTGAAGCGGCTGCCGAACGAGCTGGTACCCTTTCTGACACCGTGCGGAGACGGCCAGCCGAGCCTGCCGATACTCACCGGCGCTCAGGCGTCCGAGAGCCGGGATTCGGCGCTGCGGGCGTGAGCCTCGAGTCCCTCGATGCGTGCAAACGCCGCCGCGTCTCGGATCGCGGCTTTCGCGGCATCGGCGTCATCGATCTCGATCCGCGTGCGGATCCGCAGGAAGTCGAACACGCTCAGCCCGCCGGCCGAGCGGGCAGTGCCCGCGGTCGGCAGCGTGTGGTTCGGTCCCACGCCGTAGTCGCCCAGCACCTCCGCCGAGGCCCAGCCCACGAACGCCGCCCCGTAGTGCCGAAGCCGATCCACGAACCCTGAGCTGTCGGCGACGTGCACCTCGAGGTGCTCCGGCGCGACGCGGTCGCTGACGACGGCGGCCGCATCGAGCGAACCGACCACACAAGTGAACCCGTTCGCGCACGCGCGGCGTGCTATGTCGGCCGTCGGCAGCGTCCCGAGCTGCCGTGTGATCTCCGCGTCGACCGCATCGGCAAGAGCTGCCGAAGTTGCAACGAGCATCGGCCGGGCGTCGGTGTCGTGCTCGGCTTGGGCGAGCAGATCCACGGCGACGACCCGCGGATCCGCATCCGCATCGGCCACGACCAGCAGCTCGCTCGGGCCGGCGAGCATGTCGATCCGGACCCGGCCGCTGACGATCTGCTTCGCCGCGGTGACATAGGCGTTGCCCGGACCGACAATCGCGTCGCAGGGGTCGATGAGTCCCGCGACGCCGTAGGCCATCGCGCCAACCGCCTGCGCCCCGCCCACCGCGAGCACGGCATCGGCGCCAGCCAGCGCGGCCGCCGCGAGCGTGGCTGCCGCCGGCCGCGGGCTGGCCACGACCACCCGATCCACGCCCGCGGACCGGGCGGTCACCGCCGTCATCAGCACCGAAGACGGCAGCGGGAACCGCCCGCCCGGCGCGTAGCACCCGGCCCGCTCGACCGGCGCGATCTCCTGGACCAGCCTGCCGCCCATGATCGGCTCCGAGAAACCCCGAACGCTGGACCGCTGCGCCTCGGCGAAGGATCTGATGCGGTCCGCCGCCCGCTCGAGCACGCCTCGGTTGTCGGTATCGAGCCCGTCGAGCGCTGCACGCAGCGCCTCCGGTCCGATCAGCAGCGGTTCGCATTCGGATTCAAGATCACCCAACGACGCGGCCCAACGCCGCAGCGCCGGCTCGCCCTCAAGCCGGACCTCCTCGACGATCCGGTCG
>JBCDEF010000272.1:0-2426 GCA_039179915.1 Planctomycetota bacterium | reverse complement strand
TACGACCCATCCGGCAGTTGCGATTCATGGCCGGTCTCGTGCTTCTATTGTGCGTGATGAGTGATCAGACTGCCGCGACCGAGACCAACAACGACATCCACCAGCTCGAGCAGCAGCGGCGCGAGAACCGCGAGGCCGCGGCCGGTCTGGGCTTTCGGCCCTACGGCCAGCGTTCGGAGCTGTCTGACCGCATCAGCCCCCTCGAAACGGCCCACGGCCTGTGGGACGAGGCCGCCGACGCCGCGTTCAACGAACGCGACTCAGCCAAGACCAACGACGACCAAGACGCGAGGCCGAATGTGGTGGTGGCGGGCCGAGTGATGCTCCGACGGCCCAGCGGCAAGCTGGTGTGGATGAACCTGCGCGACCAGACGCGGGAGAGTTTTCAGATCGCGGTGAGCAAGGCCGACTGCGAGGCCGCGGGCAACGGCGAGTCGTTCGACCTGGCCAAGACGGCACTCGATCTGGGCGACATCGTCATCGCCGAGGGCCGGCTGATGAAGACCCGCAAGGGCGAGGTGACGCTCTGGGTGACCAGGCTCGAGCTGGCGAGCAAGAGCCTCGCGCCGCCCCCAGAAAAGTGGGCGGGCCTGGCCGACGTCGAGACGCGCTACCGCAAGCGGTACATCGACCTCTACGCCAACCCCGACTCGATGCGCACATTCGAGCTGCGGTCGAAGATCGTGGCCGAGGCGAGGCGCGTCATGACCGAGCGGGGCTACATCGAGGTCGAGACGCCCATGCTCCAGTCGCTCGCGGGCGGCGCCGCGGCGAGGCCCTTCGTCACCCACATGAACGCGCTCGAGCTCGACCTGTTCATGCGCATCGCCCCCGAGCTGTACCTCAAGCGGCTCATGGTCGGCGGCATGCACCGCGTCTTCGAGATCAACCGCAACTTCCGAAACGAGGGCGTCGACAAGCAGCACAACCCGGAGTTCACCGCCATCGAGGCGTACCACGCCTACGGCAACTACCACACGGTCATGGACCTGTCCGAGGCAATCGTCCGCGGCGCGGCGAAGGTTGTCGCCGATGAGACCGGCGCAGACGGCGTGGCGCTGCCGTTTGGCGAGCTGACGATCGACTACGCGCAGGACTGGCCGCGGATCACGTACGCCGACCTGTTCGAGCGGGCGTTGGGCTTCCCGATGACGGACGTCGCCCGAGCACGAGAAGAAGCCGCGAAGCACCGCATCAAGACGACGGCCGAGGACGGCACGCCGCTGGACGATGTCTGGGTTGTGAATGAACTGTTCGAAGAGGTCGCCGAGGCGACGATCGATCCGAGCGTGCCGACGTGGGTGATGGACTACCCGAGCGCGCTGAGCCCGCTGACGCGGCCCAAGCACAATGACGATTCGATCGCCGAGCGGGCGGACCTGTTTATCGCGGGCATGGAGATCGGGCCGCACTACACGGAGCTGAACGACCCGGACATCCAGCTCGCGAAGTTCCGCGAGCAGCTGGCGGGCATCGACGACGAGGAGAGCACGTTCCGGAACCTCGATGAGGACTTCATCGAGGCACTCAAGGTGGGCATGCCGCCGGCGGGGGGCATGGGGCTTGGCGTGGATCGGCTGGTGATGCTGCTGACGAACTCGCCGACGATCCGGGACGTGATCCTGTTCCCGCTGCTGCGGCCCGCGGATTAGCCGCCGCAGGTGCCCGTTGTCGCGGCGAAGAGGAAGAAGTCGGTGACATCGGCCACGCCGTCGGCATTGATGTCGGCGGCGGGGTCGCCGCTGCCGAAGCCCGCGACCCAGGCGAAGAAGTCGGTCGAGGTGATCAGCCCGTCGCCGTCCACATCGGCCCGGGCGCAGGGGTCGAAGAGGGTCGACAGCTCGCTGGTCTCGGTGACGGCGAACAGCAGTCGCCCGGTTTCGGTCAGCTCGAGCTCGGCGGCCGCGGGCAGCACGGTGCCGGCGGGCACGGTTCGCGGCTCGAACCGCTCGGCGAGCACCCGCACGGCCTGTCCGCTCTCGTCGAGCTGCAGCAGGTCGCCGGTCTCGAGGTCGAAGGTGTACAGCCCCGGGAGCACGGCCGCGCCGTCGCCGACGACCGCGACGCCGGTGAACTGACCCTCGCCGATGACACGATCGATCCCGCTGCCGTCGGGCGGGACGACGGCGATCCCGCCGCCCGGGTTGACGACGTAGGCGTTGTCGTCTCCATCCAGCGCGAACTGCAGGATGCCCAGCGGGAACTCGGCCAGCTCGGTGATCGTCTGCGAGAACGGATCGAAGCGGACCAGCACTCGGCTCGAGAAGTTGGCGATGACCAGGCGGCCCTGCGAGTCGAAGGCGATGTCCTCCGGGTTGCTGATCACGCTGCCGGCGGGGATCTCGAGCGCGGGCTCGCCGCCCGGTGTGACGCTGAAGATGCCGTCGATCGAGCCAACGAGCACGGCGCCGGCCGGGCCGATGCGG
>JBCDEF010000271.1:0-2523 GCA_039179915.1 Planctomycetota bacterium | reverse complement strand
GGTCACCACGCTCAGGCCGTAGCCGCCCGAGCCGTCTTCGTCCTGCGACCAGACCAGCGTGCCGGGCGTGATGTGCTCGATCGGCACCTGGCCGAACGCCGTCCACACCATCGTGCCGGCCGCGAAGCACCCGCACGCCAGGCCGGGCTTCCGGTCGAGGAAATCCCCCGCCCGGTCGACCAGGTTGTTGCTGCCCCGGCCACGCAGCACGCCGGTCTTGCCCGCGTAGTGCTTCGCCGCGCTCCACGCGGAGGTGCCGACACCGCCGAGCCACGAGCCGAGCTTGCCCAGAAGCTTTCCGCCAGGCACGAGCCCCGTCGCAGAGTTGAGTAGTGCCATGCGCATCGACTGGCCGCCAAGAGCCGCCTTGGCCAGCTCGCCGAGGACGGCCGTGCCCGGGAAGGGCAGGAACGTCATGATGTTCGCGGCAACCAGGCCCGCCGCGACCGCGTCACGCCCGAGCGATTGCGCGAATGCCGCTCTCGCCCCGGTCATCTCGGCGACGATGCGGTCCATGTCGTCGAACGGGTCCCAGGACAGGCCCAGCACGTCGGAGCGGGTCCACGGGTTCGAGCCCAGGTAGCCGTAGAGGTTGCCGCCGTCGGTGTACATCCCCTGCATGTCGAACGCCGCCGCGATCGCGCCCACGCCACGGCCCGAGTGCAACGCCGCAGCGATCAGCGTCTGGCCGCTCTGGTTCGGCTACTCTTGGCAATCTCTATTTCAGCGGCGGCTGCTGCAGTGCGACTGCGTACGACCGAAGCAGGTGGTGGCTCTCGTTGGCTTCGACCACACCAGAGACCGCGCCCCAGACCTGCCGCCAAGGGCTGTGCTCATACCGGCTGACAGGGTTGGAGAGAACGATCTCGTGAGGCGTGTTCTTGTACTTGGTCACCTTCCACTTCATTGTTGGGCAATTGTGCAAGACCACCTGCGCAAATAATATGCCAAGGTCGACCATGATGGCCCTCGCGGACGCAGTGAGTTTGTTAGCGATCACTCGCCTCGATCTGGCCGGCGCCTCTTTTTCGATGATGATGTCGATCGTTTTATCCGGGAGCACCGCGGTGTGCTTGTCGATCCATTGGTCTGTACTCTCGATAACACCAATATCAAGAGGAACCTCGCCTTCATATAGTCTTCTGTCAGCTTGAAACATTCCCATCGCGTCTAAGATAGCATCAGCGCGGTCGCTTGCCTCCTTGCGGATCCGCCGAAGAGATCCCATGCTGCCAGCGTAATCGAGATCGCCCCT
Source organism: Planctomycetota bacterium (assembly GCA_039179915.1). GTDB lineage: Bacteria > Planctomycetota > Phycisphaerae > Phycisphaerales > UBA1924 > JANQQZ01. The sequence continues at coordinate 1,268 of JBCDEF010000271.1, read as the reverse complement.
TGACCACGGAATCACAATATCTGTTGGAGTATACATAGCTACCGGCCAACGAACTCGACAACAAAACGCCCGCCAGTTGATGATTGCGCGTTCTTCAATGTCGAGCAAGGTTTCTGATTATTGACTCGATACCGACGGAATACCGAAGCGAAACGCACCTAGTTATTGCATCGCACACATTGTCAATGATACAGTGGACACCGGCATCGCATAATGGCACGATTCGCAATGCAATAGAAACAAAATCAGACTTTTCATGTCCAAGCCCGAATACTACTAAAAAGACAGGCACGACCCCGTCGGAATCAATTGACATCGTGCATATAGATTCATACATAATAAGTGAAATATTGTCTGGAAGTTTCCGCACATCACAAACAAGGCTTTTGCACAGCCTATTTAAGGCGAGATGGCGGACATCTGCATCGGACATCTGCAACACGTCAGACATATTCATCCTACTGCCCTCGCAGCATATTCAGGAGTGACTGTGCTTGAAGAGCAGAATCAGCAGATCCGGGGAAAGTTCCAGACATGATTTCACCCGAACTGATTAACCCGCGATCGTCAAAACGTACCAAACCGCCAACATATCCGTCTGGATCTCCGCCGACCCGATTGAAAATCTGAGCATGTAGTGCTTCGCTTCTTTTTCCGGTAATTACAGTTCCGGTTTCAACATCTACTAATACAAGCCGCGATGTACTCTTCGGACGTATTGGACCAGGCAGGCGCAGCTTCGGTGTGCAATTATGCACCCACACCTTGTCGTCGCCGACGAGGTAGGTGTGGGCACCGCGGACCGTGATATTGTACACAGTCTGCCGCTGGGAGCCGTAGGCCAGCGCGGTCACGCGGGCCGTACCGTGCATCGTCTCGATCGTCGTGCCTGGCACCAGCGTGTCGGCCCGGGCCCAGGCGCCGCCGACGCGGAACGGGTGCTCGTCGGTCGTCTCGACCGTCTCGACCTCGCCCGACTCGTGCTCGAGCGTGAGCACAAGCAACGCCGACGCGGGGATCTCGATCGTGTCGATGACGGGGTACCAGCCGACCTCACCCGTCTCGTGGTGCTTCGAGAGCACCAGGTGACCCGCCTGCACGTGTTCGATCGGCACCTGGCCCGAGGCCGTCCAGACCACCGTGCCCGCGACGAAGCAGCAGCTACCCCTGAGCGCCGTCGATGCCTTCCGGTCCAGGAAGCTGCCCGCCCGATCGACCAGGGTGTTGCTGCCCCGGCCACGCAGCACGCCGGTCTTGCCCGCGTAGTG
>JBCDEF010000270.1:0-2528 GCA_039179915.1 Planctomycetota bacterium | reverse complement strand
GGAAGATCCTGCCGGAGGTGGTCGGCGACGGCACGCGGTCGATCGAGACGCTGGTGTGGGCGCACGCCCGCTACCGCTGCCAGGCGGGTATGTTCGCGGCGCGGCTGGCGTCGGAGTGGCGCCGAGTGCCGAGCGAGGGCGAGCGGGTGGTGCTCTCGAGCATGGGGAACCACGCGCAGGGGTGCATGTTTGTCGATGCGCCGGAGCTGATCACGCCGGAGCTCGAGCGGGCAGTGGTCGAGATCGCTGCCGCCTTTCCGGGCGGGCTCGACGTGGGCCGGTTCGACCTGCGCTTCGCGGACGAGGTCGAGCTTTGCGGCGGGCGTGGCTTCGGCGTGGTCGAGGTCAACGGCGTGACGAGCGAGCCGACGAACATGTACGACCCGGGCCGTTCGCCGCTGTTCGCGTGGAGGCTGCTGTCGCGGCAGTGGTCGATCGCGTACCGGCTCGGCTCGGCCCGGCGGGCGGAAGGCCGGCGGCCGATGCGGGTGGCCGCGGCGTTCAGGCTGGTGCTGGGGCACCTCCGGGCCCGGCCGCGGACGCCGGGCTCGTCGGATCGATGATTCGCCGCTCGTAGACTCGCAGCCGGTTGTCATTGGTCACGGCGAGGAACCGGGCGCCGTCGTCGCTGCCGGCGATGTGTCGGATCTTGCCCCCGGGCAGGATGAGCGGTTCGGCGAAGACGGGCTCGGGCGCGATCGCGGCGAGGTCGAGCTCCGTCACGCCGCGCTTCGTGTCGCCGATCAGCAGCCGTCCGCCGATGAGGCCCACGGCCTCGGGCTGCGCGGGCAGGCGGGCGATGACCTGACTCAGCGTGCGTTCGAGATCGATCCTGACAACATGCTTGGACTCGTCGACTCCGATCATGGCGGACGGGCCGAGCGGGAGCACATGCCGCAGCGGTGTATTCGAGGGCTTGAATGCAGCGATTGGCCTTGTGGTGTGCTCGTCGAAGATCAGCACCTTCGGGCCGACACAGACCGCCACAGAGCCGTTGGCGAGAAATACCGGCGGGCCGGCGGCCTCGGCGGGCAGCTTCCACGACCGCAGCGGCTCGAGAGAGGCTAGGTCGAACAGGATCAGCTCGGGCTTGATGCTGACTGCGGCGAGGCGGCTCTTGGCCGCGTCTGCTGCGGCGGAGGACAGCCGCTGCTTCTTTTGCTCCGCGGACTGGTGCGCGGTCAGCAGGGCGCCGAAGGGGATCAGCGCGGCGACGATCGTTCCGGCGGCGTCGGCGGTGGCGGCGATGCGTCTTGCCAGCGGCGAGGACGGGGCGGCGTCGGCGCGCATGGCTTCGATAGTCGTGAACCGGGCGGTCTCGGTGCCTTCGCCGAGGTCGATCAGCCGGGCTGTGCCGTCGTCGGCGCAGAAGATTGCCGCCTCATCGTCGGGCCAGAAGTGGGCGGCGGTGATCGGCGCGTCGTGGCGGAAAAGCTGGGCGTCGGCGTGGTCCTCGCCGGTGAGCGTCCAGACGACCAGCGCGCCGTCCTTGCCGCAGGACAGCAGCCGATCGGACCGGCCGGGGGCGAAGCAGGCGCCGGTGATGCGTGCCTCGTGTCCCGAGAGCGTGGCGATATCGTGGAGCGCGTCGGGCATGGTCGCGTCGGTTTTCCTCGTGCGATCGCTAGGGTTGGATCCGGGTCGCGGCCCAGGGGCCGGTCTCGAAGCCGCCACCGGCCGTGGGTGAGAGCGGCCGGGTCCAGTGGGCGCGGTCGTGGAAGCGGCCCGAGCCCTCGATCCAGAGCTCCATGCGCTCGGCCCAGAGCGTGAAGCCGCCCCAGTGCGGCGGGCAGGGGATGTCGCTCTCGATCTCCGGGTCGATCGAGCCGTCGGCGTTGGTCGGGACGCCGAACCGGTCGGCGGCTGCCTTGAACGCTTTGATCAGATCCCGGCGGGAACCGATCGGTTCGGACTGCTCGCTCGCCCATGCGCCGACGCGGCGGCTCAGCGGGCGGGTGCGGAAATAGCGGTCGCTGTCCTCGGCGGAGCACCGGACAATCGGGCCGGTGATGCGGACCTGGCGGTGCAGCGGGTCCCAGTGGAAGCAGACCGCGGCCCGCGGGGCGTGCTCGAGCGATCGGCCCTTGGGGCTCTGGTAGTTGGTGTGGAAGACCAGCGAGCCCGCGGCCGCGTCGTACCACTTGCACAGCACTATCCGGTTCTCGGGCTGGCCGTCGGGGGTGACGGTCGCCAGGCTCATCGCATTGGGGTTGGGCTGCACGGGCCCGCCGCCCGGGCCGGCCTCCCGGGCGAGCGTGTACCAGGATTCGAAGATCGGCCAGGGCGAATCGGGGAGCCGCTCGGGCAGGGTTCCGGCGTCGCAGAACGGATCGGCGGCGTGTGCGGATCGGGTCATGCATCACTGTACGAGCCTTGGCGGCGGTCGGATGTGGTTCGGGGGCATGTCTGCCGACACCAGCCGACAAGCCGGGCGTCTGCGTGCCGGGCGGCGTGCGATCGGCGTGGGTACGCTCACCTCTTGGACCTGCGCCGGCGGGCCGGCTGAAGAGGAGTGAGGCATGGCGGAG
>JBCDEF010000269.1:0-2530 GCA_039179915.1 Planctomycetota bacterium | reverse complement strand
GTCGCGATCACCGACGGCGCGACGCCCAGCAACGAGGGCCGGGGCTACGTGCTGCGAAGGGTCCTGCGCCGGGCTGTCCGCTTCGGACGCCAGATGCTCGGCGCCGACACCGGCTTCCTGACCGACCTCGTCCCGATCGTCGCCAAGACCCTGGGCGACGGCTTCCCGGAGCTTCGGGCGAACACGGCAAGAGTGGCGGAGATCATCGCCGACGAGGAAGCTAGCTTCGGCAAGACGCTGGACAAGGGCTTGAAGGTCTTTTGGCGCCACGTTGGCCACGAACTCTTGACGAGCTTCGACAAGGTAATCGGTGCTCATTCCGACGCAACAGCTCGAAGGGCAAGCCTGCCGATTAGAAACGTGGCAGTGGCGGACCTTGAGGAGGCTCTCACAGCGGGTCAGCAACCTGCCGATTCAAGCACAGTTATCCAACTGAAGTATGAGTTCGATCTGAAGAAACCCGAACTCTACACGCTAGCCCTCGGGAACGTCACTCCGCAATTCGTGAAAGCACATTACGACGCGCCGCTGGCTATCACCGGCGACGACGCCTTCATGCTCTACGACACCTACGGCTTCCCGCTCGACCTGACCCAGATGATGGCCGCCGAGCGGGGGCTGACCGTCGATGTCGCCGGCTTCGAGCGGGCGATGGAGCAGCAGCGCGAGCGTTCCCGTGCCGGCAGCAAGTTCGGCTCGGGCGACGACCGGCTGCGGCTCGAGCCCGACGCCCTTGCCCGACTCGCCGCGATGAACATCGGCCCGACCGACGACGCGGGCAAGCACGCCGACCGGGCCCAGCGCGCGACGGTCCGAGCGATCTTCAACGGCCGCAACTTCGACGAGCATGCCGACGCCGCCAGCAGCGGCCTGCACCGGCTCGGCATCGTGCTCGACACCACGGCCTTCTACGCCGAAGCCGGCGGACAGGTCGCCGACACCGGCCGGCTCCAAGTCCTCGGCGAGCATCGCCGCGACTCGGGAGCACACCGCCAGAGCGAGTTCAAGATCGACGAAGTCCAACGCTTCGGCGACTATGTCCTGCACATCGGCCGGCTCGTCCGCGGCGAGATCCGCGTCGGCGAAGAGGTCGAATGCCGCGTCGATCGCAAACGCCGAGCCGCCATCGCCGCCAACCACACCGCCACGCACCTGCTCAACCTCGCACTGAAGCAGACCCTCGGCGACGGCATCGACCAGAAGGGCTCGCTGGTCGATGCCGATAAGCTGCGCTTCGACTTCTCGCACGGCAAGCCGCTGACGGACGACGAGGTCGCCGCCGTCGAGCGGATCGTGGCCGAACGGATCGAGGCAGACCTGCCCGTGCATGCGCAGCCCGCTCCGCTCGCGGCCGCGCAGGCTGTTACCGGCGTGCGGGCGGTCTTCGGCGAGACCTACCCCGACCCGGTGCGTGTTGTGTCGATCGGCGCGGCCGTCGACGGCCTGCTCGCCGACCCTGACAACGCCGACTGGGCCGGCCTTTCGATCGAGTTCTGCGGCGGCACGCACCTGCCCAGCACCGGCGCGGCGGGCGCGTTCGCGGTCGTCCAGGAAACCGGCGTGGCCAAGGGCATCCGGCGGATCGAAGCGATCACCGCCGACGCCGCAGCCGAAGCGGCCGAGCGGGCGACGGCGCTCAACGCCTCGATCGCATCGGCCGCCAAGCTCAACGACGCGGAACTCGTCGGCGCGATGAAGTCGCTCGCTTCGGAGATCGACCAACAATCGCTCTCGCTGTCGGCCAAGGCGAAGCTGCGTCGGTCGTTGGCCGGTCTCCAGGAACGTGCGAAGGGCGCTGCCAAGGCTGCCGCAAAAGAAGCCGCGGCGCGAGCCGTCCAGGAAGCCCGGCAGCTCGCCGAATCGGCCAAAGCCGATCTCCGCGAGGTCGTCATCGGCCGGATCGAGGCCGGCGAAGATCGCGGCGCGTTGCAAGCCGCCCTCAAGGTCGTGGCCGACACCTGCCCCTCGGCCGCGGTCTTGCTGGCCAGCACGAGCGACGACCGGGTCGCCCTGATCGCCCAGGTGCCCGATGCCCTGATCAAACGGGGGCTCAAAGCCGGCGACTGGATCAAAGCCGCGGCCGAGGCATGCGGCGGCAAGGGGGGCGGCAAGCCCAACCAGGCCCAGGGCGGCGGCACCGAGCCCGGCAAGCTCAAACAAGCGTTGGAGGCTGCCGAGTCCTTCGCATGGAAAGCCATGGCGTGAGCGATCGCCCCGAACAACCCGAGCAGCTCGACCCGCCCCGCCGACCGAGCGGAGCCCCGGAGATCCCCGAGGTTCTCCGGCAGACGCGATCGACAAGCGAGCCAAAGAGCCCGCGGCGGGTCTCGTCGCTGGCCGAGGGCTTCGCGCTGGGGACGGACCTTCTGGTCTCGATCGCGGTCGGGATCGGGCTCGGCTACCTCGCCGACTGCTGGCTCGGCACGTCGCCGTGGGGCCTGCTGCTGGGGATGGCCGCGGGCATGGGCGGCGCGATCAGCCGCCTGATCCGCCGGCAGAACCGGTCGCGTGGCTGACCAGATCATCGCGG
>JBCDEF010000268.1:0-2641 GCA_039179915.1 Planctomycetota bacterium | reverse complement strand
CGTCGACTGGGGCGGCAAGCAGCCCGATGCACGCGCCAACGGCCCGAGGCCCGGCACCGCAACCGGTGCTTCTGGTGCCTCGTCGTCGCAGCCTTCGGCACGCGCCAACCCAGGGGCCCCCGCCGGCCGCACCGCTGTCCGCCCCGGCACCGCCCCGCCCTCGCCCGGCAGCCCGGTCAAGATCGACCTGGTGACCGACGGCCAGACCCCCAAAGCACCCGGGCCGAAACCCGTCGCCTCATCAGAACCCAAGCCCGAGCCCAAACCAGAACCCGCGCCCAAGCCCGAGCTGGTCAAGGCCGAGGAAGTCCGCGACAGCCTTCGCAACGAGCTCCGCGACAGCTACGAACGGGCGATCTCGCTCGCCGAGAAGGTCGACCAGCACCTCGACACGCAGGAAGAACGGTCCCGCCGGCTGCTCGAGATCGCCGAGAACCTGCCCGCGGCCCTCGAAAACATCGGCGCCATCGGCGAGGGCCAGGACCAGCTCCGCTCGGCCGTCAAGGATCTGTCATCGACCTTCCGCGAGGGCCAGGCGAGCACACAAAAAGGCCTCGCCCGCCAGCTCGAATCGCTCGGCCGGGTCGAGGGGCTGATCAAAGAGTCCACCGACTCGCAGAAAGAGATCCGGTCGTCGATCGAAAACCTCGCCGGCGCGTTCGACGAGATTTCCGCCTCCAACAAGCGGCTGGGCGACACGCTCACCGACATGAAGCAGCGCGACATCGAACGCGAAGAACGCTTGCAAGAGGCCAACACCAAGACGCACACGCTGCTCAAGGGCCTCATGATCGGCGGCGGCGTGCTCGGGGTCCTCGCGGTGCTCGCGCTGGTCGCCCAGGTCGTGGTGCCGCTGCTCGCGGGATAAGCCGTTCGCTTGACGGCCAAATTCGATTGGCATATGTTTGGGTATGTCGGTCACGACCCGCCCACTCCGCTGGCTCTTTGTTGATATGGACAGCTTCTTCGCCTCCGCGGAGCAGCACCTGCGGCCCAAGCTCCGGGGCCGCCCGGTCGGGGTGATCCCGGTGGCGGGCGATTCGTCGTGCGTGATCGCGGCCAGCATCGACGCCAAGCGGCTGGGGGTCCGCGTCGGCACGCGGGTGCCTGACGCGCGGCGGCTCTGCCCCAGCATCGAGCTCGTGCTCGCCCGACCACCGGTCTACGTCGACCTGCACCATCAGGTCGCCGAGGCGATCGAGCGGTGCCTGCCGATCCACAAGATGTACTCGGTCGACGAGTGGGCGCTGGAGCTCTGGGGATCCGAGCGCGAGCCGGAACGCGCTATTGAGATCGCCCGCCGGATCCGCGCCTCGATCGATGGATCGCTGAGCCCGTGGGTCGGCTGCTCGATCGGCATCGCGCCGACGCGGCTGCTGGCCAAGATCGCGTGCGATCTGGACAAACCGGGCGGGCTGACCGTGCTCCGGCCGGAGGACATGCCGGAGCGACTCGGGCATCTGGAGCTGGAAGACCTCTGCGGCATCAGCCGGGGGATCGCGTCGCGGCTGACCGCCCACGGCATCAGCACGATCGAACAGCTCTGGGCGCTCGACCGGGCGGCCACGGAACGCATCTGGGGCTCGGTCGAGGGCGGGCGATGGTGGGCCGGGTTCCACGGCATCGATGAGCCCGAGATCAAGACCCGCCGCCGCTCGATGGGCCACGCCAACGTGCTCGAGCCCCGGCTGCGCACGCCCGAGGGGGCTCGGCAGATGCTCACCCGCCTGACGCACCGGGTCTGCGCGCGGATGCGGGCCGATGATCTGGCCGCCGAACGCGTCTCGATCTCTGTTTCGGGCCAGGACCGCGTCAGTTCGTTCGCCGCCGACGCGCCGCTCGAGAGCACTCAGAGCACGCCGGCGGTCCTGCGCGCCGTGCACGAGTTGTACGCTCGCTGCCGGCTGCCGTCGCCGCCGATGAAGGTTGCCGTCACGCTCAGCGGCCTCGTGCACCGCTCGCAGCGCACCGGCCTGCTGTTCGGCGCGGAGCACCGCGAACGCCGGCTGTCCGAAACGCTCGATGCGATCACCGCCCGCTGGGGACCGGCCGCGGCCTACACCGGCGCCATGCACCACTGCCGGCACGAGATGGACGAAAAGATCGCCTTCGGCCGAGTGCCCAGAGGCATGCTGCGGCCGGGTGTTTCCGCCGGCTGATGAGCCAACGCCGCTACGCCCGTCTTTGTCTCCACAGAAGTCCCGGCATGAGTGCAACGACCACGAATCCCGTGCCGGGCGACGGGATCGCGGGAACGATTCGGAAGGACCAGCCCGTGCCGACAGCAAAAGGGTCCAACTGGCGATCCGCACGCTGGTCTGCATCCGTGGGAATGAAGGCTCTGCTGTTCGCTCTCCATCCCTGCCGGCCACGCGCATCCTCAACCCCCCCCCCAGCGAGGTGAGGTCGCCGAGGATCTCCGCCTGGCCGTCGATCAGGTTGATCAAGCCCCAGGGGCTCTGCACATCGAGATAGACGCCGAGTGGGAAACCGGAGTGGCTGACGCCCTCAAACACGGCATCGAGCACGCTGTCGGGCACGCCCGAGATCGTGTCGCCCTCGCCGGGCAGGCCCGAAACCGGGACCTCGTCGGATGAGTGGCCGTAGAGCCACCAGCCGGGCCCCTGGCCGTTCTTGTTTG
>JBCDEF010000267.1:0-2695 GCA_039179915.1 Planctomycetota bacterium | reverse complement strand
GCGGGTCGATCCCGGAGACGCTGCTCGAATCCGAGCTGTTCGGGCACGTCAAGGGTTCGTTCACCGGCGCGCACACCGACAAGCCCGGCAAGTTCGACGCGGCCGACGGTGGGACGCTGTTCCTCGACGAGATCAACTCGGCGAGCCCGGCGATGCAGCTCAAGCTGCTGCGGGCGCTGCAGGAGCGCAGGTTCGAGGCGGTCGGGTCGAACGAAACGCGCGAGGTGGATGTCCGCGTGCTGCTGGCCGCGAACGAATCGCTGGAGGACCTGGTCGCCGAGGGGCGGTTCCGGCAGGACCTGTACTACCGGATCAACGTGGTGAAAATCGAGCTGCCGTCGCTGCGCGACCGGCCGAGCGATGTGCCGGTGCTCGCGCGGCACTTCCTTGACAAGTTCGGCGGCGAGCTGGGCAAGGAGCTGGTGGGTTTCTCGCCCGAGGCCGAGGCGCTGCTGCGGGGCTATGACTACCCGGGCAACGTGCGCGAGCTGCAGAACATCGTCGAGCGGGCGGCGGTGCTGTCCCGGGAGGCGACGGTGGGCGCGGAGGCGCTGCCCGCGATGCTCCGCGACGCGGGGCGTCCTTCGATGAACCTGAGCTCGAGCGACGACGAGCCGTGGGTGCCCACGCCGCTTGCCGAGGCGTTGCGCGCGCCGGAGCGGGCGATCATCGTTCGGGCGCTGCGTGCCAACGGCTGGAACCGGCAGCAGACCGCCGACCAGCTCGAGATCAACCGGACCACGCTGTACAAGAAGATGAAGCAGCTCGGTATCGACGACGAGCCGGACCACCGCCGAGCGGGCTGAGCCGCCGCGTGGGCTGCTTCACAAAAAACGCCCGGCCGGGGGGGCCGAGCGTTTGTTTGAAGTGCGGGGAGAGGGATTCGAACCCCCGAAGGACTTTCGTCCGACAGATTTACAGTCTGTTCCGTTTGACCACTCCGGCATCCCCGCGGGTGGTGTGTCAGGCCATGAGCCTAGGGCGGGGCGGCCGCCGCGGCTACCCGTCGGCGGGCTTGGACCAGACCCAGTCCGGGTCTTTGTCCAGGCGTGTCGCGCTCTGGCGGATGCACCGGCGGCAGATCACGGCTTCGGCCCGGGCCGGGCTCTGCCAGCACGGGTCCTCCCGGGTTTCGAGGCACATCGTGCAGGTGTAGCACCCGGGCTCCAGCGATGTATGGCCGTTGAGCACGACCCAGCGGTAGGCCAATGCGAGGCAGTCGCCCGAGATCAGGCTGCCCTGATGGCCCTCGACCATGGGGAACGCGCCGTCCCACGGCTTCTGGGAGAAATCGCAGATGAAGTCGTCCGGCCGCATGTCGGCCGGGTCGGAGCCGGTTCGCTGCATGCCCGACTCTAGAGCGGCGATGGTCCGGGGTCACTGGCCGCGAACGGCGGCTTCGAGCAGGTCGAGATCCAGGTCGTCGGCGGTCTGGTCGCAGTTGAGGTCGATCGGGGACTCGTTCCAGGCGTAGAGGTCCTCGGCGTTGACGAGCCCATCTGCGTTGACATCGCTCGGCCGGGGCATGAGGTTCCGGGTCGCGCGGGCCATGCGCTGGCCGAGCGTGAGCTGCTCGTCGGCGGCGATGTGCAGCCCGTCGAACAGCGGCAGGTCGTCCGTATCGATCCAGCACGCGTTGAGATCGGCGTCGGCGACATCGACCTGAGCCTGGCGGACGACCTGGATGAACGGCGCGCCGATGACCGCGGTCCGCCCCAGGACGAAGGGCAGCGCCGGCTCGGCGGTCCGCTCGCGGGCCCAGTCGATCAAGCCGAGGAGCGACTCTTCGTAGAGGCCCGAGTTGGTCTCGTTCTGGCCGTCGCGCTCGCCCTGGTACCAGATCATGCCGTCGAACTGGTAGCTGATGCCGGCGTTGTCGAGGGCGGCGAAGGCGAGATCGAGCTCGTCGCGGAACCGCTGCCAGCACGCGCCGCCGTTGGGGCGGACATCATTGACATCGGGCGGCACCCAGCAGAAGGGCAGGCTGGTGCCGCCCTCGGTGTACTTGATGATAACGATCTCGTCGCCCGGGTAGAACGCGTTCATGGCGTTGCCGAAGCCGATCTCGGGCCCGTAGAAGAACTCCGGTCCGGAGTTGGCACAGGACGAGTCGGACGTGCCTGTTTCGAGCGGGCCGAACTGGTCATCGAACTGGTTCCAGAACAATATCTCGGTCTTGGGCGAGAAATCGACGCCGGGCAGGTCACGGGAATCGGCGCAGCCTGACATGTTCGACTGTCCCGCGGCGAGGAAGACCCTGACCGTCGGACGCAGCACGGCGACAGGGCCCAGGGCGACGACCTCGTCAGACGCGGCCGAGGAATCCGCGACAATCGAGACCGAGGCGACGAGCGAGAGCAGGTCTCGGAACTCGGCGGCGGTGGGCGGCCGCGACTGGCCGACGACCTCCCAGCCGGCGTTTTCCTGGAGCGATACGGCATAGCCCGTTGGCTCAAAGAAGGTAGCGGGCGCGGGCAGCTCGATGCGGAACGCGAGCCCGCCGGTGCTGCCGGCGATCTCGACCGCGGTGACGTGCGCCGGCGGGTTCGCGGTGAGGAAGTCGACGAGGGCCTGGCCGAGCTCACGCGGATTCTTGCCCGCCTTCTTGGCCGTGGCGAGGGCGACATTGGACGACCAGTCACCGTGCTTGCGGTTGGCCGGACGCTCGAGTGCGATGTCGTCGGGAAGCGGGTCG
>JBCDEF010000266.1:0-2713 GCA_039179915.1 Planctomycetota bacterium | reverse complement strand
GGCGGTCATGGTTTGTTCCTGGGTGGGTGGGCGCCCGGCGTATCGGGCGGGCTGTTAAAAGATCGGGCCCGGGCCACACCGCCCGGCGGCCGGCGGCTATTCCGAGGCGTTGGTCAGAGCGAGAAACTCGCGGGTGAGCGAGGTGATCGGCGGCCAGATCAGGTAGTCGCCGATGCGGGATTCGCTGCTGTCGGAGACGTTGACCGCCCGGTCGTCGGACTCGTTGGGCCCGACGGAGTAGAGCACGAAATCGTCGCGGGTCAGGACGGTGCTGAAATTGGCCCCGCCGCCGCCGACGGGGACAACATTCATCCGGTGCCGCTGGTTGCCCACGGTGTCCCGCTCCGGGACGAAGTAGCGCAGCTCGGGGGTGTTGCCCGCGGCCCGGTCTGGGTTGAACGGATCATCGCCGAGCGAGTCGATGTAGCGGGGCCGGACGATGGCCAGCGAGGATGCGCGGCCGCCGGTCGCCAGCGTGAGCGCCTGGAGGGCGAGCGCGACCCGGGTGCCGTTGAGCTCGGTCCGCAGGCCGCGGCGGGCGTCGATGAGGATGGACAGGTCGGGCACGATCTGCTGGACCAGGGCGAAGCGGTCCTGGTCGAGCTGGCGGTAGGCCGGCACGGACCGCTGGAGGCGGTCGAACGGGTCGGTGTTCCAGCGGGTCATCCAGTCGGCGAAGACGCCGTTGACCGCCTCACGGGTGGCATCGGCGTCGGCGTGCGGGCCGGCGGCCTGGCTCCAACGGCCGGCCTCGGCGAACAACCGAAGCGGGCGGCCCGAGGCGGCCATCTCGGCCAGCGTCGTCGGGAAGACGCTCAGATCGGGCCGGCCGTCGAGGCCGAAGACGCGGTCGATCATCTGCAGCGCGGCGACCCGGTCCCCCTCGGGCACGACCAGGCGGTCAGGCCGGAACAGCCCCCGGTCGAGATCGAGCCCGCCGACGACCTCGGTCAGGTCGTCGGCGGTCAGGTCGCGGCCGGCCTTGCCGTCGACGTAGGCGACGTCGCGGATGCGTTCGAAGGCGGCGGCCATGGTCGAGTAGGCCCAGAGGACCTCGACGCCGAAGGCGCGGTCGGCAAACTGGCGGCCGAAGGCGGCGAGCGAAAGGTTCAGATCGATCGCGTCGCGGGGCCGGCCCTGGTCGGCGAGCCGGGTGGTCTCGATCGAGACAAGCAGTCGGAGATCGGTGATCTTGGGCATGTAGCCCAGCCGGGCTCCGGCGAGGGCGGGCGGGTCGCCGAGCTCGGCGTGCAGCCCGGCTCGGATCAGGTCCCGCGGCACGCCGCCGATGCCGTAGGGCAGCGCGAAGACCATGGCCCGGCGGGGGTTGGTCTCCTCCGTGACCCGCCGGAGTGCGTCGAGGGCCGCCTGCTGGGCGTCGCCCGCGGCCCATTCGCTCGCGGCGGGCCAGACGGGGCTGGAGGTCAGGATGAGCGCGGCTCGACCGGCCCGCTGCTGGAGGATCGCCGGCGGGGCGTCCATTTCAGCAAGGACCGGCAGGATGACCAGATCGCTCCGCCGCTCGCTGGGCACGCGTGCAAAGGCGGCATTGATGCGGTCAACAAAACCGTCGGCCGCTGCGGAAGGTGCGCGGGCGAGCGAAGCGCCGGCGACCGCATCGGTCGACGCGATCGCCGGGCAGGCGAGAAGTGCAGCAAGAATCGTGGGCATCAGCCGCATACGAGGACCTCGGGGCTTCGCGGCGGGCGTGGTTGGGAGCCGTGGTCGGCGTTGCCCGGCCGGTGGCGATGCTAGCCACCCGGGCGGTGGTGGTAGCCGACGCGAACCCTGGCCTGGGCGAATCGGGGGCTGCAGGATTCTGGGCCGGCGTGCTCAGGCCTCGGCGAGCCGGAGTTCGGTGTCGGGGCGTTCGCCGGCGATCTGGGTGTGCATGCGTTCGAGCGCTTCCTCGATGATCTGGCGGACGCGCTCGCGGCTGAGCCCGACTGAGGCGGCGATGTCTTTGAGGGTCATCGGTTCCTGGCCGTCGAGTCCGAACCGGAAGCGGAGGATCTCGGCCTCGCGTTCGTCGATCGAATCGAGCAGCCGCCGGAGGATGCCGATCTCTTCGCCGCGGAGCGTGCTCTGCTCGGGCGAGCCCTGCCGGTGGTCGGCGATCATCTCGGCGAAGCTGGTCAGGTCGTCGCCATCGCCGCCGGGCTGCTGGTTGGAGGCGTGGAACGCGCGGATGGCCCGCTTGATGATCTTGGCCTTCTTGATCGGCACGTCCATCGCCCGGGCGAGGTCCTCGATGCCCGGGGGGTAGCCGAGCTCGGCCTCGAGCTTGCGGCTGTGCGCTTTCCACTTGGCGATCAGCTCGACCATGTAGGCCGGAATATGGATCGGCTGCTGGGCGTTCATCAGGGCGCGTTTGATGCCCTGCTTGATCCACCAGGAGCCGTACGTGCTGAACCGCGCCCCTTGCGCCGGGTCGAAGCCCTCGACGGCACGCATGAGGCCCACGTTGCCCTCTTCGATCAGATCGGAGAGCGGCAGGCCGCGGTTGGCGTAGTTCTTGGCGATGGCAACCACGAGTCGGAGGTTGGCGCGGATCATGTGATCGCGTGCCTCCGGGCAGTTGTCGTTGATGATGCGCCAACCGAGCTCTCGCTCCTGCTCGGCGGACAGCAGCGGGGTCTTGGCGATCTCGCGCAGATAGACCTGCAGATCCGACTGGAGCTTGCCCGAGCCGGGGATGGATCGCCGAGTTGAT
>JBCDEF010000265.1:0-2796 GCA_039179915.1 Planctomycetota bacterium | reverse complement strand
CGCGGTGTATTCGCCCAAGCTCAGGCCCGCGGCGGCGGCGAGCGGCGCTTCGCCTTAGGCGTAGCCCAGCGCGGCGCAGAGAACCCGCCACGAAGCGACCGCGGCCGTGAACAAGGCGGGCTGGCAGACGTCCGTGCGGTTGAGCGTGTCTTCGGGGCCTTCGAAGCAGAGCCGCGAGAGGGGTGCGCCCAACGAGTCGCCGAGCGTTGCGTCGGCTTCGTCGAAGACGGCTCGGGCTTCGGCGGAGGCTTCGGCCCAGGCGCGGCCCATGCCGATGGCTTGGGCGCCCTGGCCGGGGCAGATGATGGCCATTGGTTGTGTCGATGGGGTCGGTTCTGTCATGGCACGATGCTATGCCGGCACGGCTTGCCCTTTGGGTCAAGCCGTGGCACCCGGAGCTGGAGAGCCGGACGCTTCAGGGCGGTCAGATCTGCCAGAGGCTGGTGCCCCAGGTGAGGCCGCCGCCGAAGCCGACGAACATGATGCGTTGGCCTTCCTGGACTCGGCCGGCATCGACGAGGTCTTTGAGCACGAGCGGGCAGCTGGCGGCGACGGTGTTGGCGTATTTGTTGATGTTGATATGGAAGCGGTCTTCTTCGAGGCCGAAGCGGTCGCGGGCGGCCTGCAGGATGCGGCGGTTGGACTGGTGGCAGACGTAGTGGTCGACGTCGGTCGCCTTCATGCCGGCGCGGTCGAGCGTCTGCTCGATGATCTTGGGGAAGGTGCTGACGGCGAATTTGAAGACCGACTGCCCGTTCATGATCAGCTTGCCGATCTGCCAGTCGCTGTATTCGTCGTGCTCGGTGAAGTCGTGCTTGGACTCGGGGATGTAGAGGTCATACCAGCGTTTGCCGTTGGAATGCATGGCCTGCGTGATAAGGCCCTTGGACGTGTCTTCGGTCTTCTTGAGGATGACAGCGCCGGCGGCATCGCCGAAGATGATCGCGGCGTTGCGTCCCTTGGTTGAGAATTCGACGATGTTCGTCAGCGTGTCGCCACCGATGAGCGCGACGTTGCGGTACTGGCCGGTCTGCATGAGGCCGTAGGCGGTGTTCATGCCGAAGACGAAGCCGCAACAGGCGCCGTTGATATCGAATGCCCCGGCGTTTGTGGTGCCGATCTCGTCGGCAAGGCGGCATGCGGTCGGCGGGCAGGTCATCTCGGCGGACATGGTTGAGAGCAGGACGAGGTCGAGTTCGCTCGCGGCCATGCCGGCGTCGGCGAGGGCGTGTTCGACCGCGGCCTTGGCGAGGTGCTTGACGCTCTCGCCCTCGTCGGCGCGGATGCGGTGCCGCTGCTCGATGCCGGTCCGCTGGCGGATCCACTCGTCGGAGGTATCCATGACCTTCTCGAGGTCGGCGTTGGTGACAATGTCATCGGGGACGGCGGTTCCGACGCCGGCGATCTCGACGCCGACGGGCCCGTGCGGTGCGTTGATCATGCTTGGAGTGCCTGCCGTATCTGCCATGCTCGCCCTTTCCGCGCGTTCGCTCGGGGTGTTCGAATGGCGCGTTTCCCAAGAGCCAGCCGGCGTTCGAGCGGTGCTTACGCCGACGAGGCGGAAGGGTGAATCGCGGCCTCAACCTCGGCGATCCGGCTGACGATGGCGTCGTTGACGCCCGCGGCAACATAGTCCTGGCAGCTCCGGACCGCGTTGGCGATCGTACGCGGCTCGCTGGAGCCGTGTGCGATGAAGAGGCAGCCGTTGACGCCGACGAGGGGCGCGCCGCCGTACTCGTGGTAGTCGTTTTTGGCCCAGATGGACTTGGCGACCGGCTCGAAACGGGTCATCAGGTCGGGATCGAGCTCCATGATCTCTTGGGCGATCGCCCGGAAGAGGCTCTTGGCGAGGCCCTCGGCGGTCTTGAGCATGGTGTTGCCCATCAGACCGTCGGTGATCACGACGTCGGCGACATCGTCGAAGAAGTCTCGCCCCTCGATGAAGCCGATGTAGTTGATGCCGGGGGTGGCCTTGATCAGGTCGCGGGCGGTCTTGATCGTGTCGGTGCCTTTGCCTTCTTCGGAGCCGATATTCATCAGCGCAACCCGGGGGTTCTTGATGCCCAAGAGTTGCTTGGAGAGGACATCGCTCATCACCGCGTATTGATGGAGGTGGGTGGCGATCGGCTCGGGGTTGGCGCCGGCGTCGCAGAGCACGACCGGGCCGTGCATGCTGGGCATGGTGACCGCGATGCCTGGGCGGTGGATGCCGCGGAGGCGTTTCATGTGCATGATGCCCGCGGAGACACAAGCGCCGGTATTGCCTGCCGAGAGGACCGCGTCGCATCGGCTTGCTGCGTCTTCTTTTTGCGAGGCGATCCGAGCCATGCGGACGATCGACGAGTTGGGCTTGCCGCGGACCGCCTTGGCGGGGGACTCCGCCATCTCGATGACGTCGTCGCAATGCTCGATAACCAGGCGGGAATCGCTGACGCCGAGCTCTTCGAGGACCTCGCTCGAGTCCCGCTCGCGGCCGATCAGAACGAGTTGATCATCCGGGCCGATGAAGTCGAGCGCTCTGACACAGCCTTTGATGATGGCATCGGGGGCGTGATCGCCGCCCATGACATCGATGCCGAGGCGCACGGATCAGGCCTTCCCGGGGCCGGAGCCGGTACCGATGCCGAGCTTGGGAACCCGGATCGTGAGCCCGGCGCGGACATAGCCCGAATCGGCGCAGACCCGGTGGTGTCGCTTGGGCATGCCGCTGACGGGGCAGACGCCCGGGCGGATCATGCTGAGGGCGTCGTGGGATCGCCGGCGGCGGGTTCGGCCGTATGACTGTCGCTGGACGGG
>JBCDEF010000264.1:0-2814 GCA_039179915.1 Planctomycetota bacterium | reverse complement strand
TGTCGACCAGATCCGGATCGACAACACCTCCGGCGCACGGGCGGCCACCGAGCACATGATCGCTCAGGTCCCCGCCGAGCGCTGCTACCACGTCGGCGGGCCCGCCTCGAACTTCGATGCGGCCGAGCGGGCGGCGGCGTTCGCGGCGGTGCTCAGCGAGAGCGGCTTCCGTCCCCGGCCAGAGCAGATCGAGCACGGCGAATTCAACCCCGAGTGGGGCTACGCCTGGGCGATGCGAAGGCTCGCCGAGCCGAGCGATGAGCCAGCGGCCGTCTTCGCGGCCAACGACGAGATCGCATTCGGCATCCTCCAGGCCGCCGCCGCTCTGGGCATCGGCATCCCGGACCGTCTCAGGCTCGTCGGCTTCGACGGCGCTCGGCTCTCGACCATGACCCGCCCGACCCTTTCAACTGTTCAGGTGCCCCTCGACGAGATCGGGGCCCGCGCCATCTCGATGTGTATCGACCGCATCCGCAACCCCCAAACCCGGCACCGATCCGTCTCTATCCCGACCCGGCTGGTCGTCCGCTCAAGCTCGGCGCTGGACAGCGAAACCTGACGGCCCCGGCTCGTCTTGCCGCGAGCCAACCCTGACGTGCACCGGAGTCGATACGCCATCGAGCACGAGCCGTGGCACCCAGCGGCTACGCTGGCGGCATGATTCAGCGACACGGAACCGCCTATCTTGCCGATACAGCACGCGTGATCGGCGATGTCCGCCTCGGGGCGCACGTCAGCGTTTGGTACGGCGCGGTCGTACGCGGCGATGTCGCGCCGATCGTGGTCGGCGAGCGATCGAACATCCAGGACAACGCCGTCGTCCACAGCGACCACCTCTGCCCGAACGTCATCGGCCGCGATGTGATCATCGGGCACGGCGCGATCGTCCACGGCCGCCGTATCGGCGACAACACGCTCGTCGGCATGGGCGCGACCGTCCTCGGCGGGACGCGGATCGGCAGCGGCTGCATCATCGGCGCCGGCGCGGTGGTGCCGCCGGGCCTGGAGGTCCCCGACGGCTCGGTCGTCGTGGGCGTCCCGGGACGGATCGTGCGTCAAATCAACGACGCCGACCGGGCCTACCTCGCCAAACTGCCACCCCACTACGAGCGGCTCGCCCGCCGGCACACCGAGCACCCGGACGATCCACGAATCTTCGACGACCGGCCTGACTGGAGCACACGCGCACTGACCGGCGACAACCAGAGCTGATCAAACCGCCTACCGCACACTCGCACAGACCCGCCCGGGCTGTGTCACGATCATCCTGACCGGTCGGCGGCCAAGCCGCACCCACCGAACATCACCGAACCGCCGGCGGGCGACGGGTGCTCCTGCAGAAACACACAGGCCTGAGCGCGGAACAAGCCGAAACCGGCGGGCCGCGCACCGGGTAGGACACGCAGAATCCAGGTGCCGTATCGTGGGGCTCTGTGAACGGGCGGCCCGATCGGCACCCGTCACCTTGCTCGATCGCACCCCGCTTCCGGAGACGCCCCATGATCCGTCGCCCACTGGCCGCATCGCTTCTCGCTTCGGCGGGCCTCGCGGCTCCCGCTCTGGCTCAGGACGACACCCCGCACGCGGGCATGCTCCGCCACCCGGATGTCAGCGCGAGCGAGATCGTCTTCGTCTACGCCAACGACCTCTGGATCGTCTCGCGTGACGGCGGGCAGGCCCGGCCGCTGGCGAGCCCCGCCGGCCAAGAGATGTTCCCCAAGTTCAGCCCCGACGGCTCACGCGTCGTCTTCCAAGGCAACTACGACGGCGACCGCGACCTCTACAGCATGCCCACCACCGGCGGGCTACCCAACCGCCTCACACACCGGCCCGGCCCGGAGATGCCCACCGACTGGACCGCGGACGACCAGATCGCGTTCTTCACCTTCGCCGACCGCGACGGCATCACCAGCCCGCGGATGTACAGCGTCCCGCCCGACGGCGGCTTGCCCGGCAAGATGCCCATCGAATACGGCGCTAATGGCGTGGTCAGCGACGACGGCCGGTGGCTCGCCTACACGCCATTCTGGCGCGATAGCCGCACCTGGAAACGGTACAAAGGCGGCATGGCGGCCGACGTCTGGCTCTTCAATCTCGAGACCAACGAATCTCGCCAGATCACGGACTGGGACGGCACCGACACCCTGCCCATGTGGCACGGGGACACGGTCTACTACCTTTCCGACGCCGGACCCGAGCACCGGCTCAACGTCTGGGCCTACGACACAGAGACCGAGCGACGCCGGCAGATCACCGAGTTCACCGAGTTCGATGTCAAGTTCCCCTCGATCGGCCCGGGCCCGGAAGGGCAGGGCGAGATTGTCTTCCAGCTCGGCGACGAGCTGCGGCTGGTCGATCTCTCGACAGGTCAGAGCCGCGTGATCAATGTGACGGTTCCCGGCGCCCGGCCGGCGCTGCGGCCGCAGGCGGTCGAGGCGGGGCAGAACATGGCCGGCGGCGGCATCTCCTCCACCGGCAAGCGGGCCGTCGTCGAAGCGAGGGGCGACATCTGGACCGTCCCGGCCGACAACGGACCGATCCGCCAGATCACCGATACGTCCGGTGCGGCCGAGCGCTCGCCCGCATGGAGCCCCGACGGCCGCTGGATCGCCTACTTCTCTGACGAAGACGGCGAGTACGAGCTCTACCTCACCCAGTCCGACGGCAAGGGCGAGACCCGCCAGCTCACCGACGGCAACGAGACCTTTTTCTTCAGCAGCACCTGGTCGCCCGATTCGGAGTCGATCCTGGTCACCGACAAGGCGGGCCGCATGCTGCTGGTCGACGTCGAGACCGGCGACATGACCGAGATCG
>JBCDEF010000263.1:0-2831 GCA_039179915.1 Planctomycetota bacterium | reverse complement strand
CCGAGCGCGACCATGTCGCCGTAGCTGGCGAACACGCCGGCGAAGGCCATCGACGGGTAGACGTCGTGCCAGGGCAGCGCGAGCATCACGATCACCAGCGACCAGGTGCTCGCCGAGACGACCCGCTCAACGCCGGGCACGGCTGCCCCGCCCGCGACAACCGCCCCGAGCACGACGTGCAGACACAAAGCGACCGACGCGAACACACCGAGCACGATCGCCGCCTCGCTCGCCCGCTCCAGGACAACACCCGCGGCAGACTGCACCCGGTTCGGGTCGATCGGCTCGGCCGGCGGCCCGGCAAGGTCAGGGGCTTCCTCGCTCGGCGGCGGCGGGGCTTGGAAGAGATCGCGCAGCCCGGACGATCCCTCGTCCGAGCCAGCCTTAACGATCGTCGGCTGATGGGTCACGGCCGGTTCGAGCTGGGCGAACCGCATGTCGGTGAAATGGACACACCCGAAGACAACGAGCTGGAGCAAGCACGCCGCGACCAACGCCGCCGACGCGCAGGCCACGCCGACGCGGAGCTGCCGGAGGGCGGCCGAGATATGGGGCCGGGATGCCATCGGTCCGTGTCTCCAAGAGGGTTCCGATGAGAACATCGAATTGAGTGGCCTCGCCGGACAGTGCCGGATGCGGGCTTGAGTGGGAGTGCGGAGGTCTGTGCCGACTTTGGGGACGGCGCGGGCCGGTCGGTCCGCCGCACGCCCGAGAACGCCGTGCCAGAGGGTTGACTTTGTTTCACTGATTACTGAAAATACCGAAGACCTTCACGCCTCAGCGCCGAAAGCCATGCTATGAGCACGATCTATCAGCCCCCCGCCGAGCACCCGACCACCGATGCCCGCGACTCAGGGCTGCTGCGCGATGTCGCCGACGGCCACGCGCGGCTCACCCCCGAACAGGGTCTCGACCTCTTCCGCGGCATGCCGCTGCTGAGCCTCGGACGCTGGGCCGACAGCCGGGCCCGCGCGATCCACGGCGATCATCTGCGCACCTATGTCATCGACCGCAACATCAACTACACCAACATCTGCACCGCCAAGTGCATCTTCTGCGCGTTCAAGCGAACGGCCGAGGACCACGACGCCTACACGCTCGAGCACGAGCAGCTGTTCGAGAAGGTCCAGGAGCTGTCCGACATCGGCGGCACCCAGATCCTGATGCAGGGAGGCATGAACCCCGAGCTGCCGCTGGACTGGTACATCGATCTGCTGCACGGGCTCAAAGAGCGGTTCCCCCACATCCACGTGCACGGCTTCAGCCCGCCGGAGTTCATCGAGTTCGTCAATTTCTTCGATCCCCCCGGCGCGGCACTCGAAGACAAAATCCGCTGGGTCATGATCCGGCTGCGTGACGCGGGCCTCGACTCGCTGCCCGGCGGCGGCGGCGAGATCTTTGCCAAGCCCGTCCGCGACAAGATCGGCCTGGGCAAGTGCGACGCCGAGGCGTGGCTGACGACCATGTACGTCGCGCACTCGCTGGGCATGTTCACCAGCGCGACGATGATGTTCGGGCATATCGAGGGCTTCGCCGACCGCGTGCACCACATGAAACTCGTCCGCGAGTGGCAGGACCGGGCGCTGCGTGACTTCGGCGCCGGCTCGCCCTTCACCCGGCACCATGAGGGCGAGATGGTCAGCCCCGACGACCAGCCCGCCGGTGGGCACTACAAGGCCTTCATCTCCTGGCCCTTCCAGCGCGACAACACGGCGCTCGGCCGCGTCAAGGAATGGGGCACCCAGACCCAGGACCGCGAGCCGGGGGCGGAGTTCCCGGGCGATGTCGTGGCCAACCTGACCGGCGACGGCGACCCGAAGACGATCGGCCACCCCTGGGCCAAGGAGTTCGGCCGACGGATCCGCATGTCGGGCTCGACCGACTACCTGCGGACGCAGGCGCTAAGCCGCCTCTTCCTCGACAACGTCTATTCGATCGGCGCGAGCTGGGTCACCATGGGCCCACACGTGGGCCAGGTCGGCCTGCAGTTCGGCGCGAGCGACATGGGCTCGGTCATGATGGAGGAAAACGTGGTTTCGTCCGCCGGGACGACGTATTGCCTCGATGAGGCTGTCCTCTGTCGCCTGATCCGCGACGCGGGCTTTACGCCCGCCCAGCGGAACAACACCTACGACGTCGTCTCGTCGGCCGGCACGACATACTGCCTCGACGAGGCGGTTCTGTGCCGCCTGATCCGCGACGCCGGCTTCACGCCCGCGCAGCGGAACAACACCTACGACATCGTCTCGATCAAGGACGGCGACGACTCGCCGGACCGGCTCGTGACCGACTGGTCCGAGCACCGCGCCCAGCGGCTGCACGCCGAGAACGAGTCGGCCGGGGCGGAGCTGACGATCGGGGCGAGCGAGTAGGCCCTATTCTCCCGGCATGAATCAGCAGCTCCGCCTGCTCGCCCGGGCGATCAAGTACCGCTACAAGCTCGACCCGGCCGAGGTCTCGTTCCTGCAGTCCGCGGTCCGGCCCGGGATGACGGCGATCGACTTGGGCGCGCACAAAGGCGCGTACTGCTATTGGCTGGCCAAGGCGGTCGGCGGTCGCGGGCGGGTCGTCGCGGTCGAGCCGCAGCAGGGCCTGGCCGAGCGGCTCCGGGTGGTCATGGGCACGCGGAAGCAGGTCGCCGTCGAGTGGGCGGCGATCAGCAGCTCGACGGGCACGGGCGAGCTGAGCCTGCGGCCCGACGGCTCGTCGCACGGGGCGTCGATCGCCGGCTTCGCCGACGGCGAGGTCGGCGACACCGTCGAGGTCCCCACCATCACCCTCCGCGACCTGATGCGCAAGCACGACCTCGATTCACTCGACTTCATCAAGTG
>JBCDEF010000262.1:0-2844 GCA_039179915.1 Planctomycetota bacterium | reverse complement strand
CTGGTAGGCCACATCGTCGAGGGTGCCTTTATGCTCCGCGAGAAGGTGCACGAGACGATGGCCCGCACCGGGCAGCGGCTGCCGGCCGGCGCGGCACTCGTGCTCGAGCACATCGTGCTCAGCCACCACGGCATCCCGGAATACGGCGCCGCCAAGATCCCCGGCACGCCCGAGGCGATCCTCGTCTCGATGCTCGACAACCTCGACGCGAAGACCGAGATCGCGCTTGCCGCGGCCCGGCCCGACCGCGCTGCGGTCGACCTTGGCGGCAACTTCACCCAGAAGCAGTGGGCGCTCGACACCAAGCTGTACCGCCCCGATCCGCTCGCGGGCGGCTAAACACGCCGGCGACCGGGCGCGAACGTAGACTCTTCTATGGCATGGCAGAGCGATGGCGTTGATGTCCGGGTGAACTTCGCGCGACCCGTGCCGGTGTTCCCCATCGATGGGCTCGTGGTCCTGCCCCAGCAGGTCGTGCCGCTACACATCTTCGAAAAACGCTACCGGCAGATGGTCGACCTGTCGCTGGACGGCGCGGGTCAGATCGCGATGGCGCTGCCTGCCCCCTCGCCCGAGCCCGGGGCCGCGGCGCTCCGGCCGTGTGTCTGCATCGGCCAGATCATCCACCACGAGAAGCTCGCCGATGGGCGGTACAACATCCTGCTCCAGGGCGTCTGCCGCGGCACGATCTCCAGGGCGCTCCAGCCCGAAGGCGACCGTCTGTTCCTGCTCGCCGAGCTCGAACCGGGCGAGACGGCCCCGGAAGACGAATCGGCGATTGCCGAGCTTCGGGACTGGATCGAGCGGGAGCTGGAGTCGGGCGGGCTCTCCCGGTTCGGGGCGGCCGAGGACCTGCTCGAATACGTCCGCAACGACGACATCCCGGCGGAGACCATCGCCGAGATCGTCTCGTTCACGATGCTCCAAGAGGTCGACAGCCGCTACCGGATGCTGGCCGAACCTTCGCCGGAGCGACGGGCCGAGTTGCTCCGCTCGCTGCTGGGCGATCTGGCGCGGCTGGTGCGTCTCGCCGAACGGCAACGGCCGGACGACTGGCCCCGCGGCGTGAGCTGGAACTAGCCGCCGACACCGAGTGGCAGCACCTCAGAACGAGTACGGGTGCCCCAGCGACCCTCGTCGCGCAAGCGTTGGCTCCGGCTCGTCGATGGCGTGCCGAGCAGCTTCGGCAAGCCGCTGATGGAGCTTCTCGTGCTCGGGGACGGCGTCGAGCCGCTCGATGAGTGCCTCGACCCGGTGCGCGGCGGGCTCGGATGGATCGACCGAGCGGATGCCCGCGTCGCCGAGCTGCTCGCATGCGGCTTCGAACCATCGGGTCGAGATCGGCAGCTCGCATCGGTCGCCCGTGGCGAGCGAAGGATCGGCGACGACCCCTTCGGGCGGGTCCACCTGCGTGCGGACCGAGACGGCATCAACGCCGACGATCGGCCATCGCCCGCTGCGGGTCCTGGGCTCTCGTGCAAGCACGAACACGGGCACCCGGCGTTTCCAGGCCGCGACGCGGAACCCGCTCGCGTCTGCGCCGATCTGCGGCGGCTGCACGAGGTAGCACCCGGGCCGGGGCGCCGATCGGAGCTGGGTCGGCGTGTCGATCAGCCGGACCTTGCCCTCGGCCGCGTCGACCGCGGCCTGTCTGACCTGCCGACGGGCTTCCTGGAGCGGAAGACAAATCCGGGCCAGCCGTTCCCAGTCCTTGGTCGCGACCGACAGCCGCACCGAGCGGACAGAGAGCTCGATGGACACAAAGTAATCGGTCGCCGCGAGCGCACGGCTCGCGCTCTCCATCAGGCGATCGATCTGCTCGGCTCGGCCCATCTCCGTCGTTTCCATTCTGGCGGCCTTTAGCCCGACCCCGCCTGGCCCGCGGCGAGCTGGGCGGCCCGGCGCAGCGCGTCGGACCAAGGCTCGGCGAGCGGGCCGAGGTCGTAGACCAGTGTGTCGGCGATCGCGGAGAAATCCTGGTCTTCGACGCTGCGGCGGATCTCGGCAAGCTGCGCCGTGAGCTGGTCGACCAGCGGTCCCAAGCCCGTTCCGGTGTGCTGACTCGCGTGCTTGTCGCTGTAAAGGCCCGGGATGGACTCGGGGTCCTGCCCGAGCAACGCGAAGCCGTGGGTCAGGACGTCCTGCGCGACCTGCCAGACACCGAGGACCTCGGCGAGCTTCGGGAGGGCCGTGGCGTGCTTCCCGGTTTGGAAACTGGTGGCGAGCTCATCGAGCTGAGGGCGGCTGGCCTCGAGCGCGTCGGCGGCATCAAGCAGCGAGCCCGACACGAGCGCGGCCGGATCGGCTGTGGTCAGTTCGATATCGTGGCCGGTGATGTCGGCATCGGCCGATCGGTCGAGGGCATCGCCGGTGAGTGCCTGCCCGTCCATGACAACATCGGTGATGACGCGTCGCTGCGTCTCGGCCTCTTGCCGGGCGAGATCGAGCACACCGCCGAGGGTGGACCCGGTGATCGCGAGGTCGTTGCCGTCAAGCCGAACCGACATCAGAAGCCTCCTTCGTTCGCGCCGGCCCGTCGGCCGCGCCCGCTCGCTCTGTTTGTAGACGCCGGTCGCGGCGTTTCTGTTTCTGAATCAGCCGAAGATTCCGGGCATAAATGACCACACCGGTCGACTGCCCGAGCACACCGACCACGTCCACACGCCACACGAAATAGGTCAGCAGGCACGCACCGCCGAGAAAGCTGAGCCACCAGAACAGCTCCGGGACCTGGCTTTGTCGGCGTTTCTCGCTGATCACCCACTGGATAAACATGCGTCCGAAAAACGCGGCCTGCCCTCCGAGGCCGACCAGGACCCAGACCGCGTTTCCCCAGCCGGTGAT
>JBCDEF010000261.1:0-2845 GCA_039179915.1 Planctomycetota bacterium | reverse complement strand
CCTGGACCCGGTGTTCAACCCGGAGGACCAGTCGTACACCGGGCTGCTGACGTTCGGCAGCTTTGTGCAGCGTTCGGAGGGGCGCCGCTTCGAGCACGCGCAGCTGGATGTCGGGTACATCGGGCAGAACTCGGGTGCGCAGGCGTTGCAGGAGTTTGCGCATTCGGTGCTGCCGGAGCAGGGGGACCCGACCTGGGTGGCGCAGCAGGCGAGCGGGCTTGCGGTGTTCGGGACGTACCAGCGGCGGTGGAAGCTGCGATGGGCTCAGAACAGCCGTGGCGAGTTCGGGCTGCTGAGCGGGAGCGATCTTGACGCGGTGTACGCGGGCTCGGCGTCGTCGGGCGGGCCGGGGTTTGAGATCATTCCGTATGCGGGCGGGCGGCTGGGCAACATCTACGCGGACGCGTCGTTCGGCGCGATCTTCCGGATCGGCTGGCCGCTACCGAGCGATTTCGGGCAGAGCCGGATCTTTGATTTTACGGATCACACCCGTCGGGCGGCGGACGGGCTGTCGTTCAGCCTGTTCGCGTCGGCGGGCGGGCGGCTGGTTGCGCGGAACGCGCTGATCGAGGGGAACATCCTCGGCGGCGATCGGCGGCTGGGGCCGAAGCCGTTCGTCGGCGAGTTCTCTGGCGGCGCGCAGCTTGAGTATCAGGGCTGGATCCTGGCGTACTCGCAGTCGCTGCTGACGGAAGAGTTCAACGGGCAGAACGGCGTGTCGCGGTTCGGCACATTCACGCTGACGTTCAATCTCGCGTACTGACGCGTGGAAGACAGACGGAGGTTCCGATGGGCATTCGGTGGTTGGTGTTGATCGTGGCCGGGCTCGGTCTTGGGCACGGCCTCGCCGACGGTTCTCTCGCGCAGGACGACAAGGCCGCCGACTCCGGCGGGCTGATGGCGCACCCGGCCGAGCCTTCGGTGACATACCACACGGTCGAGATCGACGGCGAGGCGGTGCACTACCAGGCGACCGCCGGCACGGTAACGCTCGGGACCGACACGCTGGAACCGGAGGCACGCGCGGCGGTCTTCTCGATCGCGTATCGGCGGACGCTGTTGTCACCCGACGAGGTCGAAGCGCGGCTTGAGGCGATGCGATCGGAGCTGGATGATGAGGACGGGGCTACGCGGATCGAGATCCCGGCGGACGAGCTGTTCCCGCCGGCGCACGAACGGCCGCTGACGTTCAGCTTCAACGGCGGGCCGGGGTCGAGCTCGGTCTGGTTGCACCTGGGCGTGTTCGGGCCGAAGCGGACGGCGTACATCGACGACGCGGGCAACCCGGGGCCGCCCCCCTACCGCGTGGTGCCCAACGCGTATTCGCTGCTTGGCGAGAGCGATTTTGTGTTCATCGACCCGGTCTCGACCGGCTTCAGCCGGCCGGCCGGCGAGACGAGCGAGAAAGAGTTCCACGGGCTGGAGCAGGACGTCGCGTCGGTTGCGGAGTTCATCAAGCGGACGATCACGCGGAGCGAGCGGTGGTCGAGCCCGCTGTTCGTCGCGGGCGAGAGCTACGGGACAACGCGGGCGGCGGCGCTGGCGGAGCACCTGCACAACAGCCACGGGATCTCGGTCAACGGCGTGATCCTGATCTCGACGGTGCTGAACTTCCAGACGATCCGGTTCAACTTCGGCAACGATCTGCCCTTTGTCTGCTTCTTGCCGACGTATGCGGCGACGGCGCAGCACTTCGGGCTGCTGTCGGACGAGCTTCAGGCGCTGTCGCCGGCGGAGCTGTACGAGGAGTCGCGGGCGTTCGCCGTGGGCGAGTACGCGTCGGCGCTGATGCTGGGCGATTCGGTGGGCGATGAACTCCGCGAGCGGGTAACGGCCCGGATGAGCGAGCTGACCGGGCTCTCGGAAGAGTTCATCGAGCGGAACCACCTGCGGGTTTCGCAGCGGCGGTTCGGCAAGGAGCTGCTGCGGGAGCGGGGGCTGACGGTCGGGCGGTTCGATTCGCGGTTCACGGGCCGGGATCGCGACGACGCGGGCGAGAATTACGAGTTCGACGCGTCGTACGCGGCGATCCGGGCGAACTTCACGCAGTCGTTCAACGCGTATGTGCGCGAGGAGTTGGGGTACGAGTCGGACCTGAGCTACGAGATCCTGACGAACGTGTGGCCGTGGGATTTCGGCTCGGCCGGCAACGGCCGGTACGTGAACGTGGCCGAGCGGCTTCGGCGGGTGATGCAGCAGCAGCCGCACATCCACGTGTTCAACGCGGCGGGGTACCACGACTTGGCAACGCCGCCGCTGGGCGCGGACTACGCGCTGGACCACATGATGCTCCGGCCCGAGCTGCGGGAGAACGTGGTTCGGACGTATTACTACGGCGGGCACATGATGTATCTGATGGAGTCGTCGCTGGCCGAGCTTCACCGGGATCTGGTGGACTTTTATGAGGATGCGCTCGGGGGCTGAGGCGGGGGGACGGCACGGATCGGCGGGTTCTGGCGTCGGGCTGCGGCGGCGGTCGATAGCTGCTCCTATGAACAAGCCGATCTCGGTCTTCATCCCGACGCGGTACGAGTCTCGGTACAGCCTGCTTGGGGCGATGGCCCGCGAGCTGGCCGAGGCGTTCGCCGAGCGTGGTTTTTCGGTCTGTGACGAGTTCCCGGCATCCGGCTCGGAGCGTGAGCCGGGGCTGTTCCTTTTCTTCAATATGCTGCCGAGCTACGAGGCGATCCCGGAGGCCGTTCGGCGTCCGGGGTCTCGTGTTGCTGCTCTTCAGATCCTGGTCGATCACCCGTTGGCGCTCGACGCGGGGCTGATGGACCAGTGCAGCCGGCTGCCGAACTTCCGGTTGGCGCTGCCGTCGATCGACGGGCTTCATCTGCTGCGG
>JBCDEF010000260.1:0-2904 GCA_039179915.1 Planctomycetota bacterium | reverse complement strand
TAGGCGTCCTTCATGACGAACTCGCGGCCGCGCAGCAGCCCCGCACGCGGCCGGAACTCGTCGCGGAACTTCGTCTGGATCTGGTAGAGCGTCAGCGGCAGCTGCTTGTAGCTGGTGACGGCCGCCTTGGCCAGTTCGGTCAGCGTCTCTTCGTGCGTCGGGCCGAGCGCGATCGGTCGGTCGTGGCGATCGGTGAGCTGGAAGAGCAGGTCGCCGTAGGCCTCGTCGCGTTTGGTGCCGGCGTAGAGCTCCATGGGCACGAACGCCGGCATCCGCAGCTCGGTGCAGCCGGCGGCGTCCATCTCTTCGCGGACGATCTGGCTGACCTTTTCCAGCACCCGGAAGCCCAGCGGCAAAAACGTGTACACCCCCGCCGCGACCTGGCGCATGCAGCCGGCGCGGAGCATCAGCTGATGGCTGGGCATCGTCGCGTCGCCCGGCGCTTCGCGGAGGGTCGGGATGCAGGTTTGCGTCCAGCGGTGGACGGTGCCACGCCTGATCGTTGAGAACGGACCTGTTGTGTCGGCTGCTGCGTGCGTCATGGGACGCAGTTTAGCCGCGGGTGCCGGTGCGCCCGCCTTGTCCGCGGACGACGGCCTGCCCCCTCGCCGGCCCCCTCGCCGGTACAGGGCCATGCGGAGCTTCGACAGCCGGGCGGTCTGCGGTCAGCCCGAGGCAGGCGAACGCGCCGAGCCACCGCTCGGACTCGACCCGGGCCTCTTCGTCCTGACCGCCCCACCACCAGCAGGCTTCGGGCCGCAGGCCTGCGTCCAGTGCGAGCTCGCAGACCGAAGCATCGGGCAGATCCGCGAACGGGGTTTCGAGGCGGACCGAGCCGCCGGTCTGGATCGCCCAGAGCCGTTCGCTCAGTATCGCAGACTCGGCGTTGTCGGCGGCTTGCGTCGCGTCCGCCTCGAACGGTTCGGCAGGGACACCGGCCGAGGCCGGCCAGACCACGGCCGCCGCGTTCTCGGTCGCGGCGGCATCCAGCGCTGCGAGCAGCATGCCGGGCACGCCGCCGGTGCCCTGCGCCGCCGACCGCAGCACGAGGCCGCCCGCCAGCGTGGCCGATCGCTCCATCGCCCGGCGCCGGGCCCGGCTATGGCTCGCATCCGCGCCGGCGTCGGCCGGCCAGACCAGCACCCGGTCTTCCGAGCCCGACCGCTCCGACGCGTGAAAGACAGCAACGGCGGCACCGAGACCGCCGTCGCTGATGATCAGAGTTCGAGAGGGTTCGCCCATCAGCCAAGGGTACCAGCGCCCCCGACGGCATGCGCGGCAACGCCGTTCAGCCGCAGCCGTCGCTGAAGGCGGCGACCCAGGCGAAGAAGTCCCCGCCGTCGCACGCCTGGTCGTCGTTCTGGTCGCACTCGGGGGCCTGGTCACCGAATGCGACGATCCAGGCGAAGAAATCGCCAGAATCAAGGACGCCGTCGCGATTGACATCCGCCCTGCACGCACCGCCGACGAGCTCAAAGCTCATCCGGTCCATGTTGTACTCGTCGGTGGGCGGGGACAGGTT
Source organism: Planctomycetota bacterium (assembly GCA_039179915.1). GTDB lineage: Bacteria > Planctomycetota > Phycisphaerae > Phycisphaerales > UBA1924 > JANQQZ01. The sequence continues at coordinate 1,382 of JBCDEF010000260.1, read as the reverse complement.
CTCGAACGTGATCACCTGCTCGCCGGCATCGAGTGAGACGGTGAATGTGACATCCTGCCAGGTCTGGAACCCGCCGGTTACCGGCACGAAGGCCAGCCCGATCGGGGCGCCGTCCTGCGACAGCCCGAAGACGCCGCCGGTCGAGGGCGACGCGACCCGTGCCGTGACCGTGTACTCGCCGGCCTGCTGCACGTCGACGGTGTACTGCATCTGCTCGCCGAACTCGATCCAGCCGACGTTGAACCCGCCGCCGGTGGTCGGCTCGATATCCACGTCATCGTTGGGCCGGTAGACGCCGCCGTTGTTGCCGATGTTCGCGTCGATGTAGGTCTCGCCCGGATAGCCCTCGTCGAAGTCCTCGGCCTCGACCACACCCGGGATCGCCGCCGGGGCCCCGCCGAACGGCTGCCGCTGGAGCTGGTAGACGCGGACGTAGTCGACCTCGAGCGTCTGGGGGAACTGCGACGAGCCGTCCGGGTTCCCCGGAAAGTTGCCCCCCACCGCGACGTTGAGCAGCAGGTGGAACGGCGAATCGAACGGCGCGCGGGGGTTGCCCGGGCCGTTGGTGCTGAACCAGTCGTCGGTGTCAAGGGTCTGGAAGTTCAGGCCGTCGACGAACCAGCGGATCTCGTCGGGCCCCCACTCGATGGCGTAGGTGTGGAAGCCCTGCGAGAAGTCGGTGCCGTTGGCGTAGAGCGTGCCGCGGCTGGTGTTCTGTGGCCACGGCCCGCCGAAGTGGATCGTGCCGTAGACCCGCTCGGCGATGTTGACCGACTCCATGATGTCGATCTCGCCGCCGGCCGCCCAGCCGCCGTAGGGCGAGTCGGTCGGCAGCATCCAGAATGCCGGCCAGATGCCGCGGGTGCTGGGCAGCTTCATGCGGGATTCGATGCGGCCGTAGAGGAAGTCGCCCTTGCCGAGGCTCCGGAGCCGTGCGGAGGTGTACGACGCGTTGCCGAAGTTCTCGCGTTTGGCGGTGATCTTGAGGGTGCCGTCGCTGACGACCGCGTTTGCTGTACCGTCGCGGTAGCTCTGGAGCTCGTTGTTGCCCCAGCCGGGGATGCCGAACTGCGAGCCGTCGCCGGTCTGGTAGGACCACTTGGTCAGGTCGAGCGCGGTGCCGTCGAACTCGTCGGCCCAGACGAGGGCCTCGGCCCGCTGCCCGGAGCTCGCGGCCGCCAGGGCCGCGGAGACGAACGCAGGAGCGAGCAGGCCGGCGGTCTTCTGTAAGGTCTTCATCGCGATCTCCGGGCCGGGCGGTGTCCCCGGGCTTCTTCAACCACTGTAACTGTTACTGGCCTGGAGAGCCACGCGTCATCGGCCCGGACCGCCAGTTTTTCCACGCACGCAGGACGGCCCGCGAGGCAGCCTCGTGCGTGCGT
>JBCDEF010000259.1:0-2938 GCA_039179915.1 Planctomycetota bacterium | reverse complement strand
CGCCACCAGCAGCCCCGCCACCAGCGACACCGCGACCAACAGGGCCGAGAACCCCGCTTCTACGCCGCCAACCGCGTCCGCTGCGACAAAGCTCGAGATGCTCCGGAACCCGATGCTCCCGGGCACAAGCAAGATAATCCCCGGCATCAGCACGAGCGCCACGGGCCGGTTCCGAAGCCGGCAGTACAGGTTGCTCAGGCACCCGAGCACCAACGCTCCCACACTTACGCCCAGCTCGGGACCCAGAATCGCTGCGCCGAACCTCGCGCCCAAAAACGCCGACGCCCCGATCACCGTGACCACAACTAAGAACCGCGGCGGCACGCGAAACAACACACCCAGCGACACGGGCGCGACCGCGAGCGCGACGTACTGAGCCCACTCTGGCAACGCCATCGGCGGCACCGAGACACCAATCTCCAGCAGCCCCGCCACTCGACCGCCGAACGCCACACCAAACCCGATCGAGACCAGCACCGCGATCGCGCCCACCAGCCTCGCGCCGCCTGATGCCAGGTGCCGCGTCGCCAGCTCGTTGATCGCGATCGTCAGCGAGAGCCCCGGCAACAGGATGATCACCCCCGCCAGCGTCACAACCTCAACGCTCAACCCGCCCGCAGCCCACGACAACACGGAAGCGCCGAGAACCGCCACCAGCCCGCTCGCAAAATCGATCAGCCGCCCCAGCTCCCGCCGGCTCGCCGACACGATCGCCAGCCCGCCGACAACAAATCCAACAGCGAGCGCCGCCCAAACCTCCTTGAGCCCGCCGCCGAAGAAACTCGCCACGCACGCCGATGACAACGCGATCGAGACCGCCGTCGCCGTTGGCCCATAGCGATCAGCGAGCGCCACCGCATCACGCACCGCGGCCCGGCCCGCGGCCGGCGTCATCGACCCCGTGTGCACGCGCTCGAGCACATCGTCCAGCCGAACCAGCCGCTCCGCGTTTACATCGCTCGGCTGCGTCCGCAGCAGCGTTGTCGCCGACGTCCCGTCCGCACGCGTCACCGCCACGAAGACCGAGGTCGGCATTGCGAAAAACTCGGCCTCAAGCCCGAGCCCGGCAGCGACCGTCCCCATCGCTTCCTCGAGCCGGTGCGCCGGCGTGCCGCAGCTCGCGAGCGCCCGTGTCGCCTCGATCACAAACCGCTCGGCCTCGGATGTCTCGCCAGCGTTCAAGCCGAACGGTACGCCCCGGCCCGGCCACCAGCCCTACCAATAGACATGCCCACCGATTCGCCCATGACCGTGCTCTGGATCGTGATCGCCGCCGCCTACGGCATCATGTCGCTGATCACCTTCGGCGCCTTCGTCCTCGACAAACGCAAAGCCGAACGCGGCCGCTGGCGCATCAAAGAAAAGACACTCATCTCGCTCGCCATCTGCTGCGGCTGGCCCGGCGCCATGCTCGGCATGAAGCTCGCACGTCACAAGACCCGTAAGCCGCTCTTCAAGCTCGGCATCCCCGCCATCGCGGTTTTGCACGTTGCCGCCCTCGCCGGCCTCGCATGGGTTTTACTCGGCAGATGATGCAGCGGGTCGCTCACGCACATCAAACGACCGCCCGGGCTCGCGCACCCGATACCGCGCCTTGACCGTAAACCCGTTCGCATCCATGCCCATGTCCTCCAGCCAGCCCGCCATCACCGAGCTCGACTGGTACCCGAGCCAATAGCTCGTGTCATCGCGCACGAACCAGGTCTCACGCCGCTCGTTGTAGAACTCGCTCTCCCGCTGCGCGTCGTACCTTGACTCGAGCTTGGCCAACAGCTCCCCCGCCGACTCGCGCTCGACATCCAGCTCATAGATCCACGTCGCGTACCCCGCAAGCCCCGACCGCGGCTCGCCGACTCGCCCATCGACCCACGGCGAGCCGCCCCACTCCCGCCGACCGATCGTCCCGTCCGTCGGCCAGAAGAAGATCACCGAGCCGTACAGCAGCGATCCCTTGTCCTTCGCGTACCACCGCCAGTCGCCATAGCCCCACTCGACAAACGCGGATGCATCGTCCTTCGGCAGCCACACCCGGCTCGTATCGCCGTAGTCCACCAGATACACCGTCACCGGGTCCAAGACCGACACCGGCGGCCGAACCGTGTACCGGCACCCAGCCATCAATATCACACTCAAAACGAGACCGAAGCACACGCGAGGGTTCATGCATCCAGCCTACCGCATTGCCACATACCGTGACCAATGCACACACACCCCAACCGCTTCGCCGGCCGCCACGCCCTCGTCACGGGCGGCACCAAGGGCATCGGCCTCGCCACCGTCCGCCGCCTCCACGCCGAGGGCGCCCGAGTCACCGCCGTCGCCCGCTCGCAGGCCGACCTCGACGCGCTCGCCGCCGACCTGGACGACCGCATAACGACCATCGCCGCCGACCTGGCCGACGAGGCCGACCGCGACCGGATCGTGAACAAAGTCGGCCCGTCCCTCGACATTCTCATCAACAACGCGGGCATGAACATCCGCAAGCCCACCGCCGACTACGACGCCGCCGAGATCGCCCGGGTGATGAGCGTGAATCTCGACGCCTGCCTCGACCTCTGCCGACGGCTCCGCCCCGCCATGCTCACGGCCGACGAGACCTCGGGCATCCCGAGCGCGATCGTCAACGTCAGCTCCGTCGCCGCCGTGCGTTCGATGAGCACGGGAGCCCCCTACGCCGCGAGCAAGGCCGCGCTCGACCAGCTCACCCGCTACCTGGCCGTCGAATGGGCCCCCAAGACAGACCAAGCCGGCCAGACCGAGCCGGGCATCCGCGTCAACAGCGTGCAACCGGCCTACATCGACACGCCGCTCGCCGCGCCGGTCTTCCAGAACGAAGCCCGCTACCAACAGATCCTCGCCGCTCGGCCAGTGGGGGCATGGTGGGGGGTGATGCCGTGGCGCTCAAAAACGGTGATTAAAATCTGGGCTAAGTCGGCAT
>JBCDEF010000258.1:0-3005 GCA_039179915.1 Planctomycetota bacterium | reverse complement strand
CTCTGGACGCCGCACGGCATGCGGACGCTTGACCCGGCGGATGCGAATTACCGCGGGCGGTACGCGGGGCCGATGATGCAGCGCGACGCGGCGTACCACACGGGCACGGCGTGGCCCTGGCTGCTGGGGCCGATGGCCGAGGCGGTGCTGCGGGCGGGCGGGTTTGATGCCGGGGCGTGCCGGGCAGCCCGCGGCGTGGTCGAGCCGATGATCGACGCGATGCTCGGGACCGGTGCGCCCGCGCCGGGGCAGATGTTCGAAGTGTACGACGGCGAGACCGACAACCAGCGGCCCGGTGGGTGCCCGGCCCAGGCCTGGTCGGTCGCCGAGGTGCTGCGGGTGCTGACGATAGTCAGGCGGGCAGAAGCATCACGCGTGATGTAGCGGGCCCTGGATCAACCGAGCTATGACTTAGGCCGGCTTGGCTCGTTCGGCGTCGAGAGTCTTGAGGATCTGATCGGCCTTCTTCGCGCTGATCCAGCCATCGGCGGCTCGTTTGAGAACCAGCTCGCGCATGTCGTCGCCCTCGCCGGCCGTAAGGATGCGGTGGGCGTCGTCGGGCGACATGGAGCCCTCGGCGACGTAGGCCGCCAGCTCTCGCTTGGTCTGCTCGCGTTGCCGCACCGAGATGCTCTTGCGGACCGCGTTGGCGATAGTCACGCAGAACACGACGGTCACGATCGCGCCGAAGAGGATGACGAACCTGATCTCGTCGGCGACGGCTTGTTCGAGCGTCGAGTAGGCGAGGGTGGTGCTGAGCAGTCCGCTAATCATCGCTGTCCTCCTTGGGGTAGGCTTTGAGCAGCCGCTCGCCCTGGTCGGGCGTCATGGATCCTTCGGCGATGTAGGCGGCGATCTCGCGGCGGCTCTTCTCGACCTGGAGCATCTTGAAGAAGCTGTGGATCGAGGCGAGGATCAGCCAGAGCACCGCGATCGAGCCGCCGACCGAGATGGCGACGATCGGGACGATGTCGTCGTGGTGGATCGCGGCGAGCGTGTGCATTGTGGGGCCCCTCCCGTTCTGATGTGATCAGCCGCAGCTTCGCTTGCCGGCTTTGAGAAGCTTCTCGCCCTGCTCGGGGGTCATGGATCCCTCGGCGATGTAGGCGGCGACATCGCGGCGGGTGCGTTCGTTTGCGAAGGTCCTCAGGACTTTGCTGATGCCGCCGACGACGATCGCAACTATGGCGATCGTGCCGCCGACAAGCCAGAGGATGTTGTCGCCGTCGGCGAGCGTCTCGATGATCTCGGCGAATTCCATGTGTTCCCCTGCCGGTGTGCGTGCAGTTGGTTTTTGGGAGAGCGGTCGACGCGATTTCAGGTGTGCGGCTCGATTTTACACGATGGAGAGGCGGTGCTTGAATGCTGTTGTGCGGAATGAGCCGGTCAGCCTGGTCGAGCAGGTCCTCGCGGCGTACCGCATGGGCTGTTTTCCGATGGCCGACGGGCGGGACGCGGCGGAATCGGGCGGCGAGCTCGGCTGGTACCGGCCTCGGGAGCGGGCGGTGCTGGTGTTGGACTCGGAGTGGCTCGGTTTATCGGCTGGCGTTCGGGTTCCGCGGCGGCTGGCTGGCAAGGTCCGGCGTCGGCCGTTTGTGATCACGACCGATGCGGCGTTCGGCAAGGTCGTCGGCGAGTGTGCTGCGCCGCGGCCGGACACAGACAGCCAGACAAGCGAGACCTGGATCGACTCGCGGATCGAGGCGATCTTCGGCCTGCTGCACGGAGCGGGGCACGCCCACTCGGTCGAGGCGTGGCTCGAGAAGCCCTCCGGCGAGCTGGTGCTGGTCGGCGGGGTCTACGGCCTGGCGGTCGGGCGGGTGTTCTGTGCCGAGAGCATGTTCGCCAGGCCCGCGCTCGGCGGGACCGACGCGAGCAAGATCGCGCTTGTGCAGCTAATGCGGCACTGCGCCCGGCGGGGCTTCACGCTGATCGACACGCAGTTCGTCAATCCGCACCTGGAACAGTTCGGCGTGGTCGAGATTGCCGGTGAGGTGTATCAGCGGCATCTGGATCAGGTGGGTGAAGACTCGGTCGAGTGGCTGCCGTTTGACTGCGAGAAGGATGCGATGGCGAGCTTCTGACTCTCGTGGATCGCGAGGCCGCACTCTGGGCAGGTGTCGGATTCGAGCGTGGTGAGGTTGTAGCCGCAGTCGTGGCAGTGGGTGGCGTGGTAGGGGGCGTGGCGGTGTGACAGTTCGCGGGCGAAAAAGGCCGCGCACGTGGAAGCGATCCAGAACTGCAGCGTGATCTGAGTCAGCAATGACGCCGCGGTGCTGAAGAAATCCGGGTCGATGCTGCTGTTCTCGGGGCTTGTTGATACGAAGCTGATGACGGTCAACGGCCCGACGATGGAAAGCAGAACGAGGGCGAAGCTCGCCAGGCGCTTTTCCATCTCGGTGACCGCTTCCTCGCGTCGCTTGATCTGCGCGGGGATCGAGGTGATCCAGAAGCCTGCAACGATGGCTGCTGCCGGTAGCAGGATCAATGCCAGCACCTGCAAGATCATGAACGCAAACAGCCCAATGGAAAGAATCAGGAACGCGAGCATGAACGCCGACGCTCGGACACCTGTGATCACTCGGGCGGACCTGTAGCCGGTTCCTCGCACCGATCTCGGGACGGGCCGTGCGATTGAAACAAGTGAAGCCGCCACAAGGCAGCACACGCCGACCCAGCCGCCGGCTGCGAATCTCCATGTCGGCTCATAGTGAGACATGCCCTCCATCCGAACGGCATGCCTGACATGCTCGAGCCCGAAGCCGAACGCCACAACGCCGATGAAAGCGACAACGAAGACAGCCGGCAGCGTGACCGCCAGCAGCCGCCGCCGCCAGAACGGTACCATCCCGGCATGTCCGATCTCATCGACCATCGTGCCTTCCAACGCTGCCTCAACCCCGACTGCGGAGCAGAGTACCCGGTGGACCGGGTGCTGACCAAGTGCCCGAAGTGCGGGGCGCTGCTGGATGTGGTGTATGCGCCGGGGTCGGTGTCGGTGCGGG
>JBCDEF010000257.1:0-3012 GCA_039179915.1 Planctomycetota bacterium | reverse complement strand
GCCGCCGCGGCGTCAAAGACCAGCGATCCGTTCGCGTCCAGTTCGGCATCGCCGCGGGCCAGCGACTGCCGGATGCCCTCGTACACGACCGTGCAGACGGCCGTCGCAAGATTCAGCGAACGCTCGCCGGGCAGCATGGGCAGCCGCAGCGTCCGGCACGGGAAGGCGTCGAGCACCGACTCGGGCAGGCCGCGGGTCTCTTTGCCGAACAGCAAGTGATCGCCCGGGCGGAAGTCGGCATCGAACAGGCTCGCGCCCGCTCGGCCGCTGGTGAGCCAGACAGCGTCGGGCCGCTCGGCCGCGAGGTAGGCGTCCATCCCCGCGTGCGTGCGGACGCCGAGCCTTGGCCAGTAGTCCAACCCCGCGCGGCGGCAGGCCTTCTCCGACAGGTCGAATCCGACCGGTTCGATCAGATGCAGCCGGCACCCGGTCGCCACGCAGGTGCGGCCGATGTTGCCGGTGTTGTTGGGGATCTCGGGCTCGTGCAGGACGACGTTGAACATAGCTCGGCCGCGGGCGCTAACGGCGGCCGCGGATGAACGCGTCTTCGGCGTCGCGGCGGGCCTGGATCCCAGGGTCTACACGCAGCACGGTGTCCAGCGCTCGGCGGATGTCGTCCCACTCGGTCCAGTGCGCGGCTCGGCGGACGATACCGTCGGTGCTCACCACCGCGATCGCGCCGATCAGCGCCTCGTTCCGGCGGCTGTTCCGCGTCGAGATCGGCGGGATCGGCGAGCCGCTGGGCGATGCGACCAGGTACTGATCGATCTGCCGGTTCCCGACGAACCGCTCGATCGTCTCGGTCGTGACCGGGATGTTGTCGCGCGGGTCGGTGTTCCGCGATCGGCGTCGCTCGGCGACGCCGGCCATCAGCCCAACAACAACGACATCCCGCGCCCGCTGCCGCTGCAGCTCGTCCATCCTGAACATCAGACGATCCATGGTGTCGCGGTCCGACGGGTGCCAGTTGTAGACCACCACGACCTTGCCCTCGGTCTTGGGCACGCGGCCGCGGAACCAGCCATCGCCCGGCAGCGAGAGGCTTCTGGGGCCCGAATCATCGCGGCGGCGGCGGTTCGAGTTGTCCTCGGGCTGCTCGGGCCAGCCGGCCGCGGCGTAGACCTCGTCGGACGGGCGGCCGAAGCCGACCGGCGGCAGCTGCGAGAAGTCCACATCGCCGCTGATCGTTGTGGGCAGCCGGCTCGCGCGGTCACGCTCCGCCGCCTCGGCCGCCAGACGCTGGCGTACGCCCGCGGCCTCGTCGAGCGCCTCGCCGACCACCGCCGACACCGCGGCACGCGCCGAATCGGTCGCGATGTCGGCGAACCGCAGGTTGCCGGCCCGGTCGATGACGTAGATATCTGGGTCCTGATCGACCCGCATCGCCTCGCGGATCGCGCCGCCCTCGTCGCGGACGATCGGATAGCTCAGCCGGCGCTGCGAGGCGAACCGCTTCGCCTCCTCCCAGCCCTCGCCGTCGTGCACGCCGATCACAACCAGCCCGTCGCTGGCGTGCTCGTCGGCCAGCCGCTGGCCCAGCATGGCGACCGCGTGCGACTGGCGGTACCACTCGGCCCAGGTGAGCACCAGCACCGGCTTGCCGCTGAGCGACGCGGCCGAGGGCTTCTCGCCGATCCAGTCGGAGGCGGCGAGCAGCTCGGCGGTCGGCGCGGGCTGGAAGATCATCGCGTCGAGCGCGTCGCGGCGGTCGCCGCTGCCCTCGTTGACGATCGTCTGCCCGGCCGCGGCCGGGGCCAGAACCAGCGAGGCAAGAAACAGCAGCGTGCGCACGGGTCGCATGGCGGTTCGGCTCCGAAAGAATCACGAAACGAACAAGAGGATGTCCAATGGTATGGACGGTTCAGAGACCGGTTGGGTTCCCGATCCGGTGCAAAGCGATCGCCGCGGCGGTGACGACGTTGAGGCTGTCGACGCCGGGCCGGATCGGAATCCGTACCCTGACATCGGCCGATCGCATGGCCTCCGCAGAGAGCCCCGGGCCCTCGGCCCCGAGCAGCAGCGCCGACTTCGCGGGGACCGCGACGTTGCCGATCGCCGCCGCCGAGGCGTCGGTCGTGAGGGCCACGGCGGTGAAGCCCGCCTCGCGAACCAAACAGAGATCAAACGGATTCAGGCGCGCTGCGGGCACGCGGAGCGCATGGCCCATCGAGACCCGGATGCACTTCCGGTAGAGCGGGTCGCAGGAGGTCGAATCGAGCAGCAGGGCGGGCCGATCGGCGAGCGCGGCCGCGGCCCGGAACAGCCCGCCCAGGTTGTCGTGGTTGGCCAACCCCTCGCAGACCAGCAGCGTGCCCGCGGCCGCAAGGAGGTCATTGAGCGGCGGGTCGGGCCGGCGGAACGCGCTGGCCAGCACGCCGCGGTGGATCGGGAAGCCCACAACCGCGTCCATCACCGCCCGCGAGGCGGCGTACACCGGAACCGGTGACTCGCGAAGCCACGCCGCATCGATTGCGACGCGGTTCTCGGCGACGAGGACCGACCGAGGCTCATAGAGGCAGCCGCTTTCGTTGCCCGCGAGCAGCAGGCGGACGACCTTTTCGCCCTCGGCGATGAAGAGCCCGTGCGGCGCGTCATCGGTCGGCCGGATCAGCCGGTTCTCGCGTAGGGCGCGGTACTCGGCGATTCGGGGGTCGTCGGGGCTGGTGACCCGGACCGTTGTCGGGATGGGATCGAAGCGGTCGTCCACGCGGGCCGATGGTACGGGGCGGGCCAATCATGCCCGGCACGGACGATGAACCGCGCCGGCACACGGGAGCACAAACGATATGGAATGGTGGCAGGCGGCCGTCCTCGGGCTGGTCGAGGGCATCACGGAGTATCTGCCGGTGTCCTCGACGGGGCACCTGATCATCGCCAGCGCGCTGATGGGCTTGGACGAGCCCGAGGTCAAGCCGTCGGTCGACGCGTTCAACGTGGTGATCCAGGGCGGGGCGATCCTGGCGGTCCTGGGCCTCTACCGCGACCGGGTGTTCCAGATGCTGCGGGGGCTGG
>JBCDEF010000256.1:0-3053 GCA_039179915.1 Planctomycetota bacterium | reverse complement strand
CGATCAGCTTGATCCCGCCGCGGGTGGACATCGCGGTCAGCGGCCCGGTCAGGACCGATCCGGCGAGCGAGCCTTCTGCGGCGGGATCAAGCTGATCGATTCGCGAAGCCGCGTCCACGGCTACCCCGCCGGGCAGTCCGTGCGAGTGCTCCGCCGCCGGGGCACGGGCCGCGAGATGCCGGTGGGCGTTGGCGGCACCCGCTACCCGGGCGAGCTTCTGCTCGTGCCGCGTGACGACAACGAATCGGCGTTCGACATCATCAATGTCGCCAAGATCGAGTCCTACCTGCCCGGCGTGCTGGCGCGCGAGCTCTACCCGCATTGGGACGAGGACGCGTTCGGCGTGCAGGCGGTCGCGGCCCGCACCTTCGCCCTCGGGCGGCGAGAGCGGGCCCGGCGAGCCGGGCGGCACTTCGATCTCGAAGCCACCACCAGCGACCAGGTCTACGGCGGGATCAGCGAGCTCGATGTTGCGCAGCGGGCGGTCATGCTCACCCGCGGCGTCGTGCTGGTCGACGGGACGAGCCTGGCGTCGGCGTACTACTCGAGCACCTGCGGCGGGCGGCCGGCGACGGCCGACGAAGTCTGGCCGAGCGATGCCAGACCGACGCGACCGTCCTCCGCCGAGCTAAGCGCTTCCGATCACGCCGTCCGTCGCGTCTCGCGGCAGACCGGACGCACGCCGGTCTGCGACGATGCCCCGCTCTTCCGCTGGAGGGTCGCACGGGATCGCGATGCGCTGGGCCAACGGCTCCGCGCTTGGGGACGCCACACCGGTGATGGGTCGCTGGCCGAATTCGGTCGCCCCGCGGCGATCGAACCGAGCGCCTTCGGCGCCAGCGGGCGACCGATCGCCTACCGCCTGACCGATGGCCGCGGCGCGGAAGCCATCCTGACCGCCGAGCGGTTGCGGCGTGCTCTCGGCTTCGCCGGCGAGGGCGCGCCCACGCTCCACCCCAGAGCCCGGGTGCACAGCAACGACCTGCAGATCGACATCGGCCCCAGGGTCGTCATCATCAACGGGCGTGGTCACGGCCACGGCGCGGGCATGTGCCAGTTCTGTGCGCAAGCCATGGCGCTCAATGGCGAGCACTGGCGGTCGATGCTCGCCGCCTTCTATCCCGAAGCCGAGGCGCGGCGGGTCTACTGACCACGCTGCCGCCTTCGGACGCGTACAGCCATCACATCAGCATGTCGATGAGCCGGCCCGTCGCGGCCCGGTTGAGAACCTCGTACCGCTCGACCGCTTCGGGCCGAACGCCCGGGCTGGACGAGAGCTCGGCCGGCGGCAAGGCTGCCGGCGGGGCCGGGTCCCAAGACCGGTCCGCGGCTGGATCGGGCTTCGGGCATTCGGGCCGGAAGCCGTGCTTGCTGTTGTGCTCGATGTCGGTCTTGCTGTCGGTCTTCGGGTGGTCGATGCCCGCGGCACGCCGGGCGTCGGCTGAGAAATCGACGCGGTCGGCAAGCCGATCGGCGAGCCGCTCACGCTGGGCGACCGCTTCAAGGAACTGGTCGAACCGCGGCCGCTGCACCCGGTCGGGCCGGAAGCCCGAAGCGTCCACCCGCTGGACGAGGTGCTCAGGATGGGGCTGTGTCTGGACCTGCACGCTTTGCGTGCGGCAACCGGTGCACCGCCCGGCCCGCAGCCGCCTGAGACGCGGATAATGCACCCGGACCCGTCGGCGCAGCCGGCCATGTTGCCCGGGCGCAACACCGGGCGCCCGCGTGGGCATCGCCCGACGACCGCACACCATCGGACAGGAGCAGGATGCGGACCGACGAGCTGAGCTACGACCTGCCCGAGGACCTGATCGCGACGCGGCCGGCCGCGCCCCGCGACAGCGCGAAGCTGCTCGTGATCAGCCGCTCGGACCCGCAGCGGCTCGAGCACCGGCTGGTCCGCGACCTGCCCGGGCTGCTTCGCTCTGGGGACCGGCTTGTGGTCAACACCTCGCGCGTCCTGCCGGCCCGGTTCGCGGGCCGGTCGATCAACACCGGCGGCAAGGTCTCGGGTCTGTATCTCCGCGACGGCGACGAGCCGGGCACCTGGATCGTGCTGCTCAAGATGCGGCGGCACCGCGTGGGGTCGACGCTGGAGATCGAGCCGCGTGATCCGGGCGAGGTTGGCGTGCGGCTGACGATCCTCGGGCCCGCGGCCGATGAAGACGGCGCCTGGGTCGTCCGCGCGAGCGACCCGAGCGGCGGGGCGCTGGACCGGATCGGGCTGCCGCCGCTGCCGCCCTACATCCTGAGCCGGCGTGACCGCTCGGGCGAGGCCCGCGACCGCGACGATGATCCGGACCGCTACCAGACGGTCTACGCCGAGCAGCCCGGCAGCGTGGCGGCGCCCACGGCTGGGCTGCATTTCACGCCCGAGTTGTTCCGGCGGCTGGGCGACGCGGGCATCGCGCGAACCGAGACCGTGCTGCACGTCGGCCGCGGCACGTTCGCGCCAGTCGAGGCCGAGCGCGTCGAGGACCACCCGATGCACGCGGAATGGTGCTCGATGACGCCGGCGGCCCGGGCTGAACTGGCGTCGACCCGCGCCGCGGGCGGCCGCGTGATCGCCGTCGGGACCACGAGCTGCCGGACGATCGAGTCCTTCGCCGCCGCGAACGACCTCGAGACCGCGCTGACCACCCGCCTGCTGATCACCCCCGGCTACCGCTGGCTCGCGACCGACGGCCTGCTGACCAACTTCCACCTGCCGCGGTCGACGCTGCTGGCGATGGTCGCGGCCCTGCTGCCCGGGGGCGTCGATCGGCTGATGGCGGTCTACGCCGAGGCGATCCGGGCCCGCTACCGGTTCTACAGCTTCGGCGACGCGATGCTCGTGCTGCCGTAGCCCGGCGTTCCGCAGCCGAAGCGCGACTGCGCCATCGGCTATGCTTGGCTCGACAGCGGGCAGGGAGGTCCGCGGGTGCCCAGCGAGCGCGGAGCGCAGGTATGGATCTGGGGAGGCTGATCGAGGGTCTGCCGATCGAGCGGCGCGGCGTCGCCGGCCCGATCCGGGTCACCGATCTGACCGAGGACAGCCGCACCGCGCTGCCGGG
>JBCDEF010000255.1:0-3117 GCA_039179915.1 Planctomycetota bacterium | reverse complement strand
GTTCGACCTTGGCCTGGCCGACGCCTTTGACTTCGAGCATGGCGTCGGAATCGGCGGGTGCTTTGCGGACCATGTCGCGGAGTGTGGCGTCGTTGAAGACGACGTAGGGGGGGACGCCCTGCTCGTCGGCTAGGCGGCGGCGGAGCTGGCGCAGGCGTTCGAAGGTGTTGACCTGGTCGTTTGTCAGCGGGGTGTCGTCTTCGGTGCGTCCGCGTGGTCCGCGTTCGGCGGTGACGCGGGGCGGGGCGAGCAGGGCGGTGTCTGTTTCGCCGCGGAGAACGCCGAGGGAGTGTTCGGTGAGTCGGATGACGGGGTATTCGTCGGCGGTGCGGAGGAGCAGGTCGGTGTCGACGAGCTGGTCGATGCAACTGATGATGGTTTCGCGTGGCATGCCGCTGAGGAGGCCGAAGGTAGAGAGCCGGTCGTGGCCGCGGTCGGCGATGCGTTTGGAGCGGCTTCCGCGGAGGATGTCGGCGATGTGGCCCGAGCCGTAGGCGTTGCCGGTGGCTTCGCCGAGCCGTGCAACGCAGGACATGATTTTCTGCGCCACGACGGTGCTGCCCTCGATGGGGGTGACTTCTTTGAGGCAGACGTCGCAGGCGTTGCAGTCGTCGTGCGGGTAGGCCTGGCCGAAGTGCTCGGAGAGTGCGCGGTGTCGGCAGCGGGCGCCGGAGAGCAGTCGGCGGACCTGCTCGAGCTGGTCGAGCTGCGGGCGGACGGCGTCGATGTCCTCGGCGTTGGATTCGATGAGCCGGGACCACTTGGAGGCGTCGGAAGACGAATAGAGCAGGACGCACTCGGCGGCGAGGCCGTCGCGTCCGGCGCGGCCGGTCTCTTGCTGGTAGGCCTCGATGCTCTTGGGCATGGTGGCGTGGATGACGCAGCGGACGTCGGAGCGGTCGATGCCCATGCCGAAGGCGACGGTGGCGACGACGACGTCGAGCTTCTCGGTGAGGAACCGGTCTTGGACGTCGGCCCGCCGTTCGGGGTTCATGCCGGCGTGGTAGTGGGCGGCTGAGAAGCCGCGGGCGAGGAGGGCGGCGGCGACCTGCTCGGTCTCGCGGCGGGACATGCAGTAGACGATGGCGGCGCGGTCTTTGTGGCGCTCGGCGAGGATCTGTGCGATCTGGTCGGCGGGGCGGACGCGGGGGACGACTCGATAGGTCAGGTTCGGCCGGTCGAAGGTGCCGACGAGGATCTCGGGGTCGATGAGCCCGAGCTGGTCGGCGATGTCGTCGCGGACTTTGGGTGTGGCGGTGGCGGTATAGGCGTGGACGGAGACGCCCGGGAAGCAGCTGCGGAGCTCGCGGAGTCGGCGGTATTCGGGGCGGAAGTCGTGGCCCCATTGGCTGATGCAGTGGGCTTCGTCGATGGCGATGGCGGTGACGCCGGCCGAGGCGAGGCGGGACTGGAAGCCGCGGGTGACGGCTCGTTCGGGTGATGCGAGCAGCAAACGGACCTCGCCGTTGTCGAGTGCTCGGAAGGCTTCGGCGGTGTCGTCGTCGGAAGTGGCGCTGTGGAAGGCGGCGGCGGGGTAGCCGTTGAGCTTGAGGCCGGCGAGCTGGTCTTCCATGAGCGCGATGAGCGGGCTGACGACGAGGGTGAGGCCGCCGGTGAGCAGGGGTGGGAGCTGGTAGCAGAGGCTCTTGCCGCCGCCGGTGGGGAGGACGACGAGCGAGTCGGTGCCGCCGACGGCTGCGCGGACCGCGTCTTCCTGGAGGGGTCGGAAGGTTCGGAATCCCCAGACGCGTTCGGCGGCGTCGGCCATGGCGTCTCGGGAGAGGGTGTGCGCTTCCATGCGATCGATGGTAGCGGTGGGCGTTCGTTTAGGGGAGGGGTTCGAGCCAGCCTGTCGGGAGCGGGAGCATGCCGGCGTCGGCGGAGCCATCGAAGCGGGTGATGTTGAAGCGGTCGCCGCGTCCGTCGGTGATGGTGCCGTGGACGGTGCCGAGTCGGTCGGGGATGTGGGTGTCGTCGCGGAAGTCGATGGTGGCGAGTGTTCGTGAGGACGGGGGCTGGTCGCCGGTGATCGGGGCGGCAGCTGAGTCGAGGTACCAGGGTGTGGTGCCGGGGAAGGGGACGGAGTCGATTCGTATGTGGACGAACTCTTCGTCGTAGTTGGCTCGGTCGCCGTCGGCGCCGGCGAGGCCCGTGACGTTGACGGCGTAGGTGCGGGTCATGTCTTCGGGCTCGACGCGGTCGGTACGCGGGCAGACGAGGAGGGAGTTTGGTTCGTAGGCGCCGTCGGATTCTCCGGCGTTGACCTGGACGACGCGTGCCCAGAAGGGCTCTCGGCCCCAGGGGACGCCGAGGGCGGGTGAGTAGCCGCGGGAGTCGTCGGCGTAGATGGTTGAGATCATGGCGATCTGGCGGAGATTGTTGAGGCAGATGGTGGCGTCGGCGGTGCGGCGGGCGGAGGCGAGGGCGGGAGCGAGCAGGCCGATGAGCAGGGCCACGATCGAAACGACCACAAGGAGCTCAATGAGCGTGAAACCGGATTTTGTCTGGTGTCGGGCGTGAATCTGGGGCCTCCGGACAGGATGGTACGGGTTGGTTGGCGATCGGATGCGAGTGGTTGTGGGGAGATCGCGACATCGCGATTTCTTTGAAAGAAATCGCGGGCCCGCTCGTTCTGTTGCGTGTCCGGGAGGGT
The DNA here is from genome assembly GCA_039179915.1 of Planctomycetota bacterium. Taxonomy (GTDB): domain Bacteria; phylum Planctomycetota; class Phycisphaerae; order Phycisphaerales; family UBA1924; genus JANQQZ01. The sequence continues at coordinate 464 of JBCDEF010000255.1, read as the reverse complement.
CAGCCGCGGCCGAGTCGCCAGGCGAGGTCGCGGGCTGCGTAGCCGAAGCCTTCGCGGTTGTGCAGGATGCCGATGAGGCGGCTGCACGGGTGGGTGATGGTTTTGGCGATGGCGGCTTCGGCGGATCGGATGGTGGGGCTGTCGGTCGTTGGTGGGTAGCCGAGGGCTCGCATGGGTTCGCCGGCGATGGCTTCGATGCGGCGGACATCTTTGGGGGTCAGTCCGGCTTTCCATCGGCCGACCGCATCGCTTTTGGCCGGGGCGGCGAGGCGTTCGGCGTTGCGTTTGTCGGTGTGCCAGCGGGAGTGCTGGCCGGAATAGAAGGCGAGCTGTTGCGGGTCGAATGGCTCGCCGAGGAAGTCCATGAGGGATCGGATTGTCTGCTCTGGTTCGGTGACGACGGATTCGTAGCGGATCTCGTGCTGGTCTTGGGCTGGGGCGGCGGCCTTGCAGTCGAGCATGGC
>JBCDEF010000254.1:0-3123 GCA_039179915.1 Planctomycetota bacterium | reverse complement strand
TCGCGATGGCCTTCGGCGCGCTGGTTCACCGCATGAACCGCCGCCGGTTCATCCCAATCGGTTTCCGTGCGGCGATCTCCTGCCTGCTGATCTTCGCCGCGCTGCTGGCCTTCTTCGCCGAGCAGACCGGCGCCGCCACGGGCCGGATTTTTTACGTCTGGCTCAGCGTGGCCAACCTGTTCTTGACCAGCGTGTTCTGGGCGTTTATGGCCGATACATGGACGCTGCCGCAGGGCAAACGGCTGTTCCCGGTCATCGGAGTCGGCGGCACGGTCGGTGCGATCCTCGGCTCAACCTTTGCGTGGCAGCTCGGAGCGATCATCGGCCCGATCGGCTGCCTGCTCGCCGCGGCGGCCCTCTTCGAGCTCGCCGCCCGGTGCATGCTCGCGATCGATCGGCGTGACACGAAGCGAGAGCAACACCAGACCGGCCGCGAAACCATCGACGGCATCGGCCTGGTCGACGGGCTCGCCTTCGTCGCCCGCTCGCCGTACCTCCTCGGTGTCGCGGCCTACATCGTGCTGATCGCGATCAGCTCGACGCTGATTTACTTCACACAGGGCCGCCTGGTGATCGACGCGTCCGACGAGCTCGAAACGCGCATCGCGCTCTTCGGCCAGCTCGACCTGCTCGCACAGGGCCTCACCCTGATCGCGCAGCTCTTTGTCATCAGCCGCGTGATCCGCCTGCTCGGCGTGGGCACGACGCTCGGCATCCTGCCGCTGGTGACGACGGCCGGTTTCGCAGCGCTGCTGCTCGTCGAGCGGAGCGAGGGCGTGGAACCCTGGCAGGTCTTCGCCGTGTTCGCGGTCTTCCAGGCGGTGCACCGAGCGACGCGGTACGCCGTCGCCCGGCCGGCCCGCGAGACGCTCTTCGGCGTGCTCACGCCCGATGAGAAGTACAAGGCCAAAACCGTCGTCGACCTCGCGGGCTACCGCGGCGGCGATGTCGCGGGCGCGAGGATCGACGCGGCCTTCGCCGCCGCGGGGCTGACCCTCGGCGGGCTGACGCTCGCCGTCGCACCCATGGCCGCGCTCTGGATCGGCCTGTCCGCGTGGCTCGGCCTCGCCCAGCACCGCAAGGCCCGCACGAACGCATCAAGCAGCGAAACCCCGCCCCCCGCCGTCGGTACACCATCACCCGAAGGAGACACCCGATGAGCACGACCCGCCGCGAGTTTCTCGCGCAGGCCGGCGCGGCCTCGGCGGCGATCGCCGCGATGGCCGTCGCCGGATCGGCAGCAGCCGCGGCCCCCGCCCGCCAGCCCAAACGCATCCTGCTGCTCGGCGGCACCGGCTTCCTTGGGCCGCACCTGGTCTGGGACGCGCTCGAGCAGGGCCACACGATCACCCTGTTCAACCGCGGCAAAACAGATCCTGGGCTGTTCCCAGATATCGAGACCATCATCGGCGACCGGTACGCCGACTACAGCGGGCTCGAAGAAGCAGTCGCCGACGGTAGAACCTGGGACGCCGTCATCGACACCTTCGCGTACGTGCCCAAGGTCGTCGAAGACGCGATCGGCGTGCTCGGCGGTGCGATCGGGCAGTATGTCACGATCTCAACGATGTCGGTCTATGCCTCCAACGATACGCCCGGCGCAGACGAACGCGATGCGATCGCGACGATCAGCGACGAAGCAGCCGCGGCGATCCCGACCCACCGCGAGGTCGGTGCGGCCTACGGCTCGATGAAAGCCCGATGTGAAATGGCCGCCGAACAGCTCATGCCGGGCAGGGCAACGAGCCTGCGACCGGGCCTGATCTGCGGTGCACGCGACACCACCGGCCGCTTCACCTATTGGCCAGTCCGCGCCAGCGAAGGAGGCACGATGATCGCGCCGAACACGCCGAATGACCCGATGCAGATCATCGATGTGCGCGACCTTGCCAGGTTCACGATCCGCACGATCGAGCAGCAGCACGTCGGCGCGTACAACGTGATCACTCCCGAAGGCACGTTGACCACGGGCGATGTCGTCAGCGGCTCGATCAATGCAGCCAAGGCGGCGAGCGGGGTCGAAACCGAAACGGAGTGGATCTCGGCCGAGTTCCTCGGCGAGCAGGGTGTCCAGCCCTGGCAGCACATGCCCGCGTGGGTCCCGCCGACGCTGTCGGGCTATGCCGGTTTCGGGAGGCAGTCTTCCAAGAAGGCGCACGACGCGGGCCTGACCTGCCGGCCGGTGCAAGAAACAGCCGCCTACGCGCTGGCGTACTACACCAACCGCGGCGCGGAGATCACCGCGGAGGAGGGCGCCGAAACCGGCACCCAGTGGCAAGCCCGCGTCCGCGGTGGACTGCCGGCCGAACGCGAGAAGCAGGTCCTCGAAGCTTGGAACGCCCGCAATGGCTAGGGCAGTCTGAACTCCCATCCGCGATCGCGAACCGCCGCTACGCTTGAGCAACGCCCTCGTAGCTCAGCTGGATAGAGCAGCGGTTTCCTAAATCGCAGGTCGCAGGTTCGAACCCTGCCGGGGGTGCTTGAGCGAACGGTCCGTATCACCGCGAACACGCCGCGTGTCAGCGTTTGCCGCCGACGGAACGCTTCTTTTTCTTGTTCTTGGCCCGGTTGACCGTCGTGACCGGTGACGCGTCCGGACGCGTGCCGTTGCGAGCGGCGGCGTGCGTGCCGTTGGACGAGACCTGATCCGCCGATGAAGCCGGATGCTCGCCGTCCTTGGTGGCCAGCGGATCCGAGCCGAGCCGGTCACGCAGGGACTCCAGTTCTTCGCGGAGCCGGTCGATCGATTCGGTCAGATCGTTGCGCGTGTTCAGGCGGCGGGCGTCGATCGCCTCGAGGAACTTGGCGGCCGCCTCAACGCGGGCGTTGGTCTCGGCGTGGAACCGGTGGAAGTGTCGCCGCTCATGCTCGGCGACCGCGCGGATGGCCTTCTCGGCCGCTTCGCCGACAGCCAACGCGTTGTCGGCGCTCTGCCGACGAGCGGTGATCGCGACCAGCGCCGTCACCAGCAGCATCGGCGGCACAGCTAGGCCCGCGACAAGCACGACCACCCAGAGCGGCGCGCCCAGCGCCGCGGCCAGTATCGCGCCGGCCCAAACCAACCCGGTCGCGACCGCGAGCACGCCCGCGCGGCCCGCGAAGAACCGGCACGCGTCGGCCGGT
>JBCDEF010000253.1:0-3145 GCA_039179915.1 Planctomycetota bacterium | reverse complement strand
GAGAGCAACGAACCGCGCCGGTACGCTGGTGGTATACACTGCGGCCCCGGTCGGGGCACACCGGCGAGATGCCAAACCAGATCGCCAAAACAGATCCAGGAGTCCGTTCATGATCGCACGCGCAGTCCATCGGATGATCACCGCGGTTGCCGTCGGCGCCACGCTCGCCGCGGCGCCGGTCGCCACCGGCACCGCCGGCGCCCAGGACAAGGTCCTGCAGCTTCCGATCCGGACCGACGGGCCCAAGAGCCTCGACCCGGCCGTCGGCTCGACGACCTACGACAACATGGCTTGCGCCCAGTTCTACGAGACCCTGATGGTCAACCGCTACGCGGACCCGATGACCATCGAGCCGCTGCTGCTGGCCGAGATGCCCACGATCAGCGAAGACGGCACGGTCTACCGCTTCCGGCTCAAGGACAACATCTTCTTCCACGACAACGAATGCTTCCCGGATGGCAAGGGCCGCCAGCTTGTTGCCGACGATGTCTTCTACTCGCTCAAGCGGCTCGCCGACGCCGAGAACCAGCTCAAGAACTGGTGGCTGCTCAAAGACACGATCCTCGGGTTCGACGCGTACAAGGACGAGCAGAACGCGGCGGTCGACGCCGGCGGCGAGTTTGACTATGACGCCCCGGTCGAGGGCTTCCGGGTGATCAGCCCGCTCGAGTTTGAGATCGAGCTGGTCAAGCCCGTCACGCGGTTCCGCTACATCCTGAGCATGTTCCAGACCTCGGTCGTGCCCCGCGAGGCCGTCGAGCACTACGGCAAGGACTTCGCGTTCAACGCCGTGGGCACCGGCCCGTTCATCCTCGACCGCTGGGAGCCCAAGAAGAGCCTCTCGGGCGACCGCAACCCGAACTACCACGCCGTGTTCTACCCGGCCGCCGAAGAATGGACGCGCGAGGACCGCCGCAACCGCCTGCACCGGCCCGCCGGCCAGCAGGTCCCGTTCGTCGACCGGATCGAGTTCACGATGTTCGTCGAGGACCAGCCGATGTGGCTCCGGTTCCAGGACGGCGACATCGGCTACACCGAGGTGCCGGCCGAGTACTTCGAGCAGGCGTTCGACGGCCGCACCAAGCGGCTGCTGCCCGCCACCCGCGAGCGGGGCATCCGGTACAAAAAGAACGCCCTGCTCGACTTCATCTTCCGCGGCTTCAACATGGAAGACGAGCTGCTCGGCGGCTACACCGACGAGAAGCGCGCCCTCCGCCAGGCGATCCACCTCGCGATCGACCTCGACGAGTTCAGCGAGACCTTCTACCAGGGCAACACCGTCCAGTACGACGGGCCGATCCCCCCGGGTCTCGACGGCCACCCCGAGGGCGGCACCGCCCCGATCAGCTTCCGCGGCCCGAACCTCGAGCTCGCCCGCCAGAAGCTCGCCGAGGCGGGCTATCCCAACGGCGAGGGCCTGCCCCCGATCAAGTTCTACACCAGCCGCGGCGGCAACAACGCCGAGCAGGTCGAGATGATGAAGCGCCAGCTCGCCGAAGCCAACATCATCCTCGAGCCCGAGTTGGTCGACTTCTCGACACTCATCGAGTTCACCAACAACAAGAAGGCCCCGATGTTCGGCTTCGCCTGGTCGAGCGACTACCCGGACGGCGAGAACAACCTCGCGTTGTTCTACTCGCCCAACTCGTCACCCGGCTCCAACCACTACAACTACAGCAACCCCGAGTACGACCGGCTCTACGAGCAGATCCTCACGATGCAGCCCAGCCCCGAGCGCACCGCGATCTACGAGCAGATGCGCGACATGGTCATCAACGACGTGCCGTACATCGGCTCGATGGCCCGCACACGCTACTACCTGATCAACCCGTGGCTGGTCAACGCCAAGCCGACCGAGCGCTACTGGGCCTGGTTCAAGTTCCTCGACGTGGACGACAGCAAGCGTCCGTAAGCCGGCGACGCACGCCCGCCCCGCCGACTCGCCGAGGAGCCGATCCGTATGTGGTCCTACATCGCCAGACGATTGCTGTACAACATCCCGGTGTACCTGGCCATCATCCTGTTCGTGATGGCCGCCCTCCGGGTCAACGACCCGGTCACCGCCTACCTCGGCAAGAACGCCAGCGTCGAGCAGTACAACGCGATCCAAGAAGAGTTCGGCCTCGACCGGCCCTTCATCGTCCAGTACGCCAGCACCGTCTGGAACATCGTGACGCTCGACTTCAGCGCACGCTCCTGGGAGCAGAAGCGGCCCGTCGGCGAGATGATCGCCACCGGCGTGCCCGCGACCGCGATGATCACCGTGCCGGCGCTGGTCATCACCGCATCGATCTCGATCGTGATCGGCCTGCTCTGCTCGTTCTACCGCGGGCAGTGGATCGACAAGTCGCTGATGATCTTCGCCGTCATCGGCATGAGCATCAGCTTCCTGGTCTACATCATCGTCGGGCAGTACCTCGGCGGGTACAAGTTCGGCGGCGACAACGGGCTGCTGCCCTTCGAGATCGAGGGCTACGTCACGCGGCTCTCGACGCTCGAATACTGGGCCACCTCACCGATCCGGGCGGCGGGCGACTGGCTGTCGTTCTGCGGCCTGCCGGTTCTGATCAGCGTCATCGTCGCGATGGGCTACGACACGCGGTTCTACCGGGCGGTCATGGTCGAAGAGACCGGCCGCGACTACATCACGACCGCCCGGGCCAAGGGCGCCAGCAGCCGCAAGATCATGTTCGTGCACATGCTCAAGAACGCGCTGATCCCGATCATCACGCGGATCATGATCAGCCTGCCCTTCCTGATCGTCGGCTCTATTTTGCTTGAATACTTTTTCGGCATCCCGGGCATGGGCCGCACGCTGATCACGGCGATCAACGCCAAGGACTTCCCGGTGGTCGAGTACATGTCGGCCCTGTTCGCCGCGGTGGTGATCCTCACCGTCATCCTGACCGATGTGCTCTACGCGCTCGTTGACCCGCGGGTGAGGCTCTCATGATCAAGCGTTTCTTGCAATCACGGGGCATGGGCAAGCTGCGTCGCAACCGGCTCGCGATGGGCGCGCTCGCGATCATCGCCGTCTACTTCCTCGCCGCGGCGTGGATGATGGCGATGGACCTGGCAAGCTGGTTCGGCAAGACCACCGACCTCTACGACATGACCGACGCGCCGTTCGTCAGCGCGTTCCTGG
>JBCDEF010000252.1:0-3177 GCA_039179915.1 Planctomycetota bacterium | reverse complement strand
GGCAGCAAGTCCGCCCGGTCGCGACGGCGACGCGTCGCTGTGCGTCGGCAGTCGCTGACGCCGGGCGAGCTGGCCACGCTGCTGATCCGCTCGCCGGCGTTCGGGTGGGCGGCGGCGATCGCGGTGGTCTTCTCGCTGGCGGCCGCGGCATTGATGCACTGGTCCCGCCAGCAGCCGCTGGTCGCGATCGATCAGCCGGCCCGGGAAACGGTGCAGACCCGTGTGCCGATCGAGACCGAGAACATCGAGGCAACGCAGGCCGAGCGCGACCAGGCCCGGTGGCGCGAGCCGAACGTCTATGTGCCGGACCTGGACGCGATCGAGTCGCTGGTGCTCTCGCTCAAATCACTGCCGGTGACTGTCACGAACGAGGACACCATCGAAGGCCTGCCGCCCGCTCTGCAGAACGCGTTGACCGATGAGGCCTCGGCGCTGCTGCAATCCCAGTTGGACGCCGACGGCGAGTTGCTGCGCGTCTGGACCGAGCGAGCCGAGACGATGCGGTCGCTGATCGAACGCCGACCGATCCTCAGCGGCGAGGACTTCGAGCGCGAGTCCGAAGCGCTCGGCCGCGAAATCCGTCTGGCGTTCCCATCGGGAACGCGCACGGCTCGGGCCGAGGGGGTCATCGATCTGTCCGACCCGGCGTCGCTCGATCGGGCGGCCCGCGAGATGGCGCAGTCGGCGCTCGTGCCGTCGCCGCTGCACGGCGTGATCGCCGCGGCCTTTGCCGGCTCTCAGCTGCCGACGTTCATCTACGACCAGGCGGCGACCGTCCGGGCGCGGCAGGCCGCGGAGGACGCGGTGCTGCCGAGCATCCAGCCGATCCCCGACCGGGCGCGGATCTTCGAGAAGGGCCGGCCCGTGACGGCCGCGGACCTTCGGCTGTTCGAACAGGAGCGTGCCGCGTACCGCAACCAGACGCCGCTGCTCGCCGCGGCCGGGCGGATGGCCGGGCTGCTGGTGATCGCGATGGTGGTTGCCGCGTGCGTGGGTGCCTACATCGGCACCAGCTCGCCGCAGATCCGACGGAACCCGACCCGTATGGCGGTGCTGGCCGGCTCGATGCTCGCTGCGCTCTCTCTCTCCGTGCTGCTCACAACCGCGAGCCCGCCGCTGCGGGGGCTGACGCTGCTCGGGCCGCTCGTGCTGCTGGTCTCATTGATCACGGTGGCGTACCGCGCGGGGCTTGCGGTGGTGGTCGGCGTGGCGCAGTCGGTATTGATCGCGGTAGCGCTGCGCGAGGCGCCGTCGACGGTCGCGGCGATGCTCGCGGCCGTGGCGGTCTCGGCGTGGCAGCTCAGCGACCTGCGGGACCGGCGGTCGCTGATCCGGGCGGGGGCAACGATCGGCGGCGTGCTCGCCGCGGCGTTCGCCGGCGCGACGCTGGTGGCGCTGCCGCCCGAGTCGCCGGCGCTCTGGTCCTCGGTGCTGACCAACGCGGCCTCGGCCGCGGTCGGCGGCGTGATGATGACCGCCGCCACGCTGTTCGCACTGCCCTCGCTCGAACGGCTGTTCGATATCACCACCGGCATGACACTGATCGAGCTGCGCGACCCGAAGCAGCCGCTGCTGCGCGAGCTGCAGCGCCGCGCCCCTGGCACCTACAACCACTCGCTGAACGTCGCGTCGATCTCCGAGCAGGCCGCCGAGGCGATCGGCGCCGACGCCCTGCTGACCTACGCCGGCGTGCTCTACCACGACATCGGCAAGATGAACAAACCCGAGTATTTTGTCGAGAACCAGTCGGGCGGGCCCAACAAGCACGACAAGCTCAGCCCCGCGATGTCGCTGCTGGTGATCGTCGGCCACGTCAAGGACGGGCTGGAGCTCGCCCGCGAGTTCGGCCTGCCGCGACGGCTGCACCATTTCATCGAGGCGCACCACGGCACGACGCTGGTCGAGTACTTCTACGAGCGTGCCCGGCGGCAGGCCGAGGACGGCGAGCGGGACTCCGACGCGCTTCCAGACGAGATCGAGTACCGCTACCCCGGCCCGAAGCCGCAGACCCGCGAGGTTGCGATCGTGATGATCGCCGACGCCGTCGAGAGCGCGACACGCACGATGTCCGAGCCGACCGCAAGCCGCATCGAGAGCCTGGTGCACACGATCGCCCGCAAGCGGCTCGAAGACGGGCAGTTCGACGAGTGCGGCCTGACGCTCCGCGACCTGCGGATCATCATCGACTCGATCGCGAAGAGCGTGACGGCGATCTACCACGGCCGGATTGCTTACCCGGCAAGAGCGGCCGACGACGGCCGGTAGCGTGCGTTGCGAACTCGGCTAGCAGCCCTGGCCGAAACCGGCGACCCACGCGAAGAAGTCGGGCGAGCCGCACTCGCCGTCGCCGTTCTGGTCGCACCCGGGCCCGCCGGTGCTGAAGGCATTGACCCAGGCGAAGAAGTCGCTGCCGTCGAGCGTGCCGTCGTCGTTGACATCGGGCAGGCAATCGGCGGCGGGGTCGCACATGCCGTCGGGCACGCCGTCGCCGTCGCCGTCACATAGGCTGCCGGGGCCCTGCCAGATGGCGTTGGGCACGAGCATGCATTGGTCTTCTTCGAGTTCGATGCAGGTCAGGCTGGTGGTCACGCAGCAGGCACCGACCGGGGCGGGGCATTCCAGCCCGTCGCACTCGGTGCCGACGCCCTGGAACACGGCGCCGAGCATGTCGGCGTCGAGCTGGGTGATGCCGTCGATACACGAGCCGTCGGGCAGGCAGGCGGCACCGATGGGGCAGATCGCTCCGTCGCAGGCGGTGTTGCCGCCCTGCCAGTCGCCGCCGAGCAGGCCGCAGTCGGACTCGGTCAGCTGCAGGCAGTTGTTGTTGCTCAGGCAGCAGGCGCCCTCGGGGATGGGGCAGCTCGTCTCGGCGCAGGTTGTTCCGGTGCCCTGGAAGACGCCGCCCGAGGCGTCGCAGGCTGGCTGTGAGAGCTCGGTGCACCCGCCCTCGCCGTCGCAGCATGCACCCGGGAGCTGGGAGCAGTCGAAGCTGGTCCAGGTCGCTCGGATCATCCAGTCGCCCGAGGGCGTGCAGAAGCTCGGGAACTGCTGGAAGCTGCTCCAGCCGGGTGTGCAGCCGAGCGGGCCGCAGTCGATCGCGTTGATCCAGTTCTGGGTCTGGTTCGCGCCGTCGGTGTCGGTCATCGGAAAAGCGTTCTGCGTCTCGGGCGGCGGCGG
>JBCDEF010000251.1:0-3178 GCA_039179915.1 Planctomycetota bacterium | reverse complement strand
GTGGAAGTGTCGCGTTTCGGCGAAATCGATGCGCAGGCGGTGCTGGTGGCTGGCGAGGCCGAGCCGCTGCCCTGCTGCGCTCCGGGTGTGGATGAGGCTGATCTATCGGAAATCGGATCGTGACGACGCTTGCGGCGGGTGAACTTCGGGCGGGTGGATCAGCGTCGTCGGACACGCGGTGCACGCACTGCGGGCTGGGCGTGCCGGCGGGGCTGATCGAGCCCGGCGAGTCGAAGCAGTTCTGCTGCGGGGCGTGCAAGATCGCGCACAGCGCGATCACGGCGGCGGGGTTCGAGGACTATTACGCGCTGCGCGAGCGGCTGGACGCGTCGCCGGACCGGAGCAAGTCGTCGGGCGGCGGGTTCGAGGCGTTCGACGACCCGGGGTTCACGTCGATGCATGTGACGGCCGAGCCGGACGGGTCGCTGTCGTGCGAGCTGTATCTGGAGGGTGTGCACTGCGCGGCGTGCGTGTGGCTGGTCGAGCGGCTGCCGCGGGTGGCCCAGGGCGTGCGCGAGGCGCGGCTGGACCTGGGTCGGTCGCTGGTTCGGCTGCGGTGGGATCCGTCGGCGATCGGTCTGTCGGCGGCTGCGAGGGCGTTGGACCGGTTCGGGTACCGGCCGCACCCTGCGACGGCGAGTTCGCAGCGCGATGCGCGGCGGGCTGCGGACCGGGCTGGGTTGATCCGGGTGGGCGTGGCCGGGGCGTGCGCGGGGAACGTGATGCTGCTGGCGGCGGCGCTGTACTCGGGGATGCTCGACGGGATGGATGAGGGGACGCGGAACGCGTTTCGGCTGCTTTCGGCGGCGATCGCGTTTGTGTCGGTGGTCTGGCCCGGGCGGGTGTTCTTTACCGGCGCGTTCGCGGCGCTGCGGGTTCGGGCGTGGCACCTGGACATGCCGATCGCGCTGGCGTTGGGTGTTGGCCTGGTGACAGGTGTGATCCACTCGGTGCGCGGGCAGGGCGAGGTGTATTTTGACTCGGTGACGATGCTGGTCTTTTTTCTGTTGGTCGGGCGGTGGCTCCAGGACCGGGGCGTGCGGGCGGCGGCGGACTCGGTGGAGTTGTTGTATTCGCTGACGCCGTCGGCGGCGCGGCGTGTGGAGGCGGACGGCTCGGTGCGCGAGGTGCCGAGTTCGACACTTGAGCCCGGGGACCTGGTCGAGCTCCGCGCGGGCGAGCCCTCTCCGGTGGACGGGGTGATCGAGTCCGGGCGGACGACGGTCGACGCGTCGGTGATTACCGGCGAGCCGCGGCCGGTGGTTTCGGGCGAGGGGGATCGGATCGCGGCGGGGTCGATGAACGTGTCTTCGACGGTTCGGATGCGGGCGGAGGCGGTTGGCGTCGAGACGCGGCTCGGGCGGGTGATGCGGACGATCGAGCGGCTGGGTCGCGAGCGTGTGCCGTTCTTGGGCCGGGCGGACCGGATGGCGGGCCCGTTTGTGATCGTGGTGTCGACGCTTGCGGTGATCTGCATTGCGGCGTGGTGGCGGGCCGGGGCGGAGTTGGCGATCGAGCATGCGACGGCGCTCTTGATCGTGGCGTGCCCGTGCGCGTTGGCGTTGGCGACGCCGCTGGTGACGGCGGCCGCTGTGGGGCGTGCGGCGCGGGCGGGCGTGCTGGTCAAGGGCGCTGAAACGTTCGAGCGGCTGAGCGCCCGGCGGGGCGGCCGGCTGGGCGGCCCGGGGCTGGTGCTGCTGGACAAGACGGGGACGCTGACCGAGGGCGCGTTCCGGTTGCTGGGGTGCGAGGGTGAGGCGTCGGTCTTGCCGATGGCGGCGGCGCTGGAACGTGAGTCGTCACACCCGATCGCGGCGGCGCTTGGCGAGGCGGACGACCGGGGGCTTTCGGCTTCGGGGGTGTCGCACGTACACGGGTTTGGTGTCGTCGGCGAGGTATCGGGGCCAGTCAGCGCGGGCGTGAGGGTTGCGGTCGGCCGGGCGGCGTGGGTGGCTGAACGGGTCGGTGCGGTGCCGGGCGAGGTGCTTGCGGCGGCGGAGCGCGCAGCGGGCGAGGGGCACACGAGCATCGTGATCGGCTCGTCGGACGGGCGGTTCGCGGCAGCGGTGCTGGGCGATCGGATCCGTGACGACGCGCGGGCGATGGTGGACGCGCTGCGGTCGCGCGGGTGGCGCGTGGGCGTGCTGTCGGGGGATCGGGAAGAGACGGTGCGGTCGGTCGCGGCGTCGCTCGGGATCGACGGGGCGCTCGCGAGGGGGGGCGCGTCGCCCGAGGACAAGCTGGCGCGGGTCGAGGCGGCATTGGCGGACGGGCCGGTCGTGATGATCGGGGATGGAGTGAACGACGCGGCGGCGCTGGCGAAGGCGACGGTGGGCATCGCGGTGCACGGGGGCGCGGAGGCCTCGCTGGCGGCGGCGGATGTGTACGTGACCGAACCGGAGCTGTCACGGGTGGTCGAGCTGTTCGACGGGTCGCGGCGGACGGTGTTGGCGGTCAAGCGGTGCCTGGGTGCGTCGCTGGCGTACAACGTCACGGCGTCGTCGCTGGCGATGCTCGGGCTGATCACGCCGCTGCTGGCGGCGGTGATCATGCCGTCGAGCTCGCTGACAGTGGTCTGCCTGGCGTTGGGTGCCCGCACGTTTCTGCGGCGAGGAGCGGAGAGCCTGCGATGACGGTGCTGTGGATCGTGATCCCGATGGCGCTGCTGCTGGCGTCGATCGGCGTGTGTGCGTTTATCTGGTCTGTGCGGAACGGACAGTTGGACGATCTTGAAACGCCGGGTGTTCGGCTGTTGATTGACGACGATGACGTCTCAGGTCCCGCAGAAGGCGGTCAAGAGGATGTCTCTGTAGAGAAATCCTGATCGGGATTTCAGAAGACGAGTTTGTCGACTATACTGCATCGGTAAGCGTCGACCGCCGTCTGATCCGGACGACGGCGTGCGATGAGGAGTCAGAAACGTGTTCAGCCGAACGACCGAGTATGCATTCCGAGCGATGGTGCTGCTGTGCGAGGCAGAGGGCGACCGGATCCCGGCGCAGGAGATCGCGCAGCGGACCCAGGTCTCGAGCCGGTACATGTCCAAGGTGCTCCAGAGCCTGAGCGACGCGGGGCTGATCCGCTCGCAGCGCGGTCCGAACGGCGGGTTCTGGTTCACGGGCAACCCGGATGATCTGACGCTGCTGGACATTGTGCAGGCGCTCGAGCCGATCGAGCG
>JBCDEF010000250.1:0-3179 GCA_039179915.1 Planctomycetota bacterium | reverse complement strand
GGGGTGGAGACCAGCTCGGCCTCGCCGGCGACCGCCAGGTCACCCCCGGAATCCGTGTACCGCATCGACCCGGACCACGACGCAGCCAGCCGCGTGAGCGTGCGCGTCTCGTCGAGCAGCGTCAGCCGGCCCGGCCCGGGCACATCGATCGAATCCGCCTCGTCATCGAGCTCGATCCGCTCGCCGCGGACGATGCTCTCGGCCGTGCCCACACTCGCGGGCGCTCCGAGCGCGATCACACGGTTCGACATCGCATCGACCGAAATCGCCTCGCCCTCGGCGAACGTCCCGTCGTCCCGGTCGTACCGCACGTCGCCCGTCGCTCGGGCCGCGGTGACTTGGATGTCCCCGTCGTCGTCCGCCGGCGCGAGATCGGCCTCGATCTGCTCGGCGGTCACCCGCTGCCCGTCTTGCTCGCCGCGGACGCCGCCTGTCGCGATCGCCAGGTGCGGGCTCGAGTCGTCGCCCTCGACAATGAAGCGCAGGTCCGCCCGCCGCGCTGTCAACGTCCCGCGGGATGTCTCGGCCGACACGTCACCGGTCATCACCACGCGCTCGATGACCGCCGAGTTCGAGGCCCGCGCGAACCGCGCGTTCGCGTCTTCTGCGGTCACGACGGTCCCCGCATCGCGGAGGCGTACGCCGCCCGACGCGATCGCCTGCTCCAGCGAGCCGGTCATCCAGCCGTCCTCGGTCCGGAAGACGACGTCGGCCTGGTCGCGCCAGCTCACCGACCGCTCGCCGTCGGCATCGCTGAGCAGGCCCGCGCCCGCGGCCTGCCCGACGCCCGTGCCCAGCCCGAGCGAGACCTGCTCGGCCACGAGCGTGCCCGTCTCGGCCATGGTGGTCCGGGTCGGAGCCTCGGACCGCCCGCCGAGCGTCAGCAGCCGGCTGGCAAAGGCATACTCGACCCAGTCCGCGTCGCCCTCGGCCGCGAGCGCATCGTCCTCGAAGACTACCCGCGAGCCCTCGCGCGCCTCGAACCGCGCCGCCAGGCTGTCCCCGCCGCCCAGCACCGCCGGCCGCTCGTTCATGGGCCTGATCGTGACCGGCCCGGCGCACTCGAACCGGATCGGCTCGTCGAGCCCCAGCTCGTCCGCCTCCAGCGTCTCGGGCTGCCGGGCCGCGGCCAGCGTCAGCGCGGCGACCGCCGCCTCGAGCGGCATCGCCTGACGCGGCGTGCTCGGCGCGGCCGCGAGCGTCTCCGTCGGCAGCCGGTTGTCCCGAAGCTCGACCCACGCCCGGGCCCGGTCGGCCGTCACGCGCCGCTCCGGCTGCGTCACCCGAACCCTGCCGTCGAACAGGGCCGCGTAGAACTGCCGCTCCGGCTCGTCAGATGCCGAGGAAGCCGCCGGCGAGGTCTGTGCCGCGCCCGACGGCCCGCCCGCGAGGCCGCCGCCCGTGGGTGATTGCCCCGAACCGGTTCCGGTCTCAGCAGGCCTCGGGCGCGACGGGGTCTCCGCCTCGACCGCCGGCGGCAGGATCGTTGCGACCAGCCGGCCCGGCACCTCAAAATACTCCAGCCGCCGATCCACCTCGTTAAGGACCAGCCGAACGCCCGAGCAGTCCGCCTCGATCCGTTCCGAGAGCACCGTCACGGTCTCGGTTGTCACCAGCTCGCCCGCGATGGCATCGAAGTCCAGCCAGCTGGTCGTCAGCCGCACCCCGGCGTTCTCCGGCAGCGGGGGGGGCAGGGTGCCGTCGCTCGCGCGATCGATCTGCAGCAGCTCGACGTTGCCCGTAAACCGGCCCGATTCCGGCTCGCTCGTGATATCGGGCATCACGAAGCTCGCCGCGTCCGCCCGGACGTACACCGCCGAGTCGTTGCCGGTGAAGTACCACGCCCGCGGCCGGTCGACATCGACGGTGTCCCCGCCGGGTGTCGGCTCGAGCGCATCGAACTCGAGCTCCCAGGCGACGCGCGACGGGTCGTTGCGGTCCTTAAGCTGCACGGTCGCATTGGTCGCGCCGCCGATGCCGCCGCCGGCGCGGATATCCGGCGGGTCGCCGACCGGGCCGGTCACATCCGGGATGTCTGCCTCGTCGAGCACCGGCTGCCCGCTGCCGCCGGCGCCCGAGCCGGACCGCGAGAGCAGGATCGCCGAAGCCGCGAGCAGCAGCGAGACGGCGATCGCGATCAGCAGCGTGCTGTTGCCCGCGCCGCGCCGCGCCGCATGAAGACGCTCTGAAAAACAAGTTTCGCCGGTGGTCCGCATCCGGCCATGGTACCGCCCGCGAGCGCCACGCAGAGCCGTCCCGATCCTCCTGGTCAGGCTCTACTGACCCGACCCGGCCGGCGATGTTCCGCCCGCTGCCGGCAACCGGTAGCTCGCCAGCGCCGCCTCGAGCCGTCCCGACGCCCGGAGCAGGTGGTCGATGACCTCCCGCACCGCGCCGTGACCGCCGGGCTTGCCGCAGACGTAGTCCGCGATCTGTTTGACCTCGTCCGCCGCGTCGGCCGGGCACGCCGCGAAGCCAACCGCCGCAAGCATCGGCAGGTCGTTCCAGTCGTCGCCGAACGCCGCGGCCTGCTCGGGCTCGATCGCAAGATCGCTCAAAACTTCGGCCAGCGCCGCGGCTTTGTCGCGAACACCCTGGTAGACGCGGGTGATCCCCAGCTCCCCCGCACGCCGCGTGACCATCGCGCTCTCGCGGCCGGTGATGATCGCCACCGGCAGGCCGAGCCGCCGCCACGCCGCGATGCCCAGCCCGTCCCGGACACTGAACCGCTTGGTCTCCCGCCCGTCGGCGTCATACATGATCGAGCCGTCGGTCAGACACCCGTCAACATCGAGCACCAGCAGACGCACAGCCTTTGGATCGCCCCCGGGCACGGCCGATCAGTCCCGCACCAGCCGCATCGCGACCAGGTCCTGCACATCCAGCAGCCCGACCGGCCGGCCCGCGGCATCGACCACCGGGATCTCGTCCTGGCGGTGCTCGCGGATCAGCGCCACCGCGTCGCGCAGCAGGGCATCGTCGCGCAGGGTCCTCGGCGACCGGGTCATCCGCAGCGCGATCGGCCGGTCCAGCTCGACCGGATCGGCCAGCACCAGCCGCCGCAGGTCGCCGTCGGTAAAGATGCCCGAAAGTGCCCCATCGGCGTCAACCAGCAGCAGCGCCCCGGGCCGGCGCGGGCTCTGCCGCGAGGCTTCCCTCAGCGCCTCGGCGACCGTCAG
>JBCDEF010000249.1:0-3197 GCA_039179915.1 Planctomycetota bacterium | reverse complement strand
GCCGGCCGGGCCGATGCGGCCCTCATCGTCCCAGGCGACCGCGTCGGGGTCGGACACGGGCGAGAAGCTGATGTTCTGGACCGCGCCGCTCAAGGGGTCAACGCTGCGGACCGGGAAGGCCTGCCCGGGACCCGGGCCCACGCGGCCGACGGCGATCTCGCCGGTGGCGCCGCTGACATCCAGCCGGCCCGGGAAAAAAGCGTCGGCCAGGACTGTCGTCAGGACGCGGGCCTCGACCGGTTCGCCGCGTTGGGCACTCTGCTGGGTGTTGATGCCGACCAGAGAACCCGCTGCTACCGCCGCCGCTGCTGCCGTGATCATCGCGCTCGCTCCGTCTTCTCGGTTGTGCCGCCCGGGATCCGTTCCGGGCGGGCATGCCACCGAAGCGTACCCCGGCGGCGGCCGGGGGCCAACGGGTGATTTCGAAGGCGAACACCGCCCGCTCACACGGGCGGCTCGCCGCGGAGGTGTTCGCGGGCGTCGTCAGCCGCTGCAGGCGGTGATGCCGAAGACAAGGGCGAAGAAGTCGCCGGAGTCGAGCGTTTACGGCACGCACGCGCGGAAGGCCTGGACCCAGGCCGTGAAGTCGTCGTTGGCGACCTTGCCGTCGAAGTTCAGGTCGGCGGCGCGGTCGCGCGCTTGGAAGAGAGTGATCCAGGCGAAGAAGTCGCTGCCGTTGACGGTGCCGTCGCCGTTGGTATCGACGCGGCTGCACGGGTCGTAGATCGCATAGACCGCGCCGGTATCGGTCAGCGCGACGATGAGCCGGCCGCCGGGCGTGAAGGCGAGCTCGGCCGATGCGGGCTGGACGGTCTCGGCGTCGAACGGCTGCGGCTCGAACAGGCCCGTGAACAGGACCTCGACCGAGTTGTCGGGCATGATCCGCACGAGGTTGCCGGTCGCGACGTCGGCGGTGTAGATCGTTTCGCCGGCGACGGGCTGGATGCCGGGCTGGGCCCAGCCGTCGGTCTGCGGTGCGACGGCGACGCCGGTGTACCAGCTCTCGCCGAGCAGATCGACGATGCCGCCGACCTGCGGGCAAACGACGGCGATGCCGCCGTCGGGATCGACGACGTACGCGTCGTCGTTGGGGGCGAGGTCGAACTGCAGGATGCCGCGGGGGAACATCGCGAGCGTAAAGGCAAAGTCGAACTCGGGGAAATACTGGTAGAGCCGCCGCTCTGCGAAGTCGGCGACGATCAGGCGGCCCTGCGAGTCGAAGTCGAGGTCCTCGGGGTTGCTGAGCCAGCCGCCGGCGGGGACCTGCTGGCGGACATCGCCGTCGGGCGCGACGCTGAAGATGCCGTCGACCCCGCCGACGAGCACGGCCCCGGGCGGTCCGAGCAGGCCCTGGTCGTCCCAGAGCGCCGCGTCGGGGTCGGGCACGGGTGCATCACCCAGGCCGCCCAGCCCGCCGGTGATCGGGTCGAGTTCTCGGGCGCGGTACGCGCCGGCAGAGAGCGGGCCGACGCGGCCGATCGCGAGCATGCCCGTCGAGCCGCTGGCGTCAAGCCGCCCGGGGAAGGGCGCATCGTCGAGCCGCTCGATCACCGCCCGGGAGGCGAACGCCGAGCCCGGGTCGGGCTGCGGCTCGCCCGACGGCTGGGCGCCGACGCCGACCGCGGCCAGGCCGGCCAGGCCGAGCAGCGTCCGGGCGACGCGGAACAGGCGCGCGAGAGGACGCATCTTCGGGCGGGCGGGCGAGACGGCAGAGGTCCGGGGGGTGGCAACGGGGGCAGCGGGGGCGGTGTGCACAGGGGGATCCTCCGGCAGGACGCAGGGGGCGAGGCGGGCCCAACGGGCCGAATGGGAGCATCGCAAGCGGGCCGGCCGGGTGCCAACCGCGGCGAGGGTTATCGGTGTCGCGGCGTGGCGTGTCCCGCCGTCCAGCCGCGTCAGCCTGTGCAACCCGACGCCGGGAGCGCCCGTGTCGCGGGCCGGGCGGGCGCGCCCCCGCCGCCGGGCCGACGCTATCCGTCGGAGCCCACGATGACGAACGAACAGCAGCAACCGATGGACTCTGGCAGCGTCGACAACGGCTCGGTCTCGCCGGACAACCGCCGCTCGAGCGGGCGGCTGAAGGTCCAGGGCGCCCGGTCGAGCCACGGCACGGTGCTGGACGCCTCGGCCGGCGGCCTGCGGATCCGCGGCAGCCTGCCCCGCGGCTCGAAGCCGGGCACCACGATCGAGCTGGCGATCCTCGACGCCGCCGGCCAGCCCGCATTGCCGCTGGTCTGCGAGATCCGCTGGATCCAGAAGCACCCGTTCCGCGGTTCGACATTCGGCGTCGCCTTCGTGCACCTGGACGAGGCCAGCCAGCGGAAGCTCTTCCAGATCCTGCGGGAAGGGACGGCCGAGTCCCGGTGCAGCTGGCGGCTGGCAAGCTGAGCGCAGCAAACGGCCGCCCGTCGGGCGGCCGTCTGGTGATCAATCTCGATCTTCGATTGCCGAACGTCGGCAGGGTGTCGGTTTATCGGGCGGCGACCGCGGGCTGGGTGACCTGCTCGGCGACTTGGGCCGAGCTCATCCGCTGCTGCTGGCAGGAGAGGTCGGCGATCGTGACGGTCTGGTAGACGCTGATGGCCGATGTGGTCGCCTCGCGAACCACCCGCTCGAGCGAGCCGAGGACCGGATCGGTCTCGGCGGCGTCATCGGCCTGGGCGTTCTCGCCCGGCACGCGGACGGCATTGACCGCGTTGATGATGTCAAAGAGCGAGATCTCCTCGTGCGAGCGGTTGAGCATGTAGCCCCCGCCCACGCCGCGACGGCCCTTGATCAGGTCGGCGGCGGCGAGCTGCTGCAGGACCTTGGCCAGGTAGGGCATCGGCACATCGGCGGCCTTGGCCAGCTCGGCGGTCGGCACGAGCCGGTCGCCAGAAGCGGCGAGCGAAGCAACGGCACGGAGAGCGTACTCGGCGGTCTGGGAGAGCATCATGGCTCGGCTCCTGCGGCGGGGTGATCGGGTCGTTCGTGCGGGGGGTCTGTCCCGCCGCGGCGGCACGGGCGTGCCATCCATGAAGACGATTTCGAGACCCGAATCTGGCCGGATGCAGAGCGAGACAAAAAAGGATGATTTGGGCTGAATTTATCCCCCGGCGAGTCGGAAATGCACCGGCATCGCGGGTCCTCCCGGTCGGCTCAACCGCCGGCCGGTCTCATCCCGCAGGGATCGCCCGGTCGATCGCCTGGCGGTCGGC
>JBCDEF010000248.1:0-3259 GCA_039179915.1 Planctomycetota bacterium | reverse complement strand
GTGATTCGGTCAGCAGCTGCCAGGCCTTCTCGATCGGGATGTTGAAGGCCTTGTACGCCACGATGTCGCGGCCGCAGAAGAAATAGTGGTTCTCGCCGCCCGCGCGCTTGAACTCGCGCTGCAGCAGCCGCAGCGCGTCGGCGTCGTCGTTGATCCCGCGGATGATCGGCGCCTGGTTCTGGATCGTGAGCCAGCCCCGCTTGGCCAGCCCGCGCATCGCCTCGCCGGTTGCCGGGATCCACTGGTGAAACCCGTTATCGGACTTGATGTAGTCGCCGTTCTCGTCCTTGGCCAGGATCTCATCGGGGTGCTCGAAGTGGAGCATCATGTTGAGCCCGACCTCCGGGTAGGCTTCGTGGAACTTGTCGAGCATCTCGAGGAAGGTGCGGTCGAACCGCTGGGGGTAGAAGGCCATCTCCTTGGTGCCGATGCGGATGGTCTCGACGCCGGCCTCGGCCAGAGCTGCGAGCCACGCGGCGATCTTGCCGTTGTTGAGCACCATCGGGTCACCGCCGGAGAGCAGGATCTCGCGGAGCTTCTCTCGGCCGGTCTCGGGGTGCCGGCCGCCGTTGCGCTCGACGATCTCGTTGTGGGCGCGGATGTAGGCCGTGATCTCGGGCATCTTGGCCATGCCCTTCTTTTTGACGCTGCCGTCGATCCGCTTGACCTCCTTTCGCGCGATCAGCTCCTCGCGGTAGCAGAACCGGCAGTGGGCCGAGCAGGTCGAGACGACGTACATCAGGCCCATCTCGTACTTGTGCAGCAGGCCCTCGACCGGGCTGTAGTCCATCTGGTTGCCCGGGTCCTCGGAGCCCTCGAGGTTCTCGGTCTCGTCCGGGCTGGCCTTGACGATCCGCTGGATCGAGGGGCTGGTGCGGGCGAGGTTGTAGTAGTGCCGCGTCAGCTTGACGGGCATGCGGCTCTCGACATCGCGCTCCGAGCCCTTGAGCTGCTTGAGGGTGACCACCTCGTCTTTGTTGTAGAAGCTGAGCATGTCCTCGGGGGCCTTCTCGTTGAAGAAGGGCGCGAGGCCGTTGATGATCTCTCGCTCGTACCTGGTCTCTTCCACGGCTGCGAGGAAGGCCTGCTCCCGGTCGGTGGGGGCGTAGCCGGTCTGCTGCGTCTGGATCATCAACGACACTCCTCGGCGGAAATCTCGGAAAGGGGCGGGCGGATTCTGTAACAAAGTGTACATTATTGCTCGGGAATTGCAACAGGATGCTCCCCGGAGGCCGACAGATGTCGATTTCGGATCTCATCGCAGCCGCAGGAGACCGTTTGACCCCGACGGACCGCCGGATCGCCCAGTCGCTGCTGGACGATCCGGCCCTCGTCGTCTTCGGGACCGTTTCTGATCTGGCCGACACAACCGGCGTGAGCCGGCCCTCGATTGTCCGGTTCGCCACGAAGCTCGGGTTCGAAGGCTTCGCGGACCTTCAGCGGCAGGCACGAGAAGGTATCGCGAGCCAACTGGGCACGCCGAGCCAGCGCATCCGCCAATCGATCGACGACGCCGATTCCGATCGCCGAGCGATCGAGGTGGTCATCCACCACGCGATCCGCTCGATTGATCAGGAACAGATCAGTCGCATCGCTGCGCCTCTGGTAGCAGCCGAGCGGGTGCTCATCCTTTCCGGTGAATCGTCACGCGCCGGCGCAACGGCCCTGACAAGCGGGCTGACCATGATCCGGCCGCACGTCCGGTTGATCGATGACCACGTGCTTGCGCGTGAGGTGAGCGCCGCAACTCCGAACGACGCAGCCATTGTGTTCGACTTCGCCCGCTATCGCCGGACAACGCTCCTTGGCGCAAAGACGCTGTCCCAGAGCGGCGTCCGGGTTCTCGCGATCACCGACGGCCCGCTTTCTCCGCTGGCATCATGCGCCGACGATTGGTGCGAGCTCGCGGTGCCCGCGGTCGGGCCTTTTGATAGCTCTGTCCCTGCCGTCTTGGCCGCCGAACTCATCGTCCACGAAGTCGTCCGCCTGCTCGGCGACGAAGCCAAGACCCGCATCGATCGCCTCGAGCAATTCTGGGATTCGACAAAGACATTTGTCGCCGACGGATAAGCTCGCAGCGACGCCCCGCTGTCTGGTTCGGAGCCGAGCAGCGAGTGCTCCGGTCTTCAGCCAAGATTCCGAACGTGTCGGCGTGTTCTTTCGGGCCGCAGGCCTCGGCGCGGCACACCAGGACAGCGAGCCCTCGTGCGGCCTCTTTGAGATTTTCCCTTTTACAGAGCCCGCGTGGTTCCGGTAGTGTGTGATGACTTGCGGTTCACGCCGGCATAGATCCGTCGCGCCGAAAGTCGGCCGGCGGTCGCCGGGCGTGGCTAGAGGGATATGGAGAAAGACATGCGTATCACGACAACGGCCGCGGTCGGCGCGGTTCTGTTGGCGGCCTCGGGCGCAACGGCCGGCCAGCCCCAGTACACGATCACAGACCTCGGCGTGGTGAACCCTGCCGATTTCGCCTCCCAGGGCCTCGGCATCTCGCCCGGCGGCATCGCCTTCGGCACCTCGGCCGGCGACGGCAGCTCGGCCTTCACCTGGACACCCGGCACCGGCCTCGTCGCGCTGCCCAACGCCGCGGGCAGCTCGTTCTCCGCCGCAAACGGCGCGAACGACTCCGGCCTCGTCGTTGGCACCGGCTCGACCACCTTCTTCGGCTCCAACGCCGTCCCGGTCCTCTGGACCGACGGCGTCGCGTCGCAGCTCGACATCATCTCCGGCCTCGGTGTCGGCCGCGCCAACGATGTCAACGCCTCCGGCATCGTCGTCGGCTCCAACGGCGGCGGCGTGCAAGAAGTCGCCACCTTCTGGTCCGGCGGCCAGGTCAACGCCATCACCGCCACCACCGCCGGCGGCGCCAGCATGACCACCGCCTTCCGCATCAACGACGCCGGCATGGTCGCCGGCGTCGGCACCGACCCGAGCAACCCCGCCCGCAACGTCGGCCTCATGTACAACATCGATACCGGCGTCCTCACCGAGATCCCCGCCCTGTCCGATCAGAACGGCACCATCGCCTTCGATATCAGCCAGAATGGTTTCGTTGTTGGTTCCAGCTCGTTCAACCAGGCCGACGGCACGCCGTTCATCTGGAGCGAAGCCACCGGCAGCGTCGAGATCGGCCTCCCGGACGGCGCCTCCACCGCCGGCGCCCGCGGCGTCAACTCCGATGGTTGGGTCGTCGGGACCGGCGGCGGCCAATTCGCCCGGCCGTACCTCTTCGACGGCACCGACACCTTCCTGCTCCAGG
>JBCDEF010000247.1:0-3307 GCA_039179915.1 Planctomycetota bacterium | reverse complement strand
GGTTGTCAACGCGCTCAGCGATCGGGAGCATCCCTGCCAGGCGCTCGCGGATCTGCTCACGCTCCGCGAGGCATTGGGATCGCTGCCCGGCAAGCGGCTGGTCTTCATCGGCGACGGCAACAACGTGTGCGTATCGCTGATGCTCGCCGCGGCTGCCGTCGGCATGGTTTTCACGGCGATCACGCCCGATGACCGGGCCCTGCCGGAGCAGGCAATCACCGCCGCTCGCTCAGCCGCGGAAGCCTCGGGCGGCCGCGTCCGCCTATCGCATGACCCGGGAGACGCCCGCGGCCACCATGCTGTCTACACAGACACCTGGCGGTCGATGGGCGGGGCAGACGAGAGCCCCGAGGCGTTGCGGCAGCGCTTCGGGCCGTACGCGGTGAACACGGCATTGATCTCGCTCGCCGCGGACGGGATCGACGGCGATCCGTGCTTCCTGCACTGCCTGCCGGCGTCGCGGGGCGAAGAAGTCGAGGCCGCCGTGATCGATGGCCCGTTGAGCCTGGTCTATGACCAAGCCGAAAACCGGATGCACGCGCAGAACGCGCTGGTGCGGTGGCTGCTCGGCCGAGCGCCCAACGCCGCCGCTGGAGATTCATGACATGGCGAGCAAGGTGGTCCTGGCGTACTCGGGCGGTTTGGACACATCCGCGATCGTGCCCTGGCTCCGGGAGGAAAAGGGCTGCGAGGTGGTGGCGTATGCCGCTGATGTCGGTCAGGGCGCCGACGAGCTCGCCGGGCTCGAAGAGAAGGCGATCGCCAGCGGCGCGAGCTCGTGCCTGGTCGAGGATCTCCGCGAAGCATTCATTGAAGAAGTCATCTGGCCCGCGCTCCGCGCCGGCGCGCTGTACGAACAGGTCTATCTGCTCGGGACGGCCATGGCCCGGCCGATCATCGCACGCGGCCAGGTGCAGCACGCCCGCCGCGTCGGCGCCGACGGGCTCTGCCACGGCTGCACCGGCAAGGGCAACGACCAGGTCCGGTTCGAAGCGACCTTTGCAGCGCTCGCGCCCGACATGGCGATCATCGCGCCCTGGCGCGTATGGTCCTACACCAGCCGCGAGGAGCTGATCGAGTTCTGCCGGGCCAAGGGCGTGCCGGTCACGAGCACGGCCGAGAAGATCTACTCACGCGACCGGAACCTGTGGCACATCTCGCACGAGGGCGGCGCGATCGAAGACATCGCGCAGCGCCCTCCGGCCGACGCATGGATGCTCACCGCCGAACCGACCGAGGCGCCCGACGAGCCAGAGCACGTGAGGATCGCCTTCGAACGGGGCGTCCCCGTCGCCGTCAACGGCGAAACGCTCGGCGGGACCGCGCTCATCGAGCGTTTGAACACCATCGCCGGCCGGCACGGCGTCGGCCGGATCGACATGGTCGAGAACCGCGTCGTCGGCATGAAATCGCGGGGCCTGTACGAGACACCCGGCGGCACGGTGCTCTATGAAGCTCTCCGCGGGCTCGACGACATCGTGCTCGACGCCCGCAGCCGTAAGCTCAAGTCGCAGCTCGGGCTCGAGCTCGCCGAGCTGCTCTATGCCGGCAAGTGGTGGGGGCCGACACGGGAGGCGATCGTCGCCGCGACCGATGTGCTCGCCCGCGACGCGACCGGCGAGATCGAGCTGCGGCTCTACAAGGGCACGGTTGCAACCACAACGCGATCCGCCGCCCACAGCCTGTACGAGGAAGACATCGCCAGCTTCACGACCGGCGACCAGTTCAACCAGGCCGACGCCGGCGGCTTTCTGCGGCTGTATAACCTCCCCGAGCGGATCCGGGCCGCGCACCAGCGGGGCTCGTCGTGACCGGCAACGCCCTCTGGGGCGGCCGGTTCGCGGGCGGGCCCGACGATGTCTTCCGCGCGCTCAACGACTCGCTGCCGGTCGACTGGCGGATGGTGCAGCACGACATCCGCGGCTCGATCGCCTGGGCACGTGCGCTCAAGGGCGTCGGTGTCTACGACAATGCCGAGCTTGCGCGGGTCGTCGCGGCGCTCGAAGCTATCGCGGGATCAGCCCCGGCCGATCCGCCGATCGAGACCGGCGCCGAAGATGTGCACACCTGGGTCGAGCAGCGGCTCACCGAAACCGTCGGCGAGCTGGGCAAGCGGCTGCACACCGGTCGCAGCCGCAACGACCAGGTCGCGACCGACCTGCGGCTCTGGATGCGCGATGCCGTCGCGACGCTCGACGAGCGCACAACGGGCGCCATGCGCTCTCTTGTTGAACAGGCCATTCACCACGCGGGCACCCCCTTCCCAGCCTACACGCACCTGCAGTCCGCGCAACCGGTCACCTTCGGCCACTGGTGCCTGGCGTATGTCGAGATGCTCGACCGCGACCGCGCGAGGCTCCGCGACGCGGCCGGACGGTTCGACCAGTGCCCGCTCGGCTCGGCGGCGCTCGCCGGCACGACCTACGCGGTCGACCGCGACGCGATCGCGGACGAGCTCGGCTTCGCCGCGCCGACCCGCAACAGCCTCGACGCGATCGCCAGCCGTGACCACGTCATCGAGCTGCTGGGCGTGCTGGCGATGCTCGGCGTGCATCTGTCGCGGCTGGCCGAGGATCTGAGCGTGTACACGAGCGTCGAGTTCGGGCTGGTCGAGCTCGACGACGGCGTCACCAGCGGCTCGAGCCTGATGCCGCAGAAGAAGAACCCCGATTCGCTCGAGCTCATCCGCGGCATGGCGGGCCAGCTCATCGGCGCGCAGACCGCGATGCTGACCACGGTCAAGGGCCTGCCGATGTCGTACAACAAAGACCTGCAGTTCGACAAGCCCGTGCTGTTCGGCGCGGTCGACAACGCGGGGGCGATGCTGGCACTGGCGGCACGAACGGTTGAAGGTTTGACGGTTCGAGTCGAGCGAGCAGGGGAGCTCGCCGCGGCCGGCCACGCGAACGCGACCGACGTCGCCGACCTGCTCGTCGCGGCCGGCGTGCCGTTCCGCGAAGCCCACGAGCGGGTGGGCGCGGTCGTGCGAGCCGCGATCGAGGCGGGCTCGACCATCGACGGCCTGCCCGACGAGCGGCTCCGCGAGCTGCTGCCGGAGATTGATCCGGCGGCGGTGCGTGCGCTGACCGTTGAGGCGATGCTGGACGCCCGCGACGTCTTCGGCGGCACGGCACCGGGGCGTGTGGCGCGAGCCGCTCAGGATGCCGTCGAGCGGCTGTCCGGGCCCGAATGACAACCGCCCGGCGCGGGATTTGTTCCCAAATTGCTGCCAAATCACGAATGATTGAGTAAGCTCAGATGGTGATGACCATGAGGGGTTCTATTTGCTGGACACACTCGTGTGGGC
>JBCDEF010000246.1:0-3338 GCA_039179915.1 Planctomycetota bacterium | reverse complement strand
CGCGCGAGCGTCACCGCGGCCTGCCCGCTGAAGCGGTCCGCCGCGACCACCACGCGTCGCTGCGGCCGCACCCGCGTCACCGCGGTATTGCCGGCCGCGGACGCCGCGGGATCCGTCAGCACGACCGAGCCGATGCCGTCGCCAGTGCGGGCCAGCGGCGCGTCGATCGGCACGCTGCCCGCCCGGAACCCTGAGGCAACGACCACCGTCGCGGTCGCATCGTCATCGTCTCCGCCGACGTCGGCATCCGGCTCGATGGCCTCGCCGACCAGCCCGAGCCCGCCGGCCAGGTCTGCTCTGCTGTCGGTCGGCTCGGCGCGATCGATCACCCGCGAGACCGCCGCCAGATCGCTCGACGGCGGAAAGACGGCCGCCTCGGCCGGGCCGCCCAGCAGCACCAGCGCCGCCCGGTCGCCGCGGCCCGGGTCGAGCCGCTCGATCACCCGCTGCGCGGCGGCCTTCGATCGGTCCAGCTCCGAGCCCTCGCCGCTGGCCAGCGACGAGGTGATCGAGTTATCCAAGAGCAGGTAGACATCCCGCGGCGCGGACTCGCTGCCGTCACCGCCGACCGTCGGCCGGCCGATCAGCAGCGCGACCAGCAGCACGAGCAGGCACCGGCTTGCCAGCAACAGCAGCCTTTCGAGCGTCAGCCGCCGCCGCTGGCTGCGGTAGGCCTCGAGGAGGAACCTCATCGCGCCCCACCGCACCGGCGGGCGACGCCGACGCAGAAAGTGCAGCACGATCGGCAGCGCCACGAACGCCGCGCCGAGCCCGAACAGGATGGGGTTGACGAAGCTCACGCCGGCCGCTTATCCCCTCTTGCTCCGCTTGATCTTCGCGTTGCGCACAGCCACGAACTTGGCCAGCGTCGGCCCGAGGTACGAGCCGTTGACCACGAGCTGGTAGTCGAACCCGAACCCGAGGGCCGCCCGCTCGATCGCCGCCCGGTGCTCGTTGAGCGCTTTGAGATAGCCCTCCCGGATCGCCCGTGGGTTGATCCGCACGCGCGGCTCGCCCTCGAGCCCGTCGAAAGTGGTCGTGTCGTCAAACGAGAAATCGAGCTCGCTCTGATCGAGGATCTGAAACACGATCGCGTCGTGCCGGCGGTGGCGGATCCGCGCGAGCGCCGAACGCACGGCCTCCGCATCCTCGAACAGATCGCTCAGGATCACAAACAGGCAGCGGTTGGTCACTTTCGCCAGCGTCTGGTCGACCACGCGGCCGAAGTCGGTCGTCGTATCAAGCGTCCGCGTGCTCAGTGTCTCAACGATCGGCCGCCAGGTCGACCGCTGGCCCGAGCGCTCGACCATCCCGGTGATCTCGTCGGCAAAGGTGACCATGCCGACCCGGTCGCCCTGCTGCAGCGTGATGTACGCCAGCGCCGCAGCCGTGCCCGTCGCGTGGTCGTACTTGGTCCACTCGGTCCGCCCGCCGGGGCCGGAGGTGGTCCCTTCGCCGGAGGCGGCCGAGAACGGCAGCGAGCCGAAGCCCATCGAGCCGGAGTTGTCGACCATCAGCACCAGGTCGAGGTTGGTCTCCTGCTGGAACTGCTTGATCTGCAGCTTGTCGGTCCGGGCGTAGACCTTCCAGTCGAGCCGGCGGATGTCGTCGCCGGGCGAGTAGGGCCGATGCTGGGCAAACTCGACGCTGTAGCCTTGGTAGGGCGAGCGGTGCATGCCGCTCATCACGCCCTCGACGATCATTTTGGCCCGCAGCTCGAACGAGCCGAGCCGCGCGAGCGTCTGCGGGTGCAGATACGTTGCGGCACCGGTCGCCGATCCCGATCCCGAAGGCGAGGGCATCCCTGCCGGTGGTGTCGCTGGCTCCGCCATCGGGCCATGGTACCTGAACGACCGGGGTGCGGATGCGGTCGGCGGTTTCGATTTGGGGATCCGCCCAAGCAGCATCTCTCCAGACGACAGCCGCCGCGCCCGGTGCCCGGACGCGGCGGCTGAGATATTCGGTCTGTCCGGTCCCCGCCTTCAGGGCCGGAACACGCGGATCCGCTCGGCCAGCTCCGCGAGGTCGGTCGCGTTGGCAGATCCGTCGCCGTTGAAGTCCCGCAGCGGCTGGCCCGACGCCAGCCGCTCGGTCGCCGCACGCAGGTCGCCGGCGTCGACGGTCCCGTCCCGGTTGATATCGAGCATCCGCTGCTCGCGGTGGTGGGCTCGGGCGGCGTTGCGCTCTTCGCCGGTCAACTCGCCGTCGCCGTCGGCGTCGAACCGCTCGATGATGGCGGCTTTGCGCTGCTCAAAGTGAGCCTTTGCAGCCGCCTTCTCCGTCTCGCTGAGCTGCCCGTTGCCGTCGGCATCGAATCGTTCCAGAGCGATCCGGTGCATGCGTTGCCGCTTCGGTGCGTACCGATGGCTGCGCTCGCGCAGGACTGGCCCGATGACTTCCTTTGCGGCTGCCCATTCGCTCTCGTCGAGCACGCCGTTGCCGTTGTCGTCGAAGCGGGGGAGCAGGCGTGCCTCAAGCTCCGCTTTGCGCTCCTGGAGACGCGCCCTGCGGGCGGCCCGGGCCTGCTCGCGCTCGGCCTCGCTGAGCTGGCCGTCGCCGTCGGCGTCGAACCTCTCGAGCAGCCGGGTGCGGCGCTGGGCTTTCTCGGGGCGGGCCTGGCCGACGCCGGCCTGGCGGGCGCCCTCGATCGACCGGGGGCTAGCTTCGGCAGAAGATTGGCCCGCCGCCGTGCCGGGCAGGGCGACCAATGCGGCCGAGAGTAGAGCGGCGGCGGACAGCGTCGTACGGATCATGGTTCGTCTCCTTGTCGGGACCCCCACGGACCCGGCACATGCTCAACGTACCCGAATTCGGTCTATTGCATGCCTCGAACCGGCGATCGGCCGATAGATCGCCCATGAGCGACAAAGGATCATCCTTCCCCCGCCGAATCGGCGTTCTGACCGGCGGCGGCGACTGCCCCGGGCTCAACGCCGTCATCCGGGCTGTCGTCAAAGACGCGATCTACCACGGCATCGAGGTCGTCGGCATCGAAGACGGCTTCCTGGGCCTGATCGAAGACCGCGTCCGGCCGCTGTTCAAAGACGATGTCTCGGGCATCCTGACCGACGGCGGCACGATCCTCGGCTCGTCCAACAAAGCCAACCCGCAGAGCTTCGCCATCGGTAAAAACCCGGACGGCTCCGTCAAGCTCCGCGACATGACCGACGTCTGCATGACCCACCTCGAGACCAACCGCATCGAGGCGCTGGTCTGCATCGGCGGCGACGGGACGATGTCGGCCGCGGCCCCCTTCGCCGAGCGAGGCATCAACTGCATCGGCGTGCCCAAGACCATCGACAATGACCTCTGGGGCAGCGATATCACGTTCGGCTTCG
>JBCDEF010000245.1:0-3388 GCA_039179915.1 Planctomycetota bacterium | reverse complement strand
GGCTGACCTGCTCGGCGATCGAGACCGCGCAGTCGGCGATCCGCTCGAGCTCATTGTTCGCCTTGACAACGACCAGGACCTCGCGGATCTGGGCGGACGGCAACTCGTTCTGCACGCGCGATGCGTCGCAGAGCAGCTCGACCGAGCGGTTCTCGATCTCGACATCGGCCCGATCGATCGGCTCGTCGAGGTCGATCGCCCGCTTGGCGGCCTCGGGATCATCGGCGAACAGGGCCTCGAAGGCCGCGTCGCAGATCGTCATGACCCGCCCGCTCTGGGCGATCAACTCGGCGCGGATCGCGTCGAGTTTGCTGCCGAACGCCTGCGTGTCGTGGTTGATGTCGCCCATCACGCCCTCGCTTGCTGCCGCGGATCAGGCCGCGGCGGGTGAGCCTAGCCGTCGGCTCGCCGGCCGTCAGCCGGATTCCTAGCATCGCGAGCGTTCAACTACCGAGGGGCGGCGTCCCTTCCGGATCGCCTTCACACCGGTTTCAATCACAGCTTGGAGTCTCGCCATGTCCTTCGGCATCGAACTGATCCACGCCCGCCAGATCCTCGATTCGCGGGGCAACCCCACCCTGGAGGCGGAGGTCGTCCTCGAGTCCGGCGCGTCCGGCCGGGCCGCGGTGCCCAGCGGGGCGAGCACGGGCGAGAACGAGGCCGTCGAGCTCCGCGACGGCGGCGAGGCCTGGATGGGCAAGGGCGTCTCTCAGGCGGTCGACAACGTCAACGACCGGATCGCGCCCGCGATCGAGGGCTTCGATGCCCGTGATCAGGAGGGCATCGATTCCGAGATGCTCCAGGTCGACGGCACGCCGAACAAATCCAGCCTGGGTGCCAACGCGACGCTGGCGGTCTCGATGGCTGTCGCCCGCGCCGCGGCCGAGGGCTCGGGCCTGCCGCTCTACCGCTACCTCGGCGGGGCCGCGGCCAAGACGCTGCCGGTGCCGATGCTCAACATCCTCAACGGGGGCAAGCACGCCGACAATACCGTCGATTTCCAGGAGTTCATGATCCAGCCCTGGGGCTTCGAGACCTTCGAAGAGGGCCTTCGCGCCGGGACAGAGATCTACCACACGCTCAAAAAGGTCCTCAAGGATCGGGGCATGGCAACCGCTGTCGGCGATGAGGGCGGCTTCGCTCCCGATCTCAAGGACAACGAGGACGCGCTCAAGGTCATCGAGGAGGCAACCGCCAAGGCCGGCTACTCGTGGGGCGAGCAGATCTTTGTCGCGCTCGACCCGGCGACCAGCGAGCTCTGGAACGAGGCCGAGAAGGACGGCAAGGCCGGCTACAAGTTCTTCTCGTCGTCGCAGGAGATCATCTCCAGCGACGAGCTGATCGACCTGTGGGCAGGTTGGTGCGACCGCTACCCGATCCGCTCGATCGAGGACGGGCTGGCCGAGAACGACTGGGAGGGCTGGGCCAAGCTCACCGCCCGGCTCGGCGACAAGGTCCAGCTCGTCGGCGATGACCTGTTCGTGACCAACAAGGCGTTCGTCGAGCGGGGCGTCGCCGAGGGATGCGCGAATTCGGTCCTTGTCAAGGTCAATCAGATCGGAACGCTCAGCGAGACCTTCGACACGGTGAATTACGCGACCCGCAACCGGTTCTCCTGCGTGCTCAGCCACCGCTCCGGGGAAACCGAAGACTCGACGATCGCGGACATCGCGGTCGCGACCAACTGCGGCCAGATCAAGACCGGTGCCCCCTGCCGGAGTGACCGGAACGCGAAGTACAACCAGCTCCTGCGGATCGCGGAAGAACTCGGCGAGCAGGCGGAGTACGGTTCGGGCACGTGGTGGCGGTCCTGACCCGGACCGCCCGGGGGCCCGCGGGGCAGAGCAGAAGGAGCACGGTCATGAGGCGTTCTCGTCGGATCTCTTGTCGCGGTCTCGCGGTCCCGGTCCTGGCGGCGGCTGTGGCATGCGTCGTCGCTGCCCTCCCGGCGTTCTCGGCCGCGGCCCAGTTGCGTCCAGAGCGGCTCTACTACGGCCTCGACAGGGCGATGCCCATGACCGTGACCCGCCCCGACGGCGCGGAGGGCGAACTGAGCATCCGCCTGCTCGCCCCGGTGACGGCCGCGGTCGAGGCCAAGTCGCCCTGCGGCGAGGGCCGCGTCGACCTGGCCGAGCTGTTCGACAGCCTCTGGGAGCGGACATTCGGCGAGAAGCTCCGTTATGCGCAGCTGTTCGCCGGTGATACCCCCGTCGGGCCGGCCGTGGTGCTCCAGCCGCTGCTGACGCCGGATCTGGCCCAGATCACCCGCCAGCGGCAGATCGAGTGGAGCGGATCGCCCAAGGTGTTTTCCGGCTACCGAACCTACGTCGAGCAGGTTGCCGTGATGGAGACCAGCGCGGGCGACATCGAGTTTCGGATGCGCCCCGACGAGGCCCCGAACTCGGTGTGGAACTTCCTGACGCTCTCTGCGGGCGGCTTCTACACCGACATCATCTTTCACAGGATCATCGGCGGCTCGGCGGATGTCCCGCCGTTCGTCGTGCAGGTGGGCGACCCAACGGGGATGGGCTCGGGCGGTCCCGGCCATTTCATCGACCTTGAGCGGTCGCAGCTCCCGCACACGTTCGGCGTGCTGTCGATGGCCCGATCGGGCGACCCCAACAGCAACGGCTCGCAGGTGTTTATCTGCCTCTCGCGCGAGCGGACCCGGGGGCTCGACGGCAGCTACACAGCGTTCGCTCAGGCGATCTCCGGCGCAGACATCATCGAGCAGCTCAGTGCGGTGCGGACCGGTGCGAACGATCGGCCGATTGAGCCGCCCGTGCTGGAGGCTGTCGTGCTCCGGGATGCAGCGCCCTACGGCACGGGTCCCAAGCCCGTCACCCGGCCGACCGCCGCTGCCGGCACCGGCCGCTAGAAGTCAAAGACCAGGCCGACGCCCACGCCGAGCGTCGGGAACAGCTCGATGTCCTCGATCGTGTCGCCGTCGCTGTCTTGCAGCTTCAGTTCGCGGTGGGGGGTGAAGATCGCGCTGCCGACCACCCGCGTGTTGTCGTTAACCTTGTACTCCACCGAAGCGCCGATGGGGACCAGAAGGTCCTCGACGATGCCCGCGCTGACGACGTTGTTATCCTCGGCCAGCCGGAACTGGTGGAACCGAACGCCGGCGTACCCGCCGATGGTCAGGTCGTCCGTGACGGTGTAGTCGATCTTCATGCCGACATCGGGCGAGCCAGGCCCGGCGTCAACGGCACCCACCCGGATGCGGACGAAGTCGCTCGCCTGGATGTCGAGCGACGGCGTCGGGATGATAAACGGGTCTTCCTCGAGCCTGGTCCGGACCGCCAGGCCGAAGCCCAGCGAGACGTCTTTGCTCAAGCGGTACTGGGCGGCCGCGAAACCGCCGTACTGAAGCCCGTCCTGGAAG
>JBCDEF010000244.1:0-3435 GCA_039179915.1 Planctomycetota bacterium | reverse complement strand
CTCGATATCGGCCGGGACCTCCGCGTCGATCGCGAGCTGACCGCCTGCTCGGCGACCGTCGGTCGCAACGCGAACTGCCCGGACGCGGTGCTGATCGGCGGCGAGCTGTCCGTCGGAGGAACTGCCGAGTTCGCCCAGATCGGCTCCGAGTCCGGCACCCCCACCACGATCCACCTCGGCAAATTCGATAGCCTCGACCGGCTGATCAAGCAGGGCATGGAGCTGCTCGGCACGGCACGTGCCAAGCGGGCAGCCGCCACCGAACGGCTCGAGCAGCTCCAGCAGAACGGCGGGCGGGTGACCAGCAGCATCGCCGAAGAGGTCACCGAGCTCCAGTTCGAGCTCGCGTCCTGGAACGATCGCGTCGCGACCCTGACCGAGGTGCTGACCAAGGCGGCCGGCACCGTCGAACAGCACCGCGACGGCGGGCTGCTCGTCCACCAGCGGATCCTGCCCGGTGTGACGATCTACGCCGGGAACCGCGTGGCCGTTGTGCTCGAACCGCTCCCGGGGCCCCTGGACATCCGGCTGGATGATCAGGGGGCGATGGTCTTCCGCGACGGCGAGGGCGTGGAGATATCGGTCGACGACCAGGTGCGGTTCGATGTCGATCGCGAGGCGTTGACCCTCGAGGATTGGGCCGGGCTGGCCAGCGCGGCCTGAGGGGCGCTTTCGGCGGCCGCAGATCGCCCGTATGCGTCGCAGTGGATCACGCCCGCGCCGAGGGCGAGAATGCCATGATGGAACCACGACCCCTGCGAACCGCTCTGGCGATCGCGTGCCTCGCTGTGCTCGCGACGCCCGCCGGGGTCGCGATCGCCCAGACACAGGACACGCCTGCCCCCCCGCCGTCCGAGACTCCCGCTGAACCAAATGCGGACCCAGTGGCCGAGACGCCTCGCGAAGCGACCGTTGTCCTCCAGGACGGCCAGGTCCTTACAGGTCGCTTGCTCGAGCAGACCGACGCCAGGGTCGTGCTGCGGATCAATGGTGTGCGGACCACGATCGACACCCGGCGCATCCGGGAGCTGTACATCCGGCCGCCGGTCGACCAACGCCACCGGGCGTTTCGGCTGACGATCGCCGACGACGATGTCGAGGGCCTGATCCGACTCGCCGAGTGGGCGATCGAGCAGGGCCGGCCCGACCTGGCGATCAATGATCTTGAGCGGGCTCTGGAGGTCGATCCCTTTTCCGCCCGTGCCAGAGAGCTGCGGACCGTTGCCCGAGAAGCCCAGCGGCTCATCGAGGCCCAGCGGCCCGCTGAGCCCGCCCCGTCTCCAAGCGACTCCGGCGAGCCGGGCGACCAGAACCGGCCCGATCAGCCGGCAACCCGTACCCCAGCTAAGGACCGCGACACGTTCCCGCTGATCGATGCCGACGATGTCAACATCATCCGCGTGTTCGAGGTCGACCTCGACCGGCCGCCGCGGCTGAGGATTGAACGCTCGGCGATGGAAGCCGTGTTCGAGGATTTTGCGGGCCATCCCGGCGTGCCCTCGACCGAGGCGGGACGCCAGGCCTTGCTCGATGCACCGCCGTCGGAACAGCTCGCCCTGCTCTTCCGGCTGCGGGCACGCGAGCACTATGCCAACGTGCAGGTCCTCGCCGAGCCGGATGCTCTCCGCCGCTTCCGCGACGACGTCTTCCGCGGCTGGCTCTCGAATTCCTGCTCGACCACCCGGTGCCACGGCGGCACCGAGGCCGGGCGGCTGCGGCTGGCCAACGCCGGCCGGACCGACCCGCGGGTCTACCTGACGAATTTGGTCATCCTCGAGCGGTTCCGCACGGAGGACGGCAGCCCGCTGATCGATTTCGAGGAGCCGGCCTCGAGCCTGCTGCTCCAGGCCGGGCTTCCCCGGCACGCCGCGGCCGTCCCGCATCCGGAAGTCCGCGGCTGGCGGCCGGTCTTCCGCGGAGCAACCGATGGGAACTTCGGCAAGGCGGTCCGCTGGATCGAAGGGATGTACGTGCCACGCCCCGCCTACTCGATTGACTACACTCCACCGGCGGCCTCGGAACCCTCCCCGGCCACGCCCGGCCCGCCCCGCTAGCGGCCCGCAACCCGGTTTTGGAGGCGTCGGGCCCGCCGATGTGCACACCCCGCGGCGGGCCATCGGCGGCAGACAACCAGCCGAGGCCGAAACGCCCCGGACGAAGCCCCACAGCGCCGCCAGAGCAGGCAGCAGAACCATGACGCGACTCAACGACGAGACCCAACCGATGCACCGACCACGGCACCCATCGCCCGCTATCCGGATCCTTGTCGCGGGCGGGCTTGCCCTCGGCATGGCCCTCACCGGCGGTTGCTTTGAAGAAGACGAACTCGCCGCGGCGATCGAGGATGTCAGTGGCTCGCTCGAGGCGCTCGCGGCGCCGGGCACAGCGGTCCCGGGCGAAGAATTGAACCAGTCGACCTACGAGCGAGCGATCAGCACGCTCCGGCCGCACATCACCGACGGCACCGCCGCCCAGCAGGCGGCCGCGAACCTGCTCATCGCCCGCGCCGAGCGGGGTCTGGCCGCAGGCCCGAGCCAGCGGCTAGCCGAAGTCCAATCGCAGATCGAGAACGAGCTGTCCTCCCTGCGGGCCGAGGCGTCCCGGCTGGTCCGGCTCGTTGCGCTCGCCCAGGCGGCCGAGACGTTCAACCCGACCGACGAGATCGCCGAGCTGCGGTCACAGATCCTCGATCGCCAGTCGCAGGCCGAGGCTCGGCGTGCCTCATTGGCGGAGGTCAACCGGCAGATCGCGGAGTTCGATTCGCTGATCGCCGATGCCGAGCGCCGCGCCGACGAGCACCGTGCCATGCTCGGCACCCTGCTCGAGCGGGCCCGGCTTGTCGACGCGCGCGAGGCCCTTCCGCTCCACGAGCAGGCGGCCGAGCTTCGGCGCCTGTCCGACAGGCTGGCGGTCGAGGCCGAGCGCCGCCGGTCCCAGGCCGACCTGATCCGCCCGCAGATCGGCGAGATCGAGGCCGAGATCGACCGCGTGACCCAGCAGGCCAGGCTGTTCGAGGAGTCGATCGAATCGCTGAACCAAGAGGCCGCCGAGGCGCGGGCCCGGACCGAGTCGCTGACAACCGAGGCCGCCGAGCTCCGCGAGACGCTGCTCGAACGGTTCAGCGCGCTGACCCAGCTTGTCGAGGCCGAGGCGGCCGAGGCGTTTGATGCCGCGTCGTCGCGACTCGATGCCGCTGCGTCGGCGGCGAACCGTGCCGCGTCCGCGAGCCGCGCTCAGGGCCGGCTTCTGGCCGCGGAGGTCGCCCAGCAGGCGGCCCAGCTCGCCGAGTCGCAGTCGGCCATCACGACCAAGATCGCTGCCTTCGGAGAATCACTCGGCGCCGGCGAGGCGGCCACCCGCCTCGGCTCGATCGCGGAAGAGACCGGCCGGCTCGCGCTCGAGCAGGCCCAGGCCGCACTCGAAGCGATCGAACGG
>JBCDEF010000243.1:0-3442 GCA_039179915.1 Planctomycetota bacterium | reverse complement strand
TGCAGGGCCGAGGCGATCTGGGCGTCGAGCGACTCGGCCTCGAGCGACAGGTCGCGGGCGGTGAGCTCGCGGGTGACGACCTCGGCGATCGAGCCGAGGTCTTCGACGACGCGATCGAACCGCGAGGCGGCGATGGTCAGCGAGACTCCGGCCCGGCGGCGGTTGTCCTCGCCTTCGATCTTCGAGGCCAGCACAAACTCGCCGGCCGATGGCTCGATCAGCCGCTCGATGGCTTCGGCAGCGTTGTCGACATCGTCCGCGATGAGGCCCAGGTCGCCCCGCTTTTCGAGGAGGCGGAGCACGGGTGTTGGCGGCGGGCTTTTGGGTGCGGCGGGTGCGGGCTCCGCGGTGCCGAGCGAGGTGTCGTTCCTGTCGGCGGTGTCTGCGATGTCGGCGGCTGCCGACTCGGCGAGTTCCGGCGTGGGATCAGGAACGCGGCCCCCGGCCGCCGCTGCTCCCGGGATCCGCGAACGGCGGCTGCCGCCGCCTCGGCCTGCTTCGGACTGATCGCCGGGGCCCTCGAGCGTGCGGGAGAGGGACCGGGGGCGCGCACCCCCGGATCCGAACGCCGCGCGGTCTTGTGGCAGCGATTCGGCTGAGTCGAGGCTCAGGAAGCCCTGCACGGCCTTTCTGCCCAGCAGGGCTTCGAGCTGGCGGCCGGTTTCTTCGGGTGTGCTGGCGATGCGGAACGGTGCGAGGTTACCGTCGGGCGTGGCGGATGACACGCTGTCGCCGGCCGAGCCGATCTCGATCGTGCGGTCGCGCCCGTCGTCGAGCAGCAGGCTGAAAGACACTGCGATCGCGAGCAGGGCGGCGATGCCCACGGCGGCGCGTTGCAGCCGTGGCGTGCCGGGGAGCCGGAGCCGCCGGCCGCCGGGGTGTCGCGTGCCGGTCTGTGTGTTCGTCTTGGTTTCGTCGAGCGCGGCCTTCCACAGCGTTGGCTCGTGTGTGTCCGCCCGCTCGCTCATGGCTTCCAGCTCCCGCTTAAGCTCTGCTTCGGTCATGGGTGGGCGCCGCTCGGTCATGTCATGGCTCCCCGCGCATCGGTGTCGACCCGGAGCTGCTCGCCCAGCCGCTCACGGAGCCGGGTCATCGCCTTGTGCAGCCGGCTCTTGACGGTGCCCAGCGGGACGCCGAGGACATCGGCGGCCTGGGCGTGCGTGAGCCCGCGGTGGAAGCACAGCACGACGGTCTCTCGTCCCGGTTCTTCGAGGTCGGCGACGGCTTCGAGGACGCGCGGATCGATCGCGGCGGCCGCGTGCTGCTCGACGGTCCGGCGTGTGCGTTCTCGCGTCCGGCGGGCGGCGTCGCGCCGACGCCGGTCGCGGCAGACGTTGGTCAGAATCGTGTACATCCAGGTTTTCACGCTCGCGCGTCCGTCGTAGGTGTGCCCGTGCCGGATCACGCGGACCCAGGTCTCTTGGACGGCGTCCATCGCCGCGGTCCGGTCGCGGCTCGGCCCGCCGACGATGCCGGCCGCGAGCCCGACCATGGCGGATTCGTACCGCTGCGCGAGCTCGCCGAGTGCCGCCTCGTCGCCCGAGACAAACCGCGCGAGCAGTTGCTCGTCGCTGGCCGGCTCGTCGGCCGGCCCCGGCGTCGGCCGGTCTGCGGGTTTCGGCGGGTGAGGTCGCACGGGGGATCCTTCCGGGGGGTACTGACGCGGCCGCCGTGGGATCGGTTCGCGCCGACGCATGCGGTCAGCCGTAGCGGGTCGGGTCGGGCAGGCCCGCCTCTTTGAAGCCCCGTTTGCGGAGCAGACAGGAATCGCACCGCCCGCAGGCCAGGCCGGCTGTGTTCGGGTCGTAGCAGGAGTGAGTCAGGCCGTATTCAACGCCCAGGGAATGGCCAAGCCGGATAATCTCCGCTTTGCTCAGCTCGATCAGGGGTGTCTCGATGCGCAGGGCCGCGCCCTGGACGCCCGCCTTGGTGGCTAGCAGGGCGGTCCGGGCGAACGACTCGATGAACGCCGGCCGGCAGTCCGGGTAGCCGGAGTAGTCGACCGCGTTGACACCGATCCAGACCGACGACGCTCCGAGCACCTCGGCGAGCGCGGTCGCGAATGAGAGGAACACCAGGTTCCGCGCGGGCACGTACGTCACCGGGATGTCCGCGGCGACCTGGTTGGCGCGGTCGTGCTT
Source organism: Planctomycetota bacterium (assembly GCA_039179915.1). Taxonomy (GTDB): domain Bacteria; phylum Planctomycetota; class Phycisphaerae; order Phycisphaerales; family UBA1924; genus JANQQZ01. Next base: position 1,301 of record JBCDEF010000243.1, on the reverse strand, counting down.
GGGCACGTCGATCCGGTCGTCCGTGAGCGCCGAGCCGCCCAGCGCACGCAGATCGATCGTCATGACCCGGTGATCCAGGGCGCCCAGCTCGGACGAGATCCGGTCGGCGGCGGCGAGCTCGTGGCGGTGCCGCTGGCCGTAGTCGAAGGCGAGTGTGTGGCACACCAGCCCGTGCGACCGCGCGGCGGCCAGCACGGTCGCGCTGTCCAGCCCGCCGGAAAGGAGTATCACCGCCCGTTCGCTCATGTGCCCTCACGCTCCCGAGACGCTGTGGTCTGTCACCAAGCGTAGTTCTAGGCTTCACTTGCGTTTCATACAGCGTTAGGAGCCGGCCTGGTGGAGGTCTTCCGAGAGTTCACGTTCGACGCGGCCCACCGGCTGGATCATCTGCCGGCGGGGCACAAGTGCGCGCGGGTGCACGGGCATACATACCGTCTCAGGGTCTCTGCATCTGGCCCGCTCGATCCGAAGATCGGCTGGATCGTCGATTTCGCGGAGATCAAGGCCTTGACGCACGAGGTGCTCGAGCCGCTGGATCACCACCTGCTCAACGAGGTGCCGGGGCTGGAACAGCCGACGACCGAGCGCATCGCGGTATGGCTCTGGGACCGGCTCAAGCCGGCGCTGCCGGGGCTGACACGAATCGAGCTGTGGGAGAACGCGAACTCGGGCGTGGTTTACGCGGGCGAGCCGCCGCCGACCGCGTCGTAGCCGCGGGCGCGACCGGTTTGAGACAAGCAGGAGCGAGCACATGGCGGCGATCATCACGGGCATCCACCACGTCACGGCGCTCGCCGGCGAGCCGAAGCGACACGTCGCGTTCTACCGCGAGGTGCTGGGACTGCGGCTGGTCAAGAAAACGGTCAACTTCGACGATCCGCACACGTACCACACGTACTACGGCGACGCGGCCGGTTCGCCCGGCACGCTGCTGACACACTTCCCGCACCCGCACATCACGCGGGCGAGCCACGGGCACCCGGAGATCGCGCGGACCGCGCTGGCCGTGCCGGAGGGCGCGATCGGCCGATGGGCGGAGCGGCTGAGCGCCAAAGGCTTCGAGACCGAGACGGCGGAGGTCGGCGGCCGGCGGCGCCTGCTGTTCGACGACCCGGACGGGATGCAGTTTGCGCTGGTCGAGTCGGTCGGCGCGATCGGGGGCTATGCGGGCGGCGGTGTGGAACCGGGCATGGCCCTGGGCCCGATCGCGAGCGTCGAGCTGGCGGTGGAAGATGTTGACGCGACCGCGGATTTCCTGGAAGCCGTGCTCGGCTTTGAGCGGGGCGCGATAGGTGAGGGCC
>JBCDEF010000242.1:0-3562 GCA_039179915.1 Planctomycetota bacterium | reverse complement strand
TTCGATCTCGTCGGCAAACATCTGCTGGTCGGTGCCCGCGGCCGTGTTGCTGAGCACGCCGCCGGTTGCGGTGATCTTGATCAGGTCGCTGCCGCGCTTGACGCGCTCGCGGACGGCCTTGCGCATCTCGGGGGCGCCGTCCGCCACGCCCTCCATCGGTCCGACCTCGGGGCGGAGGTAGGGCTGCAAACCGTTGGTCGGATCGGCGTGCCCGCCCGTCACAGCGATGCTCTTTCCCGCGGCCAGGATCCGCGGGCCGGGGACCATGCCCTGGTTGATGCGGTCGCGGAGGGCGTAGATGTCTTCGCCGCGGCTGCCGACGTTGCGGACGGTGGTGAAGCCGGCCATCAGTGTGCGCTCGGCGAAGACGGTGCTGTCGATCGCGGCGTGCGCCGTGGTCTCGGTCAGCGTGCGGCGGAGGCGGATGGCCATCGGCGGCATCTCGTGTGTCAGGTGCGTGTGGCAATCGATCAAGCCGGGCAGCACGAACGCGTGCCGCAGGTCGATGTGCCGGTTCGGCGGCGAGCCGGGGGCGGCATCGACGAACAGGATGCCGGGCGTGACCGCCTCGATGCGTCCGCCGCGGATGATGACCGAGGCTTCTCCCATCGGCGGCTCGCCGGGCACGGCCAGCAGGCCGCCGCAGTGAAGGACCGTTGCCGGTTCCGCGTCCTGCGCGAGCGCATGAAAACCGAGCAGTGTTGTGACGATCGCGATGAGCAGCGGCATGCCAGACTCCTGTGTCTTGTTTCGTGCACAGGAGCCTACGTCGCGCCGGCCCGCATGCCGAGTGCCGAGCTGGGATGCCGGACTGGGGATGCCGCCCCCTACACTTGTTGCAACAAATGGCCTCACTCCGCGACCAAGTCGGCAAGCAGCAGCCCTTCGACTGCCCGGAGCAGGAGGCATACCTCAACCTGATCCGCTCGGCCGCCCTGCTCGGGTCGGCCTTCAGCCGGCTCTTCAAGCAGCACGGGCTCAGCGAATCGGGCTACAACGTGCTCCGGATCGTCCGCGGCGGGGGAGAGTTGGGCAAAACCTGGACCGAAATCCGGGACCAGCTGGTGGTGCCCGCGCCGGATGTCACCCGCCTGATCGCGCGGCTCGAGCGCGAGGGACTGCTCTGCCGCGAGCGTTCGATCAACGACCGGCGGGTGGTTCGGGTGCAGCTGACCGAGACGGGCCGGGCACGGCTCGACGAGGTTGATCCGCGGGTCATCGGCCTGCACCGGGGTCAGCTGGGGCACCTGTCTGGGGCGGAGCTGGATCGGCTGAGCCGGCTGCTGGAGGCGGCCCGGGCGCCGCATGAAGTCCGATAATCTCGTCAACTTGAAGCGCGTATGGGCTACAACAAGCAAAATCTTGGATGGACCTGCTTGATTGTTGTTGAAACAGCAATATAGTTGTTAGAACAATTGTTCGCCATTTTGTCACCTCCGCCCCGCTGTCCCGGGGCGCACCCGAAGGAGCCAGACCATGTCCATCACCGAATCCGTCCACCAGTTGATCGAGACGATGAAGGCCGGCGACATCCTCGGCGCGTTCGAGACGCACTACGCCGACGACGTCGTCATGCAGGAGAACAACGAAGCGCCGACCGAGGGCAAGGCCGCCAACCGCGAGCGGGAGAAGCAGTTCGTGGCGTCGGTCAAGGACTTCAAGAGCCTGTGGATCGACAACGTGGCCGTCGATGAATCGGCCGGCGGCAACGACGGCACCGCCTTCATCGAGTACGGCTTCAACTTCATCAACACCGAGGGCCAGGACATCACCTACCAGCAGGCGGCCCGCCAGACGTGGAAGAATGGCAAGATCGTCAGCGAGCGGTTCTACCACGGCTAACCAACCGAGCCCGCGCGACCCATGCTCCCCCGTCCCCGACGGGGGAGCTGTCGCGCAGCGACTGAGGGGGTCTTCATTCGCATCCCTCGCTTGCGCTTCGGGCTCGTCGGATAGATGTCTTCACGAGGCCGAAGCGCAAGCGAGGCATCTTGCCCTTGTGGGCATTGCTCAACCAAAGACCCCCTCCGACCACGCCTTCGGCGTGCCCACCTCCCCCGCGGGGCGCGGGGGAGGATGCAGCGTGCTGTACACTTCACGGATGCCCGACGCCCTCTGGCACTGGTTTGGCTACGCCGTCGCGATCGCTTCGCTCGGCGTGATCCTGTGGGCGCTCTTCTGGGACCGCGCGGGGGGCCGGCAGCGCTGCCGGCGGTGCTTCTACGACATGCGGGCCCTCGGCCGACGCGCCCGCCACCTGCCCCGAGTGCGGCAAGGCCCACACCAAGCCGAAGCACCTGCTCAAGACCCGCCGGCGGCTGCGCTGGACGGGTGTTGGCGTGCTGGCGATGGTCGTTGGCGGGTACGGCCTCTGGGTCGTGCCGCGGGTGCAGGACGAGGGGGCGTGGGGGCTAGTGCCGACGACGGCGCTGTTGATAGGAGCGCCCTTCGTTGAGTACGACATGGCGATCGACGCCCCCATGATTTGGGACCAGCCTTTGCCGAGTTGGTACAAAGTGCGTTGGCGAGCCGCAGCAAATGCCGAAAGATGGTGCTGGCTTGCCATTTGGGACGTTACGCGTCTGGCACCAGAGCTTGGTGAGCACGATTCAGTCAAGCCGATGCCGCGCTACTTCACCGACGAGAGTCTTCGGTTCTTCGGGTTTGGGCCGAGCTGGGTAGTTGACCGATTCATACGAGAATGGGCGGGAGAGTTTCGGCTAGATCCGCGAGCTCTGCTGCCGCTTGAAGGTCCACCATACACACATGTAGCAATCGACCGGGATGATGCCCCGGTTTGGTTTCGTCACGCACATAGTCGGCTTTCTGGGACCGTCGCTCGTATAGAGGTCGGTATCGAGCTACCAGAGTCAGTAGATAAATCAGATACCGTATCATGGGTCACTAACGGCGAAACGAAGTCTCAGACGTTCATATGGATATCCGCGGATTCGAATGGCGTGTTTCCGGTCAGATTGAACATCCATGAGACGAGCGGCAGAATCTGGCGTTCATATCGAGTGGAGTATCGCTTGAAGCGGGAGCAATACGAATGGGGCGATGATACGTATTGGTCATCGGAGCTTGTCCCAATCGGCCAGCCGCTCCGGATTCCAGTTGACGATGACAGCTAGCTAGCATCCCCCATGCTCCTGCTCACCGTCACCCAGGGCCCGCAGAAAGGCAAGCAGTTCTCGCTGCCCGACAACGAGCCGCAGCTGCTCGGGCGGTCGAGTGAAGCCCTGCCGATCACGGACAACACGGTCAGCCGTCGGCACGCCGAGCTCACGCCCGACGGCGGCGCGTGGTACATCCGCGACCTCAAGAGCCACAACGGCACCTACGTCAACGGCGTGCAGATCAGCAAGCGCGTCCCGCTGAAGAACGGCGACACGATCCGGGTGGGCTCGACGGTGTTCGCGTTCGGCGGTGTCGTTGCCGATCCTGATTCCGAGATCGTCGAGCTGCTCCAGGCCGACGAGATCGACGCCGACATCGAGCGCACGCTGGCGAGCAACGAGGACTCGGTGCTGATGGCCGAGCCCGAGCCGCGGATGGCGGC
>JBCDEF010000241.1:0-3629 GCA_039179915.1 Planctomycetota bacterium | reverse complement strand
TGGCCGAGATCCGGGCGATGCTCGACGAACGCGGGCTGGCGCCGCGAAAGAAGCTGGGCCAGAACTTCCTGACGGATCACAACCTGATCGGCAAGCTGGTGGCGGCGTCGGGTGTGGGCCCGGGTGACACGGTCCTCGAGATCGGGCCGGGCACGGGCACGCTGACCGAGGCGCTGCTCGAGGCCGGCTGTCGGGTGGTCGCCGGCGAGCTCGACGCGGGGCTGGCCGGGCTGCTGCGCGAGCGGCACCGCGGTGTCGATCGTTTCACGCTGGTCGAGGGCGATTGCCTGGCCGGCAAGCGTGGCCTCGCCCCGTCGCTGACCGCGGCCGTCGGTCCCGGCCCGTTCCGGCTCGTCGCCAACCTGCCCTACGGGGCGGCGACGCCGGTCATGCTCGCGCTGCTCGCCGAGCCGGACTGCGAGGGGCAGTTCGTCACGATCCAGAAAGAGGTGGCCGACCGGCTGCTCGCGAAGCCCGGCACGAAGGCGTACGGCGCGATCTCGGTCGCGGCGCAGGTGCTCGCGGGCGTCGAACGCATCGCGGTGCTGCCGCCCGAGTGCTTCTGGCCGCGGCCCGAGGTGACCAGCGCGATGGTCTCGGTCGTGCCACGGGCGGGCGTCGGGCTGGACGCGGCGGCGTTCGCCGGCTTCTGCCAGCGGGCGTTCGCCGGCCGACGCAAGCAGCTCGGCAGCGTGCTGGGCGACGGGCCCTGGCCCGAGGGCGTCGGGCGTGCCGACCGGGCCGAGGCGCTCGCGCCCGACCGATTCGTCGGGCTCTTCCGGCTCCGTGGCGGGGGGGTAGGCTGACCCGTGGTGCAGCACGGCCGACGACAGCCCGGCAGCGACGAGGACCCTGCGGCGCTGGCCCGCTCGCTCGAGCCCGCGCTGGCCGAGGCGTGCCGGGGCCGGCTCCGCGGCGCGGTCGAGTGGTTTACGTCGTCGTGGCAGCGTGGCGGGGCGGCGACGGGCAACGCCGCCTGGGATGTCGGGCCCGGAGCGCCCGAGCTGCCGGTGATCATCAAGCTGCCGGTGGGCCACCGCGAGCTGGTCTGGACCGATCTGCTCGGCCGCCACGGCTCAGACCGTGACATTCTTGAGGGTGAGACGCCGCACCCGACGCCACGTGTGCTGGCCGCGGGCGACTCGCTGGGCTCGGTCGATCTCGGCTGGGTCGTGCTGGAGCGTCTGGAGGGCGAGCCTGTCTCGCGGGACCTGTCGGCCCCGGCGCTGCGGGGCCTGGTCGCCGCCGCGGTCGAATTTCAGGACCGCGCCCGCCGGGTGCGGCACGAAGGCGGCGGGAATCTGCCCGGCGGCATCGATGACCGCGACTGGGCCGGCATCGTCGAGCTCTCCCGCGGTGCGGTCCGGGACCACAGCCTGGAGCACGAGCAGGCGTGGCTCGACCTGCTCGCCGAGCTGCACCGCCATCTCGACGACATCCTCCGCGAATGGCAGGGCCGGCCCGTCGATGACTGGTGCCACGGCGACCTGCACCCTGGCAACGCGATCCACATGGCCGGCGGCGACGGGCATCCCGATCGGACGGTCCTGATCGACCTGGGCCTGGTCCATCGGGGCCACTGGACCGAAGACGCGGTCTATCTCGAACGCGTCTTTTGGGGGCACGAGACCAAGCTCGGCGGCATCGAGCCCGTGCGGCTGATGCGCAAGCTCCGGCGTGACCGTGGGCTGCGCGTCGGCGAGCAGGACGGCCGGCTGGCGAATATCAAGCGGGTTCTGACCGCGGCGAGCGTGCCGGCACGGCTCGCGGCCGAGGGCGGCGACGCGGCCTATCACGCCCGGTCGCTCGAGATCCTCCGACGCCGGCTTCCGGCGCTGGTGTAACGGGTCGGTCCGGGCGGATGCGAGGTCCAAAAGAACCGCTGTTTGTTCGGATTTTGATACGATTTCACCGGCTGGCTTGTCTGAGGGCTGCCGCTGGGGATGAATAGAACCAGCCCGCGGGTCGCCGCGGCTTCGCACTCAACACATGAGAGGACATCCCGATGGAGTCATACGAGCGTCTGAAGCAGCTGGTGCTGGAAGCCGAGGATGACATCGCCAAGGCCGAGGGCGGCAACAAGGCCGCGGGCACGCGGGCCCGCAAGACGCTCCAGGGTGTCCGTGATCTTGCACAGGACATCCGCAAGGAGATCCTGGCGCTCCGCGATCAGTCTTCCTGATCGCCGCGGCCGCGACTAAACTTCGTTGGGTGCATCATGACTGACACCGCGGTTGATACTGCTTCGCCGGTCCCGCTGGGCTCCGACAACGCATTGTTTGATGTGACCGGTCTGGACCTGTCGGGCACGGCGATGGACAAAGCCGCCATCGAGCGGTGGATCCCGCACCGCGGTGATATGTCGCTGCTGTCGCGTGTCGCCTGGATCGCGGAGGACAACAGCCGCTGCGTGGCCGCCAAGGACTGCCGCGATGGTGAGTTCTGGGTCGCGGGTCACTTCCCGCATCTGCCCGTGCTGCCCGGCGTGCTGATGATCGAAGCCGCCGCCCAGACCATGTGCATGATGTACAACCTGCGGTTCCAGGCCCTGCACACCGGGATCTTTACCCGGATCGAGGAGTGCTCGTTCCGCGGCAGCGTCGGCGTGGGGCAGAGCCTGCACCTGCTGATCGAAGAGATCCGGTTTACGCGACGCGGCTTCCAGGCCAAGACCCAGGGCTGGGTCGCGGGGCAGCGGGCGTTCGATGCCAAGCTCAGCGGCGTCGTGATGACCGACAAGTTTCAGTCCGGCTGAATCGTGACCGACCGGCCGCCCGACGCCGCCGTCCGGATCGGCGAGGCGGCCGACGCCTGCCCTACAGGGCACGGCGTTGTTGCGGTCCGCGCCCATGGTCGGTGCGTGCACCTGGTCGCCACGGCCGACGCCCGGGGTGTCATCGCCGACAAGCTGCTGGGCGATGCCCCGATCGGCGACGAGGCCCAGGTCTGGTCCGCCGGCTCGAGCTTCGAGGCCGATCTGCTCTCGCTCGACCTCTCGCTCGTGCACGCGCCCGAGCAGCACGCCCAGGCAGTCGGGCGGCTGTGCATCTGGTGGCTCGTCGCCGATCGCGGCTCGCCGGGATCGGGCTGGCGGGTGACCGACCTGCTCGACGGGGTGCCCGGCGGCACGGTCGTGGGCCCGTTTCTCGATCGGGCATCGGCGGGCCGGTGGTCGGCGATGCTCGACGACCGGTTTGAGCTGTGCCGCTACCCGAACGAGTTGAAGAAAGCCCCGCGCGGCACACCGTGCGCCTACCGGGACATGGGCCTCTGCCCGGGCGCGTGCGCCGGCTCGGAGCCGATGGCGTCGTATCTTGAGCGGCTGGATTGTGCACTGGCGCTGCGGGCGGGCGGTCTAGTCGAGCTCCGCGGGACGTTGTCTGCCGACATGCAGGCCGCAGCGGCCGAGGACCGGTTCGAGACGGCCGCGACGCTCCGCGACGCCGCCGAGGCCCTGCCCGAGCCAGATGCGCCGGCTTCGCTGGCGGTCGGTGACCTGGCCGAGTTCTCGTTCTTGGCCGCCGCTCCGGGCCGCGGACGGGCGCGTGTGGTCGTGCTGGCGATCGGTCTCGGGGGCTGGCGACGGCTGACCGAGCTCGACGCCCGGTCCTTTGATGCCGATTCGGCGG
>JBCDEF010000240.1:0-3655 GCA_039179915.1 Planctomycetota bacterium | reverse complement strand
TGGTGCACTACGAGCGTGAGGGGGTCGGTGTGGAGCAGGTTGGTGCTCGGCGTGGGCTGTTCGGCCGTGCGGTGCACGGCGGTGGTCACGCGGCGCTGCGTCGGCGGCGGTCTCGGGAGGCGTACACGGAGGTGTTCGGACCGGACGGGCACGAGGTGTGGATCGGCGGCGAGCGGGTGTCTTCGGATTCGGGCGGGGTGTTCGAGGGTCTGATGCCGGTGGTGCACGTGCAGAACCAGAGCCAGCCGCTGGTGTACGCGGGTGTTGGCGAGGTCGAGCCGCTGCTGCCGCTGCAGGACGAGCTGAATACGCGGCTGAGCGACCGGGCGAGCCGTGTGACGATGCAGAGCTTCAAGATGTATCTGGCCAAAGGGATCGACGGGTTTTCGGAGTCGCCGGTGTCGCCGGGGACGGTGTGGTCGACGGACAACCCGGCGGCTTCTGTTGAGTCGTTCGGTGGCGACGCGTCGAGCCCGAGCGAGGAGTCGCACATCGGGGAGATCCGTCAGGCGATGGACAAGGTCAGCGGCGTGCCGCCGGTGGCGTCGGGTGTGCTGGAGGCTCGGATCGGGAACCTGTCGAGCGCGAGCGCGCTCCGGGTGACGATGGTTGGGCTGATCGCCAAGACGAACCGCAAGCGTGTGACGTATGGGCGTGGGATCTGCTCGGTGAGCACGCTGGTGCTTGAGGCGGCGTCGCGTGCCGGGCTGCTTGATGCGTCGGCGCCTGGGTGCGGGGTGGACATCGATTGGCCGGACCCGCTGCCGATCGGTGAGGAGGAGCTGTCTGCGGGGATCCGGGCGCGGCGGGACCTCGGTGTCCCGGACGAGCGGATCGCGGAGGTGTACGGCGTGGTGCCGACGCCCGGGCGCGGGGCGGCCGGGGACGCGTCGGAGGGTCTTGATCAGGAGGATGGCGATGGTTGAGAATCAGACGGTGACGGTGACCGACCCGCTCGAGAGCGGGACGGGGTCAACCGAGGCGACGGCGACGGCGGAGGGCCGTGCGGACGCGGTGGCGATCGGTGAGTTCGATGGCGATCCGGAGGGCTTGCCGTGCGAGCAGCTGGTCGAGCGGCTGACGGAGGAGAACGCGGCGCTTCGGGCGCAGCTCTCGGAGATGGAGTCGGCGATGGCGTTGTCGGAGAGCCGTCACGAGCTGGAGCGGGCCCTGGTCGATGCTGGGGTCGTTGATCTGGAAACGGCGTTGGTGCTGGCCGGGCCCGGGCTCGAGGGCGGGCGCGGGGCGGACGAGCTGGCGGCGGAGCTGGTGGCGGGCAAGCCGTTTCTGTTCGCGGGCGGGTCGGCTCCGGGCCGGCAGGCCGACGGATCGTCTGGCCGAGCGGTCGGGCGGTTGGCTGGCTCGTCGATGGGGATGCGTCGCGGGAGCGATCGGACGCCGCTGTCGGCGCTGGCCGATGAGGCGCGGCGGACGGGTGATCGGGGGGCGTTGACGCGGTATCTGCGTCGTCGTCGTCTGGGCTGATCGGCCGCGGCTGATCGGTCGGCGTGAGTGTCGGAAATTTTTGTGTGATGTTGGTTTGAGATCGGTGCAGGGTGCGCGATGGGTGCGCGCTGAGTTTGGGGGTTTGAATCATGGCGTTTACAGGGAAAACGACGTTTGGGGCTGGCGCGGATCTTCCGGAGCTTGTCGAGGATGTGAGCGATGTGATCGGGATCGTGTCGCCGTACGAGACGCCGCTGCTGGATCACCTCGGTGATGCGAAGCGTCCTGCGCAGAGCACGGTGCACGAGTGGATCGAGGACGAGCTGCTGGCGAACGCTGACGCGATTAATCAGACGAGCTTCGGGCCGAGCCCGACGACGGACACGACGATCAACGTGGACAACGGTTCGCGGTTCCGTATCGGCGATCTGGTGCAGCCGGCGGGGACGGATGAGGTGATGTTCGTGCAGGGGGAGGCGAACAACACGCTGAGTGTTGTGCGTGGGTACGGCGGGACGCCGGCGGCGACGCTGACGAACAACCTGGTGCTGAACATCCTGGGCAACGCTGCGTTGGAGGGCGACGACGCGCCGGATGCGCGGTTCACCAGCCGGTCGCGGAAGCAGAACTACACGCAGATCATGACATCGACGGTGGAGGTTTCGGGCTCGATGCAGGCGTCGCGTGCGTACGGGATCGATGACGAGGTCGACTACCAGAAGCAGGAGCGGATGCGCGAGCTGTTGCGTGACCTTGAGAACTGCGTGATCAACGGCGTGGCTCCGACGGCGAACGAGGTCGGGTCTTCGACGGTGCGTCGATCGATGAACGGGATCGTGCCGTTGCTGTCGAGCAACGACTTCGAGCCGGGGGCGGGCGGTCTTCCGGACGGCGGCGGCGCGGGTGGCGACGAGCTGACGGAGGAGCTGCTTAATGCGGCGCTGCGTCGTGTGTGGGAGGCGAGCTCGGGCTCTGTGGACACGATCGTGGTCAACGGTTCGCAGAAGCGGAAGATCAACGAGTTCGCGAGCGCGAGCCGGCAGTATTTGCCGGAGGACACGAGCTTCCGGGACATGATCAGCGTGTACGAGAGCGACTTCGGGGTGTGCAAGGTTGTGCTGAGCCGGTGGGCGCCGAGCGACACGGTGCTGCTGCTTGATTCGAGCCGGATCGAGGTGATGCCGCTGCAGGGCCGGAGCTTCCACTTCAAGCCGCTTGCGACGAACGGCGATTCGGTCCGTGGCCAGGTGATCGGCGAGTACACGCTTGAGCTGCGGAACGAGCAGGCGCACGCGCGTCTGAGCGGTCTGGCGGTGTAGGCGGGCGGGTGAGGTGTCCCCTTTGGTGTGGGGGATCGCGCGCCGCTCGCGGCGGGGTGGCGCACGCTCGGTCCGGGTCGGCGGGCTCGGACCGGGTTTTGGACGCAGGGTCTTGGTGAGGGGGTGGTGCGTGTTTGCGACGGATCGAGATCTCTTGGTATACGAGCCGCGGCTGTTCCTGGATGTGTCGTGGCTGGGTCAGCGGCTGGTGCGGGTAACGGCGTCGATCAGCGGCGGGCTTGCGGTGGCGTCTGGGGAGGACTTCGCGGCCGATGGCGTCGGTACGGGCAGCGTGGCGAGCTTCAACGAGGCGTCGTACGAGGTATTGGTGGTGGTTCTGGGCGATCGGCTTGCGCTGAGCCGGCTGCGTGCGGATCCGGATGACCCGGTGATCAACCCGCCGGACTTTTCGTCGGCGGTCGTGGAGGTGACAAGTTTTGCGCCGCAGCTGGGGGTGGTGCACCGGCAGGTGCTCCGGATGCTCGGTATCGATCCGTCGGACCCGCGGGATGATGCGTTGGACGAGACGGCGGTACTGAACCCGGGGGCGCTGGTGCGGCTGGAGTGCCTGGGTGCGCTGCACCTGATTTTTGCGGCGGCCACGGCGTCGGCGGTTGGGTCGGGCGTGGGCGGCGCGGGGTACGCGCAGCGTGCGTCGATGTACCGCGAGCGGTTCGCGGCGGAGCGGTCGCGGGTGAGCGTGCTGATCGATACGGACGGTGACGGCGAGCCGGAGGCGACTCGTCGGCCGGGCGTTGGGCACCTGATCCGCGGGTGATGCCCGGGACGGCGAGAAGGGGGTTCTGTGATGCTTGTGCTTCGGCCGGAGACGGTGCGGTTTGATGATGAGCCGTGGGAGGGTGTGGAGTCGGTGGCTGTGGAGCGTGCGC
>JBCDEF010000239.1:0-3686 GCA_039179915.1 Planctomycetota bacterium | reverse complement strand
CCGGCGCGGTCGAGCTGCTCGGCGGCCCGGCGCGAGCGCGGCCCGGCCCGGTCGGGGTGCTCGTTGAGCTGCTCGAGGGCGAGGATCGCGGCGGCGAAGTCGCCGCGGCGGAAGCGGTCTTCGGCGACGGCCAGGGCGGCGTCGAAGCCGGCGGCGGTCAGGAGCATCGCGCGTTCAACGGTTTCGGTCTCGCCGCGGTCGAGCGCGGCGCGGGCGACCGGCTCGGTGACCGAGCGGTAGCGTTCGAGCAGCTCGGGCCGGTCGAGCAGCGCGCGGTGCGCTGCGGTGCGGACGCTGCGGAACAGGTCGGGGTCGTCGGCGTCGGGCACGAGGCGGTCCGGCTCGGTTTCAAGCAACCGCTGGAGGGCGCGGACGACCTCGGCGGCGTTGCCGCGGTCGATCAGGCCGGGAAGCTCGCGGAAGACCTGGCCGGCCGAGGGCGAGTCGTCGACGTAGACGGGGTTGACGATCACCGGCTGCCCGGCGGCGAGCGGGGCGGCAAGGGGCACGGTTGCCACCGACCACGCGAGCAGCGCGGCCCCGCCGAGGCGTCGCAGGGGCGCGGCCGGGGTCTTGGCTGTAGTCCGGGCTGTGGTCCGGGTCGTGTTCTGTGGGGTCATCATCGCGGTCGGTGGTCTGTTCGTGCGGGCTCGCCGTTCTGTACCAGTCTATTAGCCGCCGAACGACGCGGTTGCCTTGAGCGCGTGCTTCCCGCTGCCGATCACCAGCGGTTATGGCTGTTCTGACTTCTGGGCCGGGCGTTCTGTCCGAGCCTGAGATCCCATCCATCGGTGTGCCGGGCCGCGAACTCGGTTCGGACGGGTTTCCGCCCCGCGGCCGGCTGCTGGGTGGTTTTCTGAGCCGGCCGATGCGGGTGGTGCTGCTGGTGGTCTCAACGGTGATCCTGGGCCTGGCGGATCTGTGGATCACGATGACCTACCTGCTTTCGGTTGGGATGTTCGAGGACAACCCGATCGCGCGGTACGTGATCAGTCTCGGGTCGCCGGCGTTGGTGATCGCGTTCAAGCTGGCGTCGATCTTTGTGGCGTCGGGGATCACGCTGGCGTGCCGTCGGCGGTGGCAGGGCGAGGCGCTGGCCTGGGTGAGCCTGGGGATCATGCTCAGCCTGCTCGTGCGGTGGCTGAGCTATATCGAGTTCGCGGGCGTGAGCGTGGGGACGATGGCGGTCGTCTCGCTCGACCCGAGCTACGCGGACGGCTCGTGGGTGAGCCTGCGGTAGCTGGTGTATCCTGCGGCAATGGCCGGTGCTGAGACAGGTCGATGGCTGCGCCTGGCCGTGGGCGCGCTTTTGGTATCGTTCTTGGTGGCGATCTTGGGCGGGTGCTCGGCGTACGACGCGCCGTCGATCCGCGTCGCGTCGGTCGAGGTCGCCGATCGGTCCGACGAGGCGGTGGTCATCGAGTTCACGCTCGATGCCGAGAACACCAACGACGTGGCCCTGCCGCTCAAGACGCTGCGGTACACGGTGCGGATCAACGGCCGGCCGGTCGCCCGCGTGATGCGTTCGGGCGAGGCAACGCTGCGGCGGGTGGGCACGCAGCAGATCGTGCTGCCCGCGGCCGTGCGGCTGTCTGATCTGCGGGACGCGGGCGACGACGCGGCCTACGAGATGACCGGCCGGCTGACGTATGTCACGCCGGGCGAGTTCGCGCAGCGGCTGTTCGATGTCGGCGTCCGTCGGCCGAGCGTTCGCTTCACGGCAGAGGGCCGGCTGGACCTGTCCGGGGGCGCTAGACCCAGCGGACCGGCGGCCGATCCGCCTCCGACACCCTGATATCCAGCCCCGGCAGCTCGGCGCCAAGGCGCTCGGCAAACTCGGGCAGATAGCCGCGCTCGGTGTTGGTGTGCCCGGCGAGGATGACGGCCAGGCCCTTGTCGGTCGCGGCGAGGATCTCGTGATGGCTCATCTCGCCGGTGACGAGCAGGTCGCAGCCGTTGGCAACCGCGTCGTCGACCAGCTCGCTCCCGGAGCCGGCGCAGAAGCCGACGGTCTTGACGGGCCGGTCTGGCGCGTCGTCGGGCGAGGCGTATTTGAGCCGCTCGATGCCGAGGTGCTCTTTGACGCGTTCGCAGGCCCGGTCGAGCGTGGTGCCCTGGTCGAGCAGGACGCGTCGCCCGGCGCCGACGCCGCGTTCGGTGGTGGCGCTGAGCGGGTAGACATCGATCGCCGGCTCTTCGTAGGGGTGCATGGCGCGGAGGGCGTCGAGGGCGAGCGGTGTCGCCGAGGCGGGGCAGATCATTTCCAGGCGCAGCTCGTTCACGTGCTCGAGCCGTCCGGCGCGGCCGACGGCCGGGTCTGTTCCCTCGCCGCCGAAGAAAGTGCCGGTGCCCGGCGCGGCGAACGAGCAGCGCTCGTACGCGCCGATGCGTCCGGCGCCGCTGGCGGCCAGGGCGCTGCGGACGTTGTCGGCCTGGGCCTCGGGGACAAAGGTGATGATCTTGTTCCGCGGCGATCCGACGGGCGCGGGCCGCAGGGCCCGGGTGTCGCCGGTGCCGACGGCTCGGGCGAGCCAGTCGTTGAGCCCGCCGGGGGCGGCGTCCAGCGCGGTGTGCGGCGAGTACAGAAGCATGCCGGCGTTGAGCGCGCGGAGGACGAGGCGCTGGCGGCCGTTGTCGGTCGTCAGCCGGCTGATGGGCCGGAAGATCGGCGGGTGGTAGGCGACGATCGCCGCGGCCCCGGCGGCCGCTGCCTCGTCCATGACCGAGGGGCTCAGGTCGATCGTGAGCACGACGGGCCCGCGGAGCGCGGTATCCGGGTCGCCCGCGAGCAGGCCCGTGTTGTCCCAGGGTTCGGCCAGCGCGGGCGGCGCGAGGCGTTCGATCGCGGCAATCAGTGCGGACGCGTCCATCGGTCGACTCCTGCTACAGTCGCCGATCATGCCGGCGGCCGTGACGCGACAAGCCTACGCGAAGCTCAACCTCGCCCTCTCGGTGGGCCCGCCGATCGCCGAGGGATTGCCCGGCGCCGGCCTGCACCCGATCGCGTCGTGGATGGTGCCGATCGCGCTGACCGACGCGGTGACGGTCGAGCCGCGGGCCGACGGCTCGGGGATCGAGCTGCACCGGTCGTGGGCCGACGAGGCGCCGCTGCCGCGGCCCATGCGGTGGGGCGACGAGCAGGATCTGGCTGTACGGGCTCTCCGTCGGCTGGGCGCGGCGGCCGGTCGCGAGCTCGGCGCGCGGGTGGTGGTCGAGAAACGAATCCCGTTCGGCGGCGGGCTGGGCGGCGGCTCGTCGGACGCGGCGGTCTGCCTGCTCGCGGCGAACGCGGCCTTCGGGCTCGGGCGATCGGTCGCCGATCTGGCGGAGCTGGGCGCGATGCTGGGCTCGGACGTGCCGTTCTTTTTGGACGAACCGCTGCTGGACCGCGATGGACCGCCGCGGGCGGCGTTGGTCACGGGCACGGGCGATCGGGTCGAGCGGATCGAGACCCGGCCGGCGCCGCTGCTGCTGATCCTGCCGCCGTTCGGCTGCGCGACGGCCGAGGTGTTCGACGCGTTCGCACCGCCGGCTCGTCGAGCGTCACCGGGCCATCATCGAACGCGTCGAACACCTCGGCCGTCGCGCAGCCGAACGGCGGCAGGATCAGCAGCAGCGGCGCCGGCCGGGTCTCGATCCGCTCGACCCGATCGCCCGTGCCCGTGACCAACGCCGCCCGCGGCGGT
>JBCDEF010000238.1:0-3695 GCA_039179915.1 Planctomycetota bacterium | reverse complement strand
GGGGGGGGGCCGGCGGGGGGGGCGGGCGCCTTCCCCCCGCCGGGGGGCGGTGGGGCCCCCCCCCCCCCGGGCCCCCCCCGGGCCGGGGCCGCGCGAGCACACCGAGCCGGGCCTGAGCACCAACGACGCGGAGCATCCGGTCGTCCGGCAAGCGCTGGAGACGTTCAACGGACGGATCTTGGACATCAAGCCGGTCCGCAAGAAACCGGATCATCAGTAAGCGCAGACGCGCGGAGGACAGCCGTGTTCGGATCGATGAAAAACCTGGGCGCGCTCGCCGGGCTGCTGGGCCGCAAGGACGAGCTCGAGGCGGCCGCGAAAGAGATCGCCCAGCGGGTCGCGGCGATGCGGGTCGAGGGCTCGGCCGGCGGCGGGGCCTGCCGGGCGTGGGTCACGGGCAACATGCGGCTCGAGCGGGTCGAGTTCGACCCGGCGGTGCTGGCGGGTGCGGCCATGTCCCCCGAGGGAAAGAGCCAGCTCGAGCGGCTGACGGCCGAGGCGGTCAACGATGCGAGCGAGAAGTGCCAGCGGCTGGTCGCCGAGATGATCCGCGACGAGGCCGAGCGGTTGGGCGTGGCCGACCTGCTGCCCAAGAACGGCGGCGGGCTGGGTGGGCCGTTTGGGCCCCTGCTCGGCGGCGGGGTCGGCGGCGGGGTCGGCGCTGGCGGGCACGGATAGCCGCGTGACCCATGACCGGCTGCTGATCTTCGACGAGCCGATCCCGCCGGGTGAGCTGCGGATCGAGATCGCCGACGGGCCCGAGCCCGCTGCCAGCGACGCGGTGCGCGCGATCTGGGAGGCTCAGCGGGCCGAACGCCCCCGGCTGTTCAACGGGCCCGTGCTCTCGTTCGACTCGATCGGCAACCGCGTGATCACCGCGCGTCGCGAGAGCTACCGGCGGCTGGTTGCGCAGGAGAGCGAGCCGGCGATCGTCGACCCGCCGGTCATCCAGCTCTCGGTCACCGGCGTGATCACGGCGGTCGATATCGCGGGCGTTCGGCACGTGCTCGTCGGCAAGCGGTCGCAGGCGACCAGGATCTACGGCTCGATGTGGGAGCTCGCCCCGGCCGGCGGCGTCGACCCACCGCCCAGGAGCGAGCGGAGCCTCGACGGGTTCGACGTCTACCGGCAATTGGTCACGGAGCTGGCCGAGGAGGTCGGCCTGCCCGCCGACCCGGACCCGGGGCCGATCCTGGCGCTCGCGATCGACGGCACCGCGATGAGCTGCGACATCGTGATGCGGCTGGACCTGGCCCGGCCGCTGGAGGACATCGTCGCGCAGACCGAGTCGGGCGGGAAGACCTACGGCTGGGAATACGACGCGGTGCGATGGCTGCCGGTCGGGTCGCTGGGCGGGTTTGCCGAAACGCAGCGGTGCATCCCGCCGACGGCCGCGCTGCTGCCGTGGCTCGACACGGGGCTGGTGCGCTAGCGCTTCTTGACGTGCGCGGTCTTGAGGACCTCGGCGAGCTTCTCGACGTCGCGGTTGTTGACGATCGTCTTCGCCGCGCCCGGCCCGACGGACGTTTTGGCCAGGTGGTCGCCGGCGCGTTTCCAGAGCGTGTCGAGCTTCTTGGCCGAGCCGTCGGCGGTCGCGAGGTAGATCTCGGTGACGAGTTCCTGCAGCTTTGTGATGGTGATCGTGTCGGCGTTGTCGTAGTAGCGTTTGACGATCTTCTGCTGGTGCGCGGACAGGTTCTGGCCCTTGGGCATGGTCGCGGTTCCTTCCGTGGACGTGGTCGTTGCTCAGCCGGAGCCGACGAGCTGGGTGCGGGCGAGGGTCCGGTAGACCTCGCAGCGTTCGAGCAGCTCGTCGTGGGTGCCCTGGTCGTTGATTTGGCCGGCCTCGAGCACGACGATGCGGTCGGAGTTGACCACGGTGCTGAGCCGGTGGGCGACGACGAGGGTCGTGCGGCCGCGGCTGAAACGGTTGATCGCCTCGCCGATCTGGGCCTCGCTGTCGGCGTCGATCATGCTGGTGGCCTCGTCCATGATCAGGATGGCCGGGTCGCGGAGGATCGCGCGGGCGATCGCCAGCCGCTGCCGCTGGCCGCCCGAGAGCGTCAGCCCCTGCTCGCCGACGGCGGTGTCGAGCCCGTCGGGGAGCCGCTCGATGAAATCCGTTGCGTTGGCCCGCTCGATGGCGTCCCGGATCTGCTGCTCGGTCGCGTGCTCCGAGCCGTAGACGATGTTCGACCGGACGGTGCCCGGGAAGATCACGGTTTCTTGGGTGACCGCGCCGATTTGGGTGCGCAGGCTGGCGACGCTGTGCTCGGCGATGTCGTGCCCGTCGATCAGCACCCGGCCGCGGTCCGGGTCGAACAGCCGCGGCACGAACGAGAGCAGCGTGGTCTTGCCCGAGCCGTTGGGCCCGACGAAGGCGACCCGTTCGCCGTGGGCGATCTCGAGGTTGATCTCGGCCAGCGCCGGGCTCTCGGCGCCCGGGTAGGTAAAGGTCAGTTGTTCGAACGCGATCGAGCGGGCATGCTCGGGCAGATCGGGCAGCGGCCCGGTGAGGCCCGGCTCCTGCTCCCAGGACATCAGCTCTTCGAGCCTGTCGCTGGCGGCGCCGGCGGCCTGCACCTCGTTGATGATGCCCGTCAGCGGGCGGAGGCTGGCGGCGGCGATGCCCAGGGCCATGAGGGCCAGCAGGAAGTTCCGCGGGTCGAGCTCGTTGTCGAGCACCGCCTTGACCGCGACCGCGGCCAGGATACCGACGACGAAAATCGCGACGACCTCGCTGATCGGGCTGGAGAGCGCGCGGGCGGTCCGGGCCTTGAGCATCTCTTTGATGACCCGCGCGTTGGTCTCGCGGAAGCGAGCGATCTCGTGGGCCTCGGCGGTCTGCACCTTGACCACGCGCAGCCCGCGCAGCACGTTGCCCGACCGGGCGAGCAGCTTGGCCTGCCCCGCGAACGCCCGCTTGCGGGCCCGGCGGACGCGCTGGCCCAGCACACGGATAATGATCCAGAGCACCGGCGCCGTGATCAGCGAGACGATTGTGACACGCGGGTCGAACACGATCGCCACGATCAGCGCCGCCATGCCCTTGCCGATCTGCGTCACACCCTTGGAAAGGATCGCGGCGAACCCGTCGGCCAGCCGCTCGGTCTCGTCGACCACGCGGCGGGAGATGTCCGACGAATCGTTGGCGACCACGGTCCGCAGCGGGAAGCGGAGCACGTGCTCGAACGCGCGGTCGCGGATGCGCTGCGAGGCGCGGTAGACCGCTGTGAGCGCCAGGAACTTGTGACCGAAGGTCGCCAGCGCGCTCAGCACCGAGAGCAGCCCGATCGTGCACATCAGCACGACCACACTCCGCCACGGGCGGTTGGGCAGCGCGTCGATCACAACATCAGGGATCTGCGGCTCGAGCGGGACCGACAGCAGCCGCTCGTTGGCCGAGCGGGCCAAGTCCCGCAGCCCCTGGGGCGGGACGGGCCGCAGCTCGGCCTCGCCGGTGACCGGGTCGACGACCTCTTCGGTGCCCGGCAGCATGGTGTTGAGGACCGGCGCGACGCTGGCGAGCCCGACACCGAGCCCGGCGCTGGCCAGCACGGACAAAACGATCGCGCAGACGACCAGCGCCTTGTCGTTGCCCAGCTCTTTGGCGGCGCGCCAGAAGCTATCCATGCGGCGAGTGTACGGGGCTGTCTCCCGGCCGGGCGGTGCGGCATGCTCTCCCAGCTGTCGCG
>JBCDEF010000237.1:0-3721 GCA_039179915.1 Planctomycetota bacterium | reverse complement strand
GGCGTGTATCCGATCGAGCCGCTCGAGCCCGTTGAGGGATACACGCTCGACTTCGAATCCTCGGACGGCGACGACGAGCAGGGCGACTGGGAAGAGTGGCCCGACCGGTATGTGTTCGATGTGGTGGTCTCGGCCGGGCGGCTTCGGCCGATGGTGTTCGAGCTGCTGAGCCTGATGCCGGCGCGGGTCTACCCGATCCTTGATGTTCTCGGACGCGATGCGCACCGGGAGATCGACCCGTACATCAGCTACGACCTGCTGGGGCTCGATGCGCTGTTCGACGGGCTGATCACGTTCGGCGACGCGTTTTTCGAGGACGGCCTGATCGGGTTCGGGGCGATGTCCGACGCGCCGTTTTTCTATGTGTTCGTTGATGAGCACAAGATCGTGACAATCCGCTGCGAGCCGGAACTCAAGCCGCGGGTTGAGCGGATCGTGCATTCGTTCGACCTCGCGGAGCGCAACGACGCGGCGGGGGCAGACTCGGTGGCCCACGAGCACCGGGCGGTGCTGCTGGCCCCGGAGGACCGGCCGTACCTGCTGTCGCTGGACGAGGTGGTGGAACGGCTGCGGGACAGCTGGCGGTTGCTGCTGAATGTCGACCCGGAGTCGAACGTCGATGACCGCGGGCGGCCGCTGGGAATCACGCCGTGGAGGTGTGTGGTGCGTGTGGGGGACGGTCGGTCGGCGCTGCGGTACGCGGAGGTGCTGCTGACAGCCGGCAGCATGCGTGAGGCGGAGGACCTGGCGCTGGACGGGGTGCTGGCCGAGAGCGCGTCGCTGCCGCCGGGGGCGGAACCGATGGTGATCGTCAGCGACCGGCTGGGTCCGATGGACTTCATCCGGGAGCTGGGGGACAAGCCGGGACGGGTGACCAAGGAATCGTTGCAGCAGACTCGGCTGTGGCAGCGTCGCTGGTTGGACGCGGCCGTCGGATGAACGGGTGGCCCGTCGCTGATGGCGGGGGCTGGTGGCGGGGGCTGGTGGCAAGAGGCTGGTTTGATGTCTGCTCGCAGGTGACGCGACACGGCGGGCCGCAGTTGGGAGTCGAGAAACGGAACGGAATCGAGGGTGTGATTTGCATGATGGCCCTCGGGGGGATATCTTCCGCACGGCGGGGTTGGGCATCGAGGCCCGACGACCGCCGACGGGAAGCGGCGCGAGCGATCGCGTCGCCGGGTGCGGCTTTTGAGCGAGCCGCATCGCCGGACCGTGCCTGGCGTGTACGCCTGGCGTGTGAGAGAGGTGTTTGATCGGGGCCGCCGATGGCTCCGATCGGGCTTCTCGGGCCGGCAACCCGGGTGACAGCGCGAGTCGGGGTTGTGGTCCATGGATCGGGCACGGCCTACGAGCGGGGGACGCGTTGACCCGGCGGCGAGAGACCTCGTTGGCGAGTCAGACTCCCCGGTCGGCGTTCCGGAATGAACGGCGGCTTGATGAGTCGACCCGTCCGCGAGGATCACGGACGGCGAGCAGACACCGATGCGGCGTTGTGGGCTCCGGCCCCGGCGGCGTGGCTTTCGAGAGTGCGGCACGGCAGGCCGGGTCGTAGATCACGGAGACAACCCATGAGCAGCACGTGCATTCGTTGGAGCCTGACGCTGGGTCGTTTGGCGCTGGGTCGTTCGGCGCTGGGTCGTTCGGCGGGACTTGCGGCGATCGCCGGCCTTGCGGTCGGACTCGCGTCGGGGACGGCCGCGGCCGCTGAGCCCGGTGTCGATGCCTCGCTCGACCGGGCGGTCTCGCTGCTGGCCAGCGGCGAGCTGATCGCGGCCAGCGAGCTGCTCGATGCGGTCAGCGATCAGCCGGCCTTGTCCGAGGCTCAGCAGGAGCGGCTGGTCGAGATGGTGGCGTCTCTGGAGCGGCGGTTCAAGACGGCCGATCCGATCGAGCTGAACATCCAGAAGGCGGCGGCGGCGCTGGCCGACGGCGACCTGGCGATGCTCGAGCGTCACCTGCAGGCCGCGGAGCGGTCGGGCGCAGCCGGTCGGGCGCAGGCGGCGGCGATGGACTCGCTGCGTGAGCAGGCCGACGGTGTGCGGTCGTCGGTCGCGGCGTTCCAGGCCGATTTCGAGTCGCAGGCGGCGGCGGACTTCGCGGCCGGCCGGTTCGGCCGGGCCAAGAGCACGCTGATGATCCTGACCCGGGCGGGCGTGACGCTGTCGGCCGAGGCCGACGCGGTGCGGCTGAACGTTTTCGAGATGGAGCTGGACCGCGGGGCGCCGTTCACCTCGGCGGTCGCGGCGGGTCTGTTCCAGCCGGGCGTGCTCGAGCGGCTCAGCGGCGACGAGGACGACCTGCCGGCGATCGCGCTCTTCGGCGATGTCTCGTTTGATGAGGCCGCGATTGATGAGCAGCCGGGCGTGGTTCGGCGCGAGAACAACGGCGATCAGCCCGCTGGCGATCAGCCTGAGCAGCCGGACCCGGATGACATCCTGGAGCGTTCGCTGCGGGCGGGGGCGCAGTCGAAGCTGGCCAACGCCAACATGGCCTACACCAACGGCGAGCTGGGGCGTGCGGCCCGGCTGTACCAGGAGCTGCTGTCCGAGAGCCGGGAGTTCCTGACCGCCGAGCAGATCGAGCAGGTCGGGGCGCGGCTGCGGGATGCGCAGATCCAGCTCGAGCAGCCGCTGCTCGATCCGGACGGCATCATCGATCAGACGATCGAGCAGATCGAGGCCCAGCGTGACCGTGCCAAGGCGCAGTTCGAGAGCCTGATGGGCCAGGCCCGGGCCTCACTCGCGCAGGACGAGACGCAGGGCGCCCGCGACGCGGTGGCGCAGGCGCGGCTCGAGCTCAACGCCTCGCGTGACGTGCTCGGCGCCGAGTACGACTCGCTCTACGACCAGACTGTGGATCTGCTCGAGCGGATCGGTCAGGAAGAGATCGCGATTCAGGAGCGGCTGGCGGCGGAGCTGTCGACCGACCTGGCCCGGCGGTCGGCCGAGCAGGAAGCCGAGCAGCAGCGGACGCGGCAGGCGAAGATCAACGAGCAGCTCGATCGGGCTCGGGACCTGCAGCTCGACATGCGGTACGAGGAGTCGCTGCAGGTGCTCGACCAGGTGCTGTTCCTGGACCCGAACAACCCCGCCGCGCTGCTGATGAAGGACGTGATCTACGACATCGCGTTGGTTCGGCAGTACAACGACATCCTGCGGGAGCGGAACCGCGAGAACAGCCAGCTGCGCCTGCACAACGCCGAGGCGACGATCCCGATCACGGACCTGATGAGCTACCCGGACGACTGGCCGCGGATCAGCCTGCAGCGGGGCGAGGAGATCTCGATCGCCGAGTCTCCCGAGGACCGGCGGGTGCTGGCGGACCTGGAGTCGCAGCGTCTGCCGCAGGTCCAGTTCGACAACCCGCTCGGGGACGTGATCGGCTTCCTGGAGACGGTGACGCAGCAGAACTTTGATGTGGACTGGCAGAGCCTTGAACTGCTGTCGATCGACGAGCAGACGCCTGTGCAGCTGCGGCTGAACAACGTGTCGGTCAAGACCGTGCTCGACCGGTTGGTCGAGAAGATATCGGACCCGCTGGCGCCGGCCGGCTGGGCGGTGACGGACGGGATCGTGCAGGTCGCCTCGGACGAAGTGCTACGCCGGAACACGGTGCTGGTGCTGTACGACATCCGCGACCTGCTTATCCGGGTACCGGATTATCAGGACGCACCGCAGATCGACCTGCAGTCGGTGCTGCAGAGCGGCCAGGGCGGCGGCGG
>JBCDEF010000236.1:0-3765 GCA_039179915.1 Planctomycetota bacterium | reverse complement strand
GCCACGCGCGCGCCGCGGTTGCCCTGCGAAGCTGCTTCCTGCGCGCGTGGTAGCGTCGCACCTGCAGCACGCGCCATGCGCCACGGCGCCAGGTGGCCAGCGCCAAGCCAGCAGCGCCGCGGCGCCATCGCGCCGCGCTCCGGACGGCAGCGTTGTGCTGCGGTCGCGGAGCGCCCGGCACCTGATGCGGCATATCTACGAGACGGTTCGCGACGGCGAGGCGGAGCTGTTCGCCGATCAGGTGCTCAGCTCGGCGACGCGGACCGAATTCGCCGAGAACGGCGCGACGGCCGAGGAGGGGTTCGATTTTCTTGTCGAGCATTTCTCGGACATCGAGGCGCTGTTTGCGCGGATGCCGATGGGCGAGTACACACCCAACGCGGTGCTGGAGCCGATCGGGCCGGGGATGAACCGGGTGCGGCTGGTCGGGGGTGTCGGGCGGGACCTGCGTTGGCAGGGGTTCGACATGATCCAGGAGGGTGGGAACCAGCGTCTGCTGTGGTTCTTCGACGCGGGCCGATAGGCGATCGGCCGAGCGGCGGGAGGGGCCCGGTTGCCGGGATTGGCGGTCTCTGCTGAAACCCGCGGCGCTACGATTCCGAAGGCGCTGCTGTGCCTGTGTCCGCGGTCGTTTCGGCGGGCGGCGCTCCAAAGAGGAACAGACAACGATGACGACGGCTGACGCAACGCGTGGCGAGACGGTCCGGGCCTCGATCGGCTCGGTGCTAGACCCTTCGGATACGTTCTGGAACCGGCACATCGGGCCGAGCGACGAGGACGTGGTGTCGATGCTCGGCGCGTTGGGCGTGTCGTCGCTGGACGAGCTGAGCGGGCAGGTGGTGCCGGGGTCGATCGCGCTCGGGCGTGGGCTGTCGCTGGCGGGGCTTGAGGGTCGTGCGATCGGCGAGCACGAGCTGCTGTCGCGGCTGAAGTCGATGGCGTCGAGAAACGACGTGAAGCGCAGCTACATCGGGATGGGGTACCACGGGACGATCACGCCGCCGGTGATCCAGCGGAACGTGCTGGAGAACCCGGGGTGGTACACGCAGTACACGCCATACCAGGCGGAGATCGCGCAGGGCCGGCTCGAGGCGCTCTTGAACTTCCAGACCATGGTCGGCGATCTGACGGGGATGGAGATCAGCAACGCGTCGTTGCTTGACGAGTCGACGGCCGCGGCCGAGGCGATGGCGATGTGCTTCTCGATCGGGCGCCAGAAGCGGACGCGGTTCGTGATCGATGCGTCGTGCCACCCGCAGACGATCGAGGTGGTGCGGACGCGGGCGACAACGATGGGGCTTGAGCTGACGGTTGCCGACGCTCGGATGGCGGCGTTCGATGACACGGTGTGCGGCGTGCTGGTGCAGACACCGGACACCAGCGGCGCGGTGCACTGCTACCGGGCGATGACCGATCGTGCGCATGCGGCGGGTGCGCAGGTGGTGGCGGCGGTGGACCTGCTGGCGCTGACGCTGATGACGCCGCCGGGCGAGTGGGGGGCTGACATCGTTGTGGGCTCGGCGCAGCGATTTGGTGTGCCGATGGGCTTCGGCGGGCCGCACGCGGCGTTTCTGGCGACGCACGAGAAGCACGTCCGTCGGATGCCGGGGCGGCTGGTGGGTGTATCGCGCGACGCGGACGGGAACCCGGCGTACCGGCTGACGATCCAGACACGCGAGCAGCACATCAAGCGTGACCGGGCGACAAGCAATATCTGCACCGCGCAGGCGCTCTTGGCGATCATGGCGGGCATGTACGCGGTGTACCACGGGCCGGGGGGGCTCAAGCGGATCGCCGAGCGGGTGCGGGGGATGACGGCGGCGCTGGCGCAGGGTCTGACGGAGCTCGGGCACGCGGTGGTCGGGTCGGACGGCACGCCGGACACGGAGCTTGCGGTGTTCGACACGCTGCGGGTGCGTCCGGCGGGGCACTGCGAGGCAGCGCTCAATGCCGCGAGCCGGCTGGGGATAAACCTCCGCGAGTTCGGGGACGGGACGCTGGGCGTCACGCTGGACGAGACGGTGACCCGGGGCGATGTGTCCGATCTGCTCTCGGAGTTCGGCGCGGGCGAGGACGCGGGGGTGGACCTGGACGCGCTGCTGGCGAGGTCGGTCTGGCGCGAGGTGCCCAAGGCGTTCGAGCGGACGAGCGGGTATCTCGAGCACCCGGTCTTCAATTCGCACCACTCGGAGACCGAGCTGCTTCGGTACATGAAGATGCTCGAGAACCGGGACCTGTCGCTGGCGCACAGCATGATCGCGCTGGGCTCGTGCACGATGAAGCTGAACGCGACGAGTGAGATGCTGCCGGTGACGTGGCCCGAGTTCGGGGCGATCCATCCGTTCGCGCCGGCCGAGCAGTGGCGCGGGTACGCGGAGCTGTTCGCTGATTTGGAGAACTGGCTCGCGGAGATTACCGGCTTTGCTGGGGTGAGCCTGCAGCCGAACGCGGGCGCGCAGGGCGAGTACGCGGGGCTGCTGGTGATCCGGGCGTACCACGAGTCGCGGGGGGAGAGCCACCGCGATGTGTGCCTGATCCCGGAGAGCGCGCACGGGACGAACCCGGCGTCGGCGGTGATCGCGGGGATGCGGGTGGTGGCGGTGCGGTCGCTGGACAACGGGGATATCGACATCGGGCACCTGCGTGAGCAGGCGGACGCGCACGCGGAGAATCTGGGCGCGATCATGGTGACCTACCCGAGCACGCACGGCGTGTTCGAAGAAGGGATCCGCGAGGTCTGCCAGATCGTGCACGAGCGGGGCGGACAGGTGTACATGGACGGGGCGAACATGAACGCGCAGGTCGGGCTGTGCCGACCGGGCGATATCGGGGCGGATGTCTGCCACCTGAACCTGCACAAGACGTTCTGCATCCCGCACGGCGGCGGGGGCCCGGGCATGGGCCCGATCGGGGTGGCGGGGCATCTGGTGCCGTTCCTGATGGGGCACCCGGTGCTGCGTCCTGAGTCTGCCGGCGAGCGTGCGACGGGGGCGATCAGCGGGGCGCCGTATGGGTCGGCGAGCATCCTGCCGATCTCGTGGGTGTATATCGCGCTGATGGGCGCAGCGGGGCTTCGGAAGGCGACGCAGGTCGCGATCCTCAACGCGAACTACATGGCCGAGCGATTGAAGGGTCACTTCGACGTGCTGTTTACGGGTTCGACGGGGCGGGTGGCGCACGAGTTCATCGTGGACTGCCGGCCGTTTGACACGTCGGCGGGCGTGAAGATCGACGACATCGCCAAGCGTCTGATCGACTACGGGTTCCACGCGCCCACGATGTCGTGGCCCGTGGCGGGCACGCTGATGATCGAGCCGACCGAGAGCGAGAGCCAGGCGGAGCTTGACCGGTTCTGCGACGCGATGATCGCGATCCGCGGCGAGATCGCCGAGGTCGAGCGTGGCGAGGCGGACCGGGAGAGCAATGTGCTTAAGGGTGCGCCGCACACGATGCAGCAGGTGTCGGCGGAGGGCTGGGACCGTCCGTACAGCCGTGATCGGGCGGCGTACCCGGCGGCGTGGCTGCGTGAGCACAAGTTCTGGTCGCCGGTGGCGCGGGTGGACAACCCGTACGGGGATCGGAATTTGGTGTGCTCGTGCCCGCCGATGAGCGAGCTTGCGGAGGCGTAGGGGGCCATTTCCTCGCTTGCGCTTCGGGCTCGTTGCAGAGAAAGTCAGCCGCCGCCGGGGACGACGACGGGCGCGTTCTCGAAGCCGTCGACTGTGCTGATGCCGGTGTCGAGTGTGAAGCCAACATAGCGGCGTC
>JBCDEF010000235.1:0-3785 GCA_039179915.1 Planctomycetota bacterium | reverse complement strand
GTGGCGAACGGCGAGGCGAGATGCCTCGCGGTCATTGCTGCGACCCAGCGAGCTCGCCCGCTACTCACCAAGCGGCTCAACGCCCAGCGGACAACAGCCGCGTCGAAGAGCAAGGTCAGAGGTCGCAGATGAGTTGATCTAGGCCAGTTCAAGGCCAACAGGGTCGAAAGTCTCGGAATGCTTCGTCGTAAACCCCTAAAAAACAAGACCCTGCAAACGCAGGGCCTTATCGAAGCGGAGAGGGGGGGATTCGAACCCCCGATGACCCGAAGGCCATACCGGATTTCGAATCCGGCGCATTCAACCGCTCTGCCACCTCTCCGGAGGCCGCACGGCCGGGACGGGGTCTCGGCCGGACGAGGCTGCGGAAAGGAGCATATCCCGGGCCGCGTCGTCGGGCGAGTGAGCGACGACGCGCTCCGTGCAATCAGCGGGCAGATTCCAGCCCCGAAAGGCAGGTCAGAGATCGAGCCCGCCCGGCCGGCTAGCTCGCCCGCTCGGTGGCGACGTGGTAGTGGGGGTCCTCGCTGATATTGACCTCGACCAAGTCGCCCGCGCGGTCGAGCAGCCTCCGGCAGTCCTCGCTGAGGTGCCGCAGGTGCAGCCGTTTGCCGAGCTTTTCGTAGCGGTCGGCGAGAGAGTTGATGGCCTCAAGCCCCGACTGGTCGTAGACCCGGCTGAAGTAGAAATCGATCACCACATCCTCCGGGTCGTCCTTGGGGGTAAACAGGTCCCGGAAGCGGGTGGCGCTGCCGAAGAACAGCACGCCGTGGAGCTGGTAGATCTTGCTGCCGCGTTCGTCGTAGGAGGTGTCGACGATCAGGTGCTTGCTCTTGTTCCAGGCGAAGACCAGCGCAGAGATGGCCACGCCGAGGATGACCGCGGTCGCCAGATCGTGCATGAAGACGGTGTAGCCTGCGACGACGAGCATGACGACGACCTCGGGGATCGGGATCCGCTTCCAGGTCTGCAGGGTCGTCCATTCGAAGGTGCCGATGACAACCATGAACATGACGCCGACGAGGGCGGCCATCGGGATCGCCTCGATCAGCGGCGCGAGGTACAGGATGAACAGCAGGAGTGCGGCGGCGGCGGTGATGCCCGAGAGCCGCCCGCGGCCGCCGGCTTTCACGTTGATCAGGGATTGACCGATCATGGCGCAGCCGCCCATACCACCGAAGACGCCGCAGGTCACGTTCGCGACACCCTGGCCGACGCACTCGCGGTTGCTCTTGCCCCGGGTCTCGGTGAGCTCGTCGACGAGCGTGAGCGTCATGAGCGATTCGATCAGCCCGACGCCGGCGAGGATGAGCGAATAGGGCAGGATGATCATGAGCGTCTGCCAGGTGGCCGGGGGCATCTCAAAATCGAACCACGCCGGTCTCGGCAGCCCACCGGCGATGCCGACCTCGCTCTCCTGGATAGAGGCCATCGCTTCCCGCCGCTCGTCTGCGGAGAGCGGCGCAATCGGATCGCCCGTGCCCGGCTGCGCAGCGATGCCCTCGGGGAGTTGCTGCTGGGCGAGCGCGAGCGCGGCGTCGTCCTTGGCTTGCTGGGCGGACTCAACGGCTTTGGCCCGCGTGCTGTCGAGGAGCATGTCGCCGACGGTCAGCAACGGCCGTGGTCCCGACTCGGCCTGCTCATCGGCCGGGAGCGACGAGCTGTTGATCGCGATACCGATCAGGGCGACCGTGACGATCGCGGCGAGCGACGCCGGTACGACCCGAGTCAGCTTCGGCAGGAAGGCGATGATGCCCATGGTCAGGCCGACGAGCCCGAGCATGAGCCAGAGCCGGCCGCCGGTGAGGAAGGCCATCTGCCCCTCGGCGTTGATCGTCTTGAAGCTGCCGAACTGGGCGATCAGGATGACCGCGGCCAGGCCGTTGACGAAGCCGAGCATCACCGGGTGCGGCACGATGCGGATGAACCGCCCGAGCTTGAACAGCCCGACGGTGATCTGGAGTACGCCGCAAAGAACCACGGCCGGGAACAGATAGCCGATGCCGTGCTCGGCCACGAGCGAGACGACCACCACGCCCATCGCGCCCGTTGCGCCGGAGATCATCCCGGGCCGTCCGCCGAGCACGGCCGTCACGAGGCAGATAATGAACGCGGCGTACAGCCCGACCAGCGGCGGCACGCCGGCCAAAAACGCAAAAGCAACCGCTTCCGGGACCAACGCGAGCGCAACGGTCAGGCCGGAGAGCACATCGGCCCGCGCTGAGCCGGCGAGGCCCGACAGCAGGTGGACGCCGGGCAGGCCGGCGCGTTGAGAGTGTTCGGAGGCTGGGTCTGGCATTGGGGGGCTCAAGGCGTAGTGGTGGGGCGGAGGGCGATCGGTGCCGCGATGTCGTGCGGCATGCCGGAACACACGCAAACAGAACATGGTCTGGACTGCGGCTCGGCGAGCGTAGGGCCCGGGAGCATGTCGAGCGCAGAGCAAGATGATGCTCAGGGGGTGACCGGTCGTCCGCTAGGTCTTGGCGGCTATAAGGCGTTCGGCGAGTTCATCGAAGATCGCCGACGGCTCGGCCATCCGGCCCGTGCCGAGGGTTCGGCACGCCTGCCAGCCGTCGTCGGGACCGATGAAACCAAAGCCGTCGCCGCGGAGCGTCTCAAGGTTCCGCTGGGTCGAAGGCTGGCCCCACATGACGGCGTTCATGCTCGGCGCGAGCAGGACGGGGGTGCGTGTTCGGTCGACCGCGGACAGAGCGAGTGTGACCACGTCGTCCGTGCGACCGACGGCCAGGCGGGCGAGCGTGTCCATCGTGCACGGTGCCACGACCGCTGCATCAGCCGATTCGGCCAGCGCGATGTGCTGCGGGTCCTGGCTCTCGATGTGCTCCCAAGGCGAGGTGTACGTCGGGCGGCCCGAGAGCGCCTGGAACGTCAGCGGCGTGACGAAGTGTGCCGCAGCCGGTGTCATCAGAACCGTGACCTGGGCCCCAGCCTGGGCGAGGCTGCTGGTCAGCGCGGCGGCTTTGTACGCAGCGATACCGCCGGTCACGCCGAGCAGGATCTGCGTGCCGGAGAACGGGTTGCTATCCTGGGGAACGCCCACGGGCCGGGCCGCGCTAGAGCAGCGGCTCGTCGGCCGCCGGGAGGGCCGCGGCCTCGTCCTCGGTCTGCTCGACGATCGCGAGCTTGTCCTCGAGGATCTCCTGGATGACAACCTCAAGGTCGCTGCGGCCGTTCCGCTCGACCATGGGCCGGGCACCGTCGAGCAGCTGGACAAGCCGCCGCTGGATAACCGCGGTCAGCTTGAAGCGTCCGCCGAACTTTTCAACGATCTCTTCGCTTTTCAGTGCGTCGATCATGCGGGATACTTGCCTCGGGGTGTCGGGTGGGCCGGGCGGACGGCTGCATCGCCGGCGAAACGAATGTTAGGCCAAGCTCGGCAGAGCGGCTTGGCTTGGGGGTGGGGGCGGGCATGGCGTGCGAGTGGTCGGTGGGAGATCGGGTCCGGCACGCCGCCCGTCCCGAATGGGGCGAGGGCGTCGTGGCGAAGATCACACCCGCGGTCGTGGCTGGCACGAGGACGCACCGGCTCTCGATCCGGTTCGCCAGAGCCGGGCTCAAGCAGATCGCGGCCTCGGTCGGCGCCCTCGAGCCGGCCGATGGGCCTGCCGGGAGTCCGCCGGGCAGGTCGACAGAGGTCGCGCGGGCGGCTTCGGGCGGGATCAAGCCGGAACTCTCCGACGATGCCCTGCTCGAACAGCTCCGATGCCTGCCGGCTTCGGTGACCGACGCGGGACTGCCCCTGCCGGACCGCGTCGAGGCGGCCC
>JBCDEF010000234.1:0-3793 GCA_039179915.1 Planctomycetota bacterium | reverse complement strand
TCATCGCCGCCGGTGCCCTCGGCGGCTTCGTGCTCAACCTCACGCCCTGCGTGCTGCCGGTGATCCCGATCAAGGTATTGACCCTGACGCAGCACGCCGGGGCGAGCAAGGGCCAGGCGTTGCTGCTAGGCACCGCGATGGCCGCGGGCGTTGTCGCGTTCTGGACCGCGCTGGCCATCCCGGTCGTGGCGCTCGCCAGCTTCGCGGACCCGAGCCAGCTCTTCGGCATCTGGTGGGTCACGTTCGGCATCGGGGCGCTGATCTTCGTGATGTCGTTCGGCCTTATCGGGATGTTCAATATCAGCCTGCCGCAGAAGGCCTACATGATCAACCCCAAGGCCGATTCGCCCTCGGGCTCGTTCATGTTCGGCGTGATGACCGCGGTGCTGGGCCTGCCCTGCTTCGGCTTCATCGTCGGCGCGTTGCTGCCGGCGGCGGCGGCCTCGGGCGCCAGCCAGCTCGCGACGTTCGCGGTTTTCGTCTCGATGGGCGTGGGCATGGCCCTGCCGTACTTCATCCTGTCGCTGCGTCCCCAGCTGCTCAGCCGCGTGCCCAAGACCGGGCCGGCGAGCGACCTGGTCAAACAGGTCATGGCGCTGCTGCTGATGGCGGCGGGCGCCTACTTCATCGGCGCCGGGCTGCTCGCGCTCGCGGCTGAGAAGCCCTTCATCGGCGGCGTGCTGCACTGGTGGGCGGTGGCGATCCTGGTCGTCGCGGCCGGCTTCTGGCTGGTGCTGCGAACAGTACAGATCTCCAAGTCGCTGCCCGCTCGCGGGATCATGCTGCTGGCCGCGGTGCTGCTGAGCGCGGGCGGGCTCTGGGTCGCCGACAACCAGACCGGCACGGCCGAGGAGAAGTACCTGGCCAAGCTCGCCGCGCAGGAAGTATTACTCGGGTCGGGCAACCGCTACGTCACCGCGGCCTGGAATGACTACGACGTCGATGTCGTGCAGGCCGCGGTCGAGTCGGGCAATGTCGTCGTGATGGACTTCACCGCCGAGTGGTGCCTGATCTGCAAATCGCTCAAGGCCAGCGTGCTCGATGTCGAGCCGGTCAAGCCCGTGCTCCTCGGCGAAGGCGTCGTGCCGATCACCGTCGATTTGACCGCCCGGTCGGCCCCCGGCTGGGAGAAGCTCCGCGAGCTCGGCCAGACCGGCATCCCCACACTGGCCGTTTTCGGACCGGGCCTGCCCGACGGCCCCTGGATCAGTAACGCCTACACGCCCGGGCAGGTGCTCGATGCGATCGAGCGGGCCCGGGGCGACGGCCCGGCGGTCAGCCCGGCGGTCGGCGATGCATCCGGCGTGGCGATGGGCGGCTGAACCCTCGGCCGCCGACGCCTGATGCGTTGACTCGGGGCCGGGTCCGGGGTACCTTTCTTGCCGCGGTCCGACCGCGTGTGCGGGTGTAGCTCAGTGGTAGAGCGTCACGTTGCCAACGTGAATGTCGTCGGTTCAAATCCGATCACCCGCTTTTATACGCCCGGCTCGTCGATTTTCGGCGGTCCGGGCGTTGTCATGCGCCGACCCGCTTCGGCTCGTTCTCGACACAAGTGTCTGGAAGGACGCGTTGCCGCCCTGGCCGCGATAGGCGATGTTTTTGGGTTGCGAGAGATGCAAGCGATGTTGCACGTTCGAGTTGTGTGCGTGGGGTGTATACCGCTGTATCGTGTGAGATCTGTCAAAAAGCTGTCGTTTCGTTGTGGTGGCGCGTTGATCGCTGGATAGCATCGTTCTGCAAGCGTTGGTCCGTGCGCCGTCCGATCGGCAACACACGAGTCCGTGCTGCGTAGAGCCCTGGTCGTCGTCGACCGGGCGCCTCCGGGCCAGACGGGCCGCCATGCCGTTCGCCAGCAATGAGCGACGGCTATCGGCGGCAGCCCGGGACAAAGACGCCATCGGACGGCATGAACCGAGAGCCATGGGCCGGAGCAAAACTCGGCAGCGTGGGACCGGCATCTCGCCGGGGAGGCAGAGACGTGATCCAGACCCGATTCGCCTGTGCAGTAAGTTTGATCGTGGGGCTACTTGTCGGCGCTGCGCCGCAGCACGCCGCCGCGCAGGACCCAGGAGCCCTCGGCGAGCGCGTCGTCGAGATCTACGAGGTCCAGCAGTACTGGGTGCGGATCCCGCCGGTCGGCGGCAACCCGTTCGACGTCGACGGCACCGTGACCTTCTCCGGCTCGGACGGCTCCGAGATCGAGACCCCGATGTTCTACGACGGGCCGGACGATGTGGGCCGCTCGATCTACCGCTTCCGGTTTACGGGCCAGAAGCCCGGCGTGACCTACCAAATCGAGACCCAGAGCAACGTGTCGGGGCTCGACGGCCACACCGGCCGGCTGACCACCCTGCCCAGCAGCGACCCCGACGGCTGGGGCTTTGTGCAGGCGGTGGGCAACCGCTTTGCCGTCGAGCGCGGGCCGAACGGCGTGCTGACCGGCTTCCTGCTCAACATCGTCCAGACCGACCCGGCCGGCAGCAACAGCCCCTTCAAGCACCTGCACCTGACCGACCTGCTGGACAACCCCGAGGGCCGCACGCGGCAGTACGCCCGCTACGCCCGGGACCATGGGTTCACCGCGATCTATGTGCTCCTGACGAACCACCTGCTGACCGAGGGCGCGTTCGAATCCGCCGACGTGACCTCGGACGACCCGAACATCGAGGTCTTCCGCAAGCTGGACCGGATCGTGGAGACCGCGCACGAGGAGGGCCTGCACGTCCATTTCTGGCGCTGGGGCGATGCCAACCGCGGCTGGTCGCCGCAGCAGCTCCCGGGCGGGATCAACGGCAGCGTTGACCGCGAGCTGACCGAATACATCGGCGCACGGCTCGGACCGCTGCCGTCCTGGTCGATCGGCTACGGCTTCGATCTGCATGAATGGGTCACGCCGGCGCAGCTCGAATCGTGGCGTGATCGGCTGGTGGGCAGCATGGGCTTCCCGCACGTGCTCTCGGCCCGCTCGTACCGCTTTTCGGATGCGCCGTGGACGATGATCGGCTACTCGCAGGGCGACACCGAGATGGGCCGGTCGACCGACCGCGAGCCGGACTACAACGAGCTGCGTTCCTTGTTCAACTCCAACAGCGCGCGGCCGCACCTGCTCGAGGAGCGCAACGTGCTCGGGCGGTGGGGCGTTGACAGCGACGACACGCGGATGCTGATGTGGCGTGCCGCGATGGCCGGCGGCGTCGGCGGCTGGTACGGCTTCTTTGAGTCCGACCCGGCCTTCACCAACGACGCCGGCTACACCAACCAGGCCGCGCTCAAGACACACGCCGACTTCTGGCGGGACCGCTTCCAGCTGGATATGCAGGAAGACAACGACCTGACGCGCGGGGCTTCTCAGGGCCAGTTCGCGCTCCGCTCGCCCTCGACCAACCAGATCGTGGTCTTCGGCACGAATACGTCGCGGGTTGACCTGAATCTGGCCGGGCTTTCCCAGCCGCTGGAAGCCGTGGCTGTCGATACCCGCCTGGCGTACAACGAGATCAACCTCGGCTCGCTCTCGTCCAACGACCAGCAGTGGAACGCGCCATATCAGTCCGACTGGGCGATCTCGATCAACGGCGGGACCGAGCCGGTCTGCCTGCCGGACCTCAACGGCGATGGGCAGCTCGATGGAGCTGATTTCAACGCACTCGTTGTGGCGTACAACAGCAACGACCTGCTGGCTGACCTGGACAACAACGGCACCGTCGATACGAGCGACGTGATCCTGTGGATCACGCTGTTCTTCCAGGGCTGCTAGAGCCCGGGCCGCGGCGGTGTCACCGGTTGTATCGCAGCC
>JBCDEF010000233.1:0-3876 GCA_039179915.1 Planctomycetota bacterium | reverse complement strand
CCGGCCGCCGACCGCTACCCGCACGAGTTCTCCGGCGGCCAGAAGCAGCGCATCGGCATTGCCCGCGCGCTCGCCCTCAAGCCCCGTTTCATCATCTGCGACGAGCCCACCAGCGCGCTCGACGTCTCGATCCAGAGCCAGATCATCAACCTGCTCCGCGACCTGCAGGCCGAGTTCGGGCTGAGCTATCTCTTCATCAGCCACGACATGGCCGTCGTCCGGTCGATGTGCTCACGCATCGGGGTCATGAAGTCCGGCTCCTTGGTCGAGATCGGCGACCGGGACCAGATCCTCTACGACCCGCAGCACGACTACACGAAGCGGCTGCTCGCCGCGGTGCCGCGTGTCGAGGCCGCCGCCGGCTGAGCACGACCGTCCGGCCCGTCGCCCCACCACCGCTCCGCCCAGAGCCACAGGTTCAGGATCGGCCAGGCCAGGTTCCAGTGCTCCGCGGGCTTCGCGCGGACGAGCGCCAGCGCCGCCGGGCTGATCAGCCGCGAGACGCCGTCGGTCCTGATGCCAGGCATCATGCCTACTCCATCCTTATCGCGGGTTGCCTCGCCCATCCACTGCTGGAACGGCACCGGGAAGCTTGCTTTGTCGCGACGGAGCACCGAGCCGGGCACAGCGCGAGCGAACGCCGCGCGCAGCGTCCGCTTCGTCCGCTCCGCAACGGTCGCCCCGCTCGGCTCGAAACACCGCTCGATCGGCTGACCCCGCGCGACGGCCAGCACCCCGGCGTCCGCGAACGGCACGCGGCCTTCGACCGATTCGAGCATCGTCGCCGAGTCCAGCCGCTGGAGCAGGCCCGGCAGGTTGACCGCCTGCTGGAACCGCAGGTGCGCGGCAAGACCTTCGCGGCCGTCCGCGGCCTCTTCGAACAGCCGCGAGTACCGGTCGCCGAGCCAGCGGTCGTCCCCAACTTCCTCGCGGAGCCCCTCGGCGAGGACCGCCGCCTTCGCATCGCTCCCGACCCACGCGTGCGCATCGAGCTGGAACAGGCCCGGGTCGCCCCCGGCCGCCTCGTGGTCCGCGGCCAGCCGCAGCGGCAGGTCGTACCCCGCGAACAGTTCGTCGGCCCCCTCGCCCGAGAGCGTCACGACCGCGCCGTCTCGGCGCATCGCCCTGGCGACCAGACGGATCGCCACCTCGTTGGGCGTCGACAGCGGCATGCCCGATTCATGCACCAGCCGCCGCCACTCCGCGTTGAACACCGGCCCGTCGAGCCCCACGTGCCGATGCACCGTCCCCAGTTCCGCCGCGACCTCCCGGGCGTAGACCGAGTCCGAGCCCGGCTCGTCCACCCCTGCGCAGTACGTCCGCAGCGACCCGACCCGCTCGGCAGCCCGCGACGCGATGATCGTGCTATCCAGCCCGCCCGACAGCATCGCGCACAGCGGCACGTCCGTCCGCAGGTGCCGGTCGATGCTCTCGGTGATCGTGTGACGCAGCTCCGGGTCGTCGGCGTCGTGGTCCGCCGCATCAACGCGCAGGGTCTGGACCGACGGCGCCGCGTCCCACGCCGCGAGCCGGTAGGTCAGCACCTCACCAGGCCGGACCGCGCGGACGCCCTCGAACATCGTGCGTTCCGCGAGCACCGTCCGGATCGTGCTCAGATAGGTGCTCACGCCGAGCGCATCCGGTTCCGGCTCGATCCCCGGCAGCGCGAACAGCGGCGGGATCTCGCTCGAGAACGCCAGGTACCCCGCCCCGCGAACGACATACAGCGGCTTGATGCCCAGCGGGTCCCGCGCCAGCGTGAGCGTGCCCGCGCGGCGGTCGACTGACGCGAACGCGAACATGCCGCGCAGCCGCGACAACGCCCCCCCCGAGCCGAGCCAGGCCAGCAGCGTCGCCGTGTCGCAGCCCGACCGCACGGGCACGCCGAGCGAGCCGCGGAGCTCGGCGTCGTTGTACAGCTCGCCGTTGTACGCCAGCGCGGCCAGCCCGTCATCGGAGACCATCGGCTGGTGTCCCGAAGGCCCCGGGTCGATCACCGCCAGCCTGCGGTGCCCGAGCACCGCGTCATCGCAGCGCCAGAGCCCGGCGTCGTCCGGCCCGCGGTGCCGCATCATCTCGCGCCCGGCGATGATCGCCGCGTCGTCGGGAAGCCGAGGGCCGATTGCTCCGAGAAAGCCGCACATGTGGCTGCTATCGGTCCCCCGCGGTCTCGGAAGTGAACCGCCAGCAGGCCGCGTCCAGCCGCCGCCCTCGCACAAGCACAACCCCGCTCGGCGTGATCAGCCTGAGGGTCAGCTCCTGAGCATCCACCCCGCCCGCGTCGACAACCGCCCGGCCCGACGCCACGCGGCTGACTCGACCCCGGTCCCCCGAGACCGGGCCCTCGTACGTCAGATAGACCCGGCGGTGCGGCGGCAGCCGTTCGGCCAGCCAGGGCGCGGCCTGCGGCACATCCGGCCGGCGGTGGCAGCGGAAGGTCATCAACGGCCCCGCTTCCGCGGCAGCCGTATCGAGCAAAAGGTCAAAATGCGCCGAGCCGTCGGGCACCTCGTGCCGGAGCACTACCATCGGCCAGCCCGAGTTCTCCGGCATCCACGCCTCCCTCGGCTCACGCTACACTCGCCGGAAAACCGACAGGAGGTCGATGATGGTTCGCCGATCACGCACACGCATGCTCTCGCTCGCCGCCGCCCTCACCGCGGCGCTCGCCCCCGCCGGCATCGGCTGCCAATCGCAGCCCTCCGCCAACACGCTCCGGTTCCGCGGCGACCTCGCCCTCGAACAGAAGAAGTTCTTCGAGGCCGTCGAATGGTACGAGCAGTACCTCCGTCGCCGGCCGGGCGACGGCCAGGCCCGCTACAGCCTCGGCCGGGCCTACCTGAACCTCGACCAGCCCTCCCGGGCCCGCGAACAGTTCATCCAGGGGCTCGAGCTCGGCGCGACCGAGGGGCTCTTTATCGACGGCATCGCCGAGACCCTGGTCGAGACCGGCCAGCGTGACGAGCTCTTCCGCCTGCTCCGCCGAACGGCCGAGCAGGAGCGAAACGCGGAAAACTACATCCGCTTCGGCCGCTTCGCCGCCCTCGTGGGCGACGCCGACACGGCCGAGGAGGCCTTCTTGACCGCCGCTCGGGCCGATCAGGGACGCACCATCGAGCCCCAGCTCGCCCTTGCCGATTTCTACGCCTCGGTCAACGACACAGCCCAGGAGCTCGAGCGCCTCCGCATGGCCCTGTGGGTCGATCCCGAGCACCCCGATGTCCAGGCCCGGATTATCGGGCTCGGCGAGGTCCCCGGCCCCGCGTTCGTGCTCCAGCCCGCCGAACGCCGCTGAGGCTCAGCACCCCGGCGAGAGCGTGCTGAGGCACACATTTGTGCGCAGACGATGGCCCATTCTCAACCGGATCCCTTGACGGACCGATTCTTGCTTCTACCATTTATTCGCATAAACGGATGAAGCGAACCGCCACTCCCAATTCGGTCTCCGGTCGGCTCGGTGTCCTCGCCGACCCGCTTCGGCTCAGGATGCTGGGCCTGCTCGAGCGGCAGGAGCTGTCTGTCGGTGAGGTCGCCGCGGTGGTCCAGCTCCCGCAGAGCACGGTGAGCCGGCACTTGAGCACGCTGGGCAAGGCGGGCTGGCTGGTGAAGCGGCAGTTCGGGACGGCGACGTATCACAGCCTGACGCTCGATGATCTGGACGAAGAGGCGCGGGCGATGTGGGTCGTGGTACGGTCGCAGATCGAGCGGTCGGCCGAGACGAACGAGGATGATCGCCGGCTTGCGGGTGTGATCGCGGACCGGAAGACGGACAGCCTTTCGTTCTTTGGGCGCGTTGGCGGTGAGTGGGACGCGGTCCGGAACGAGCTGTTCGGCGAACGGATCACAGCGCTCGGTTTGCTGAGTCTTGTGTCTGCT
>JBCDEF010000232.1:0-3892 GCA_039179915.1 Planctomycetota bacterium | reverse complement strand
GCGTCCCGAGGCATCGGGCGACCAAGAGACGGACGGCGAAGGCGCCGCGAAGGGTGACGAATGAAGCCGGTGCTGGGTTGGCTCAAATCGAATGTGCTGCTGGTGATCTTCGGGTTGCTCGCGGTGGTCCCGCTGCCGGTGGCCTATGTGGTGGCAGGTGGGATGAACACCTCGCTTGTCGAGGAGCGGCAGCAGTCGGCCAGCTCGCTGCTCTCGCGTCTTCGTTCGGAGCGGGTGACGTACGAGCTGCCGCCGATGACACCGGGCGAGGAGCCGGTCTCGGTCACCTCGCCGCCGAACTCGGTGACAACGGCGTTCTTCCAGGCTGAGCGTGCCCGTCGCGAGGCGCAGCTCGAGCGGATCAAAGAGGCCGCGACTGAGCGGAACCGCCGGGGGCGGGAGCCGCTGGTCGACGGTTTGTTCCCGCAGCCTGCGGCGATGGACAGCCAGCTGAAGCTGAACGAGATGGCCCGCCGGGCCGTGGCCGAGGGGACGCCGGAGTCGGCCTACGAGGCGCTGTTCCGCCGGCTGCGGATCCGTCCGCCGGTCGACGGCGCGGAGCTGGGCGTCCGACTGGCGGCGCAGCGCGACGGGAAGATCGCTCAGATTACCGGCGACCAGGGCGCGGGGGCTCTGACGCCCGAGCAGCTCGAGCAGCTCGACCAGGAGATGTGGCGTTTCCGGATCGGCGAGTATCGGGCGCACGCGCAGGATACGGCGTTCTACGGTGACACGCAGCTGCTGCCGGCGACGGTTCCGGTGAGCGTCGCGGCCTCGCCGCCGACGCTCGAGACGGCCTTCGCGTGGCAATGGGACTACTGGGTCATCGAGGACGTGCTGACGGCTCTTGCCAACGCGAACGCGGCGCTCGACGGCTCGGGTGTCGGCGGCGCGGCGCTCGGCGGCGTGGTCAAGCGGGTGGACTCGGTGCTGCTCGAACCGGCCCCGATCGGTGTTGTCGGCGGGAGCGACGGCGGCAGGCGGGGCGGGCGGAACGGCTCCGACGGCCCGGCGGGCCCGGTCACGCTGACAGGGCGTGCGCCCGGAGAGAGCGCGCAGTACGACATCCGCTACGCGGATGTGTCGCTGGTGGCCGCGTCGGCGAAGCTGCCGGCGCTGTTCGATGCGTTGGCTTCGAGCAACCTGATCACGGTGCTCGATACGGATCTCTCGGCGGTCGATCCGTGGACCGACCTGGGCCAGGGTCTGTACTACGGCGACGACGCGGTGGTGCGCGTGGACCTGCGGCTCGAGCTTCTGTATCTGCGGAGCTGGACGGCGCAGTGGATGCCGCCGGCTGTTCGCGAGGCGCTGGGTGTTGCTGACCCGGCGGAGGATGACAATGGGCTCGGCTGATCCCGCGGCGACGGGACGGGCCGGCTGGCGGATGATTTCGGACGGGGCCGCACGCGGCTTGTGGAGGACGGCGCGATGAGACTCAAGGGCATCCCCTGGTACGAGGCGCATTTCGAGAAGGTACTCGTCGGCGTGATGCTGCTGGTGTTCCTAGCCGTGCTCGTTGTGCAGTTCGTGCTGCAGTCCAACCGGGTGACGGTCGACGGGCAGCAGCTCCCGCTCGACGGGGCGTTCGCGCCGGCCGAGCGCGAGGCCGAGCGGCTGCTGGCGCAGATGGACGACCCGAACCCGGAGCTGCCCGACCTGGGCGAGCGGGTGGATCTGGCCGCGAAGTTCGAGGCGATGTTTGAGGAAGGCGTCTCGCCAACGCCCGAGTTCGTCGCGATCGGTGAAGGGATCTCGGCGGAGTTCACGGGCCCCTCGGGCGAGGCGGTCGGCAACCGGTTCGCGGTGTTCGAGCCGCCGGCACCGGCCAAGCCGGTCATCGGTGTGTACCGCGCGGCGCTCGATCCGTACGCGTTGCAAGAGATCGAGGGTATCGAGACGGTTCTTCCGCAAGCGCAGCCGTACGACACGGCGTGGCTGACGGTCGAGTCGACATACGACGGGACAGAGCTGCTGGCGGCCTACCAGCGCGATCCTGACGGCCCGGGCGGCGAGGAGCAGCCGCTTCGCGGCGACTGGTGGCGCTCGAAGACCGGCGTGCTGGGCGTTGAGGTCGAGCGGCAGGCGCGGGCGTCCGACGGCTCGTGGGGCTCGCCGGAGCCGGTGGGGATGCTGCCAGGCGATGAGCCGGTGATCGATTTCTCGGAGCAGCCGTCGAACTGGCGTGAGCTCGATGACCTATCGGACCGTGCCCAGCGGGCGGCCGATCTGGTGCTGCGTCGGCAGTTCTACCCGGTGCTCGAGGGCCAGCCCTGGGTGCCGCCGTCGGCATTGCCGGCCCCGGAGGACCTCAAAGATAACGAGGCACAGATCCGCCGCCAGGTGCGTCTGCTACAGCAGCTCGAACGCCGGCTGGAGCAGCGCCGCGCGGCGCTGGGCGGCTCGGGCCAGCCCACAACCACCGGCGGCACACGGGGGGATCCGCGCAGCGAGCAGCCGAACGATCCGGCTCCGGCCGGGGGCGGGCGGACCGGCGCGATCGAGCGCGACATCGAGCGGCTCGAGGGCCGCATCGAAACGATCCGCGAGGAGCTGACCGAGCTCGGCTGGAACGAAGACGGCAGCGACGACAGCTCTTCGCTGCTGAGCTTCGACCCGGAAGAATGGGCGAGCACGGGCCCGGTGATCGAAGAGCCGGAGCTGCACCTCTGGCGGCACGACGCGTCCGCACAGCCGGGCGTGACCTACCGCTACCGGACGCGGCTGGTTTTCGGCAACCCGCTGTTCGGCCGGCAGGCGACGCTGTCGGAGGAGATGGATGAGTTGGCCGAGGAGGCGTTCGTCCGCACACGATGGAGCGAGTGGAGCGACCCGGCGAGCGTCGGATGGTCGGAATATTTCTTTGTTGAAGGCGCCAGCCCGGGAGGCGACCTGAGCGGGCCGACCGCGCGTGCGGAGCTGTACCGGTTCTTCTACGGCTACTGGCGTGTCTCGCAGGTCGCGCTGGCCCCGGGAGACCGGTTCGTCGGCGAGATCGATCTGCCCGAGGGGCTGCAGGCGTGGGACCTTGAGCGGCCGGCGCAGGAGCAGGCCTGGCGGCAGGGCGACGACGCCGAGCAGCCCGAGGGGCTGGACCTGATGCCGGATTCGCTGGAGGTCGAGGCCGACGCGTGGCTGCTGGACGTCTTGGCTTCGCCCTTCACGCAAGCTGGGTCGCTGGGCGGGGCATCGCAACCGATAATGGAAGCGATCATCCGTGGCCCCGACGGTGGTGTGACCCGCCGCACGCCGCGGCTGGAGCGTTCTGATCCGGTCTACCGGATCGTGCGGGCCTCGGCCTCGGACGGTCGCGAGCAGTTGCCCTCGATCCCAGGGGTGGGCCGTCGACAGCGGGCGGAAGAGCCGCCGCGTGATGAAGGCGGCCGTCGCGGCGGGCCTCCGGAGCGAGATTTCACCGGCGGCCATGGCGGAGGTGGCGGCGGCGGAGGCGGCGGAGGGGGATAAACCCCTTGTGAACAGGCGTTTGCCCGCATCTGCCTCTGGTTCGAACAGGCTTGGGTGCTGTTCAGAGGCTCTGGCAAAGCGCGGAAAGTGCTGGGTCCGTGAAGAAATCTGGCCTTCACGAACTGTCGCGGCTTGACCCCCTTCTGAACAAAGCTAACATCGTCTCTTGCCAACGGAGCGATCCCGCGGCATTCTGGTGGCCCTGGTGGGGGCCTCCAAACGGCAACACGAGTGATTCGCGGCGTCGTTGTGCTTTTTGACAACAGCAGACGAATGGCATCGACCCCATCGGGTGTCTGT
Organism: Planctomycetota bacterium; assembly: GCA_039179915.1. Classification (GTDB taxonomy): domain Bacteria; phylum Planctomycetota; class Phycisphaerae; order Phycisphaerales; family UBA1924; genus JANQQZ01. The sequence goes on along the minus strand of JBCDEF010000232.1, from coordinate 127 downwards.
GCGGGACGGGTTTGACCCGGATCTGTGCGGATTGGTGGGGTCGGTAGTGAAGCATGAAAATGCCGAGTGCGTGCCGGCCGAGTGTTGCGGGTCTGTTTGACCGTGATACGGGGTGGGCGCGTATTCG
>JBCDEF010000231.1:0-3896 GCA_039179915.1 Planctomycetota bacterium | reverse complement strand
CGCGTCCACCTCGGCCTGCGCCGATTCCCAGTCGCCGATCCGTGTGTAGCACTCGATCAGCCGCTTGCCGGACTCGGCGGCGATCGGCGTCCCGGCCGCCTCGCCATCGATAATCGACCGGAACACTTCGATCGCCTGCTGGTACCGCCCGAGCCGGAACAGCTGCTGCCCGAGCGTCGAGTCGACGACCGGGTTTTCCGGGTTCTGGAACTGGCGGCCCTGCCGCAGGGTGGTCAGCCCGCGATCGATCTGCCCGCGGTTGAGCAAGAACGAACCGAACGCGATGTACGGCGCCGCGGTCGCAGCCTCGGGCGCATCGGAGACAAGAAACGACGTGTACTGCTCGACCGCGCCGTTCGGGTCGTTCCGCTCGGCGTGCCACCGGGCATCGAGGGCCACCAGCCGCAGGCTGTCGCGGGCCCCGCGGGCATCGTCGAGCAGACGCCGGGCCTCATCGAATTCACCCAGGTCGATCGCCAGCGAGATCATCGCCGCGGTGTTCTCCGCGTCCTCGGGCCGTCGCTGGGCGATCGCGCTCCGCTCATCAAGCGCGAGCTGCTTGTTGCCGGCCAGGGCCTCGAAGTAGAGCCATGCCTCCACGAACCCGCTGTTGGTCCTCGCGATGTCGACCGCGTCGCGGGCGATCTCGAGCGCCTCGGTGTTGCGGCCGAGCGTGCCCAGCGCTCGGAGGTAGCTGGTCAGCAGCCCGATGTCGTCGGGCCGGATCTCCCGGGCCCGCTCGAAGTTGTCCAGCGCCGCCGTGCTGTTGCCCCGATCGAACTGCACCTGGGCCAGCAGACGCAGCGTGCTCGCGTTCTGGCTGCCGCGCTCGACGGCCGCGGTCGCGGCGCGTTCGGCCTCGGCCAGGTTGCCGTCGGCGATGTGCACCCGGGCCTGCATCGCGAGGCCCCCCGCGCCGTCGATGTCCTGCCGGCCGCCTGCCTCCGCGATCTCACGGCCCCGGTCCAGATCACCGATCCGCAGCGCGTGATCGAAGGCCGCACGCAGCACCGCCGGGTCATCGCCGTCGATTTCGACCGCGCGATCGATCGCCTCGGTCGCGCCGTCCATGTCGTTCGCCGCCAGCCGGACGCGGTGCTTGCGGAGCCAGCGGGCCGCCTCGGGCAGGTCCAGCTCGTCGATCGCCGCCTCGGCCAGTTCCGCGTTGTCGCCGATCTCCGCCTGCCGGCGGAGCTGCCGGAGCATCGCGCTCTCGGGCTCGATCTCGAGCCCCTGCGCGACGATCTCCGCCGCACGCTCGAACTCGCCGGCCTGGAGCAGCAGCGACGCCATCGTGATCTGGAGCCGCGCCGAATCGGGCTCGGGGTTGTCGGCGGCCGCGCGCTCGAGCGTCTCGATCGCCGCGCCGCGGTCGCCCGCGTCAATCGAACGCTGCGCCTCGATCAGGGCCGCCTGCACCGGGTCCTCGATTTCTGTCGAGCCCGCCAGCGCACGGATCGTGTCCAGCCGGTCGCGGAGCGCCTCGTTGTCAGGCAGCATGTCGACCGCCATCGCCAGCAGCCGCTCGGCCTCGCCGTAGTTCCGAAGCCGCGTGTTGATCTCGACCAGCGGCAGGAGCGCGCGGAGGTCGTTGCGGTCGAGCGCCACCGCCCGCATCAGCAGACGCCGCTGCTCGCCCGCGTTGTTGAGCTCGCCCGCGATCTCCGCCGCCAGACGAACAGCCGTTGGGTCGCTCTCAAGAGTCCGCGTGTTGTACGCCCGTATCAGCCGGTCCGCGGAGTTGTAGTCTTTATCCGCGAATGCGAGCTTGGCGTTGAGCAGCGTCAGCTCCGGCGAGTCCTGCGGCAGGTCCTCGCTGGCGGCGACCCAGGCTTCACGCGCGTCGGCCAGCCAGCCGTCCCTCGACGCCGAGCCCGGGGGCAGCAGGCGCCACTGCTCGATCGCACAGTCCGCGATCTGCCAGTTCACTCGCTGCTGGGCCTGGACCAAAAGCACGCCGCGGGCAGAGACCGGCGGCCGCTCCATCGCCGCAATCTCGCCGAAGGCGTCAATCGCCTCGGGGTACCGCTGCAGCAGCTTGAGGAACGTCGCACGCTGGCGCATGACATCAACGTCGTCCGGCCGCGTCGCGGCGGCGTGATCCCAGATCGCGAGCACCAGGTCCATCGGCTGCTCGCGGACGATCTGCCGCGTGATCTGCATCAGGATCGCCGCCGTATCGCTGTCGGTCTGATCGGCGCCGGCGGCCTTGAACCGCTCATTGAGCTCGAGCACGCGATCGGTGTACCGATCCAGCACGACCCGCTGCGCCGCGATCTGGTCGCGGCCGAACAGCTGCGCCCGCCCGATCCGCTGAAACTCCTGCGAGACCTCCGCGATGATCTCGATCGCCTGTGCGCGGATGCTCTCCGGGTTGGCCCGGGCGAAATCGGCCGCCAGCCGGTTGGACTCCCGGGCAAAACGCTCGCGCTCCTCGTCGCGGTTGTTCCGATCGGCGGCCTCGGCGAGCTGCCGCTTGAGCGTGAACAGGCTCGCCATCGAATCGACATCGCTCGGGTCCGCCTCGAGCGCGAGCTCGAGGTCCTCGGTGATCAGCTCGAGCTGATCATCGTCGAGGTCGGCGCCAGCGGTCAGCACGGTCGCGCCGAACTGGCCCCGGTGCCGGCGGAGCCTGGCCTCGGCCGACGGGTCGTTCCAGTCCGATCGGCTCAGGATCCGGTCGGTCTCGTCATCGAGATACTCGAACCGGTCTCGCGTCAGGGCCGAGTTCCGCAGCTCGAGCAGCACGGAACCCAGGTACTCCTCGTAGGCGGACTCGTCCGTGCCCTTGGCGTCGGCGAGCGCACGCAGCACCGTTCGGAACTGGCCGAAGCTCTGGTTGTACTCCGAGGCCGTCGGGTAGTCGATCGACTCCATCGAGCGGCGCCAGCCCTCGAGCCAGTCCACCCGGGCCGGGTCGTGGTTGACCGCACGCGCCCAGCTATTTTCGGCCTGCTCGAAGTCGCCGGCGGCCTCGAACTCCATCGCACGCGCCGCGTGATCGTCACCCGACTTCATCACAACGACCATCGCCGCCCACACCACGCCGCCCATAGCGGCGACGAGCACCACCGAGAGCAGCACGACAAACTTCACGTTCACACGAGCAGACATCGTCGCTCCGCGTCCTTTCCGGCGGCTCTCCCGCCGCTCAGCTCTCGTCGTTCTCCGCGGTCGGGTACCGGCCCTCCGCGACCTCGACCCAATCCGGCACACACAGCATGATGTCCGGCAGCAGCTCGTCGAGCAGGTCGGCCGACGCTTCGACCAAATCTTCCCGGGTCTGCATCCGCGGGCTCTCTGTCGCGTTGATCTGCACCTTCAGATAAAACGCGTAGTCCTCGGACAGATCGAACGCCAGCAACCGCACGCCGTCCGCGCTCGCGACTGTCCCGCCGTTGGCCACGAAAAAGTAGCCGGCGAAGATCCGCCCCACCCGCGGGATGTCGTACCCCGAAACGCGGATCGCCGCGTTCTCGATCCCCTCGGGCAGCCGCACACGCCTCCCGCGACTGTCGGACCACTTCGTGCTCGTCCGGGCCGTGAACACCGGCTCGGTGCCCTCCGGCGCGTTCGGGTCGGGCAGCCACCGGCTCCGGTCGAGCTCCAGTGGGATCTCGGTCGATTCCGCGGCCCGCTGCATCCCGCCGCCGATGAAGCACCGCTCGGGCACGTGCGGCACTGTGTCGATCTGCCCCGTGTAGTACGCCAAATGAAGCTCGACGACCCGCGGCTCAAGCCCCTCGCCGGGGTCTTTCTCCACGAACACCCGGTTGAGATAGTTCGTCGTTCCCAGTTCCTCGATGACCTCGGCCGACTCGATCCTGTCCGAGCCGATCTGCACCCAGCTGTCTGTTTCGGTCGGGATCGCCGACACCGCCCGGTTGTCCGGCGCG
>JBCDEF010000230.1:0-3906 GCA_039179915.1 Planctomycetota bacterium | reverse complement strand
GTCGGCCGGCTCGCGTACCACAAAGCGGTGCACCGGATCCCGATCAAGCGGTCGGTCGCGGTGACGATCGCGCTGGGGCTGATGACAGGGCTGGCGGCAACGCATCTGCTGATCGTCGGGTTGGCATTCGCGCAGGGGTGGGCCCTGGCCGCGGTCGCGGCGGCTGGCTCGTCGGTCGCGGTGGTGCTGCTGGGCAATATCGCCGCGGACCGGAGCCCCGGCGGCGGGGTGCCCCGCTCGGCGCTGCGGGCGGCGCTGGCGCTCCGGTACCTGGATCTGGCGCTCTGGTCGGCGCGGATGCTCGCGGCGTTCGCGATCGTCGGCCACCCGATCCCGCTGACGGTCTCGGTTCTGCTCGCCGCGGCGATCCAGCTCGCCTACTTGTTCCCGCTGACCGGCTCAGGGATAGGCGTCGCGGAGTGGGCGGTGGGGATCATCGCGGCGTGGAGCATCGCCGACCTGGATCCGGCGGTGGGCATCGCGGCGTCGCTGATCAGCCGCTCGGCGGAGCTGGTCTCCGCGGTGCCCCTGGGGCTGCTGGGTGGGGCGGTGATCGCGGAAATACGCCGCCGGAGAAAGGCCCGCGGGGGCGGCAGCGGCGCGGATCCGCCGGATTCGGGTCCACCCGGGGCGCGATCCGACCGATCCCCGTCTGCGTAGAGGATCGTGACACAGGGACGTGCACCATGATCAGCCGCATCGAACAGGACCACCAACGCTTCCGACAGATCGTCCGCGGGAAGATCCGCAAGGACCTGCGGAAGTTTCTCAGCCGCGACGAGCTGATCGGCCGGGAGGGCGACCGCTACGTCTCGATCCCGGTGCACGATCTCGACCTGCCCACCTTCCGCTACGGCGACAACGCCGGCGGCGTCGGCATGGGCGAGGGCGACGAGGGCGACGCCGTCGGGCAGTCCTCTGGCGAGAACCAGGGCGGCGACGAAGAGGGCAAGCACATCACCGAGGTGGACGTCACGCTCGACGAGCTGGCGGACATCCTTGCCGACGAGCTGGAGCTGCCGCGGATCAAACCGCGGGGCGAGCACCAGATCACAACGATCCGCGACAAGTATTCGGGCATCCGTCAGCAGGGGCCCGCGTCGCTGCGTCACTTCAAGCGGACCTACCGCGAGGCGCTCAAGCGGCAGGTCGCCAGCGGCCTGTACGACCCGGCCGACCCGGTGATCATCCCGATCAAGCGGGACCTGCGTTTCCGGAGCTGGAACGAGGTCAAGCAGCCGCAGTCCAACGCCGCGATCGTGTACATGATGGATGTCTCGGGCAGCATGGGCGACGAGCAAAAAGAGCTCGTGCGGCTGCAGGCCTTCTGGATCGACACGTGGCTCCGGCGGAACTACGAGGGCGTCGAGAGCCGGTACATCGTCCACGATGTCCGCGCGGGCGAGGTCGACAAAAACACCTTTTACTCCATGCGTGAGGACGGCGGCACGCGGATCAGCTCGGCCTACACATGCTGCAAAGCGATCCTCGAATCCGACTACGACCCCAATGAGTGGAATGTCTACCTGTTCCACTTCTCCGACGGCGACAATTCGTCGGAGACCGACAACCGGCTCTGCGTCAAGCTTCTCGAATCCGACCTGCTGCCCCGCTCGAATATGTTCGGGTACTGCCAGGTTGTGTCGGCGTACGGGTCGGGTAACTTCATCAATGTGCTCGGCGAACACTTCCCCAGCGGCTCGCCGGACGATGAGGGCCCGCGGCTCATCTCGGCACGGATTGCGGATCGGGCGGCGATCTACGACGCCATGCGGACGCTGTTCCGCCAGGGTCGATAGCCTGCCCGGCAAGCCGCCGGTGCTCGGTTGAGGCGGTGGCGGTCGGAGGAGGCGGTCGGCGTGTTCCTGTTTGTGATCTATGCCCTGGGGGTCTGGTTCGCGGCGTTCCGCTGGCGGCGGCAGCTCCTCGGCTGGGGTTCGCTGCTGCTGGCGATGTGGGGCCTGCACCTGTTCAACCTGGCCCATGCGCGTGTCGCCGATGCGCTGCACTACAGCGACATGCTGCCGGTCTTCCGCGTGCTGATGTACCCGTACATGGGCGTTGTCGCGGCGGTGGGCGTTTTTCTTCTCGCGATGCCCAAAGACCTCCGCCGCGGACCGGGCGACTGCGCGGCCTGCGGCTACCCCGTGTCCGAGCTTGTGGGAGAACTGGGCGTCGGGACACCCTGCCCGGAGTGCGGCACGCCCGCTGTCGCGCTAGCCGCGGATCGCCCGCACCGCGGCACCCAGCGCCAGCACGCCCAGCGGCAGCACCGCCAGCAGCGTCCAGCGGATGATCGTCAGCCGTCCGGGCTCGATCGGCTGGACGACCGGGGCCTCGAAGGCATTGGCGCCGGGCAGGACCGCGTCGTCGTTGCCGGCGAGCCACTCGACCGCTGAAAGAAACAGCGTCGTGTTGCCCGGAGCGAGTTGCACCAGCCGCCCGTCGACCACGCCGGGCCGATCCGCGGCGGTGTCGAACAGCCAGAGGTGCGAGCCAACGACGACAGCGCGCTGCGGTGGGCCATCATCCGTCGCAAACGGTCGTTCGACGGCCCAGGCGATCGCGGAGCCGGCGGCCTCGGCGTCGCGCGTCCCCCCCGGCGACGGCGGGGACCGAAGCAGCGGCCGCTGGGTCGCCGGCGTCAGCCAGTAGCCCAGCCACTCGCCCTCGAGCCATGTTGGCGGCGAATCCGGGAGCGAGAGCAGCGGGTGTGTGTCTCCGTCTTCCGAGGCATCCGGTTTCGCCATGATCGTGATCGGCCAGGGGATCAGCGTGCTCCGCCGCTCGACGGCTGCGGCCAGCGGGTGCTCCCCGGCTTTCTGGACGATGGTGTGCTCCCAGCCAACTTGGCGCTGGTCGCCGCGGCGGGTCTCGAACAGCGCGGGGCGGCCGGTCTCGGCGATCAGCCCGAGCGGCTCGACGGCTTCGGCCATCGAGTCAGTCTCGCCCAGCCCCGGGCGGGTCGACGGCGCCAGGCAGACCATGACCGATTCGCCGCGCTCAAGCAGCGAGCTGACGATCGCGGCGACGCGGTCCGCTCGGGCGCGGCTCTCGGCGTCCCGGTCGTCGATGCCGACCACGGCGTAGACGACCGGCCGCTGCTCGGCCAGCAGCGCTGCAAGCTCGGCCGGCGGATCCTGGCTGAGCGCGGCGGGCCACTCCAGCAGACCTATCCCCCGGCCGGCCGCCCGCTGTTGGATCGCGCCGAGCACGCTTCCCTGTGAGCGAATGATCCGCGACGGGCTGCCGTGGACAACGACCACCACGGGCCGAGGGCCGCCGGTCAGGCCCGCGATCGCGTTGGTGAGCATCGATTCGGCAAGCCGGCCCGGGTCGACCCGCGGCGCGCCGGGCACGACGCCCGGCAGCACGTCTTCGATCCGAACCGCGGTGATCCCCCGGTCGGGCGGGCCCAGGACGAGCAGCGACTCGTTGGCTTCGAGCGCGGCGATCGCATGGACCGAGGGCGGGAGCCCGGCCGCGAGCAGGCTTGCGGATTCGGCGGCGACCGTGTCCCGCAGCGACACGATTCTCGAGGCGAGCCGCTCCAGCCGCAGCCCCGCTTCCGAGGACGGGCCGGCGAGTTCGCCGACGGCCGTGCCCGCTTCGTCGAGCACGGTCACGATCGCCGCGGCGCTCTCGGTCAGCAGCGACTCGGCGTCGAGCAGATCCGGCGCGGGGCGTTCCCAGCGGGTGCGGCCGAGCGAGTCGCGGACCGCCGCGGTCATCGGCGGGACCTGTTCCGCGAGCGTTCGAAACCGCGCGGCGCGGGAAGCGAGCGTCTCGGCCGCGTCGGGTGCCGATGTCGGGCGGGCTCGGCCCAGGTCCTCCGCGACGCGGGTCATGGAGCCGCCGATCTGCTCGAAGACCGCGGCGGACCGATCGAGCCGCTGCCGCGCGGCG
>JBCDEF010000229.1:0-3913 GCA_039179915.1 Planctomycetota bacterium | reverse complement strand
GGCCGAGGCGGCCGAGCGGCTGTCGATGGACCGGTCGTCGGTGGCGAACCTGGTGCGGCTGACGGAACTGGAGCCGGCGATCCGGGAGCTGATCGGCGAGGGGCGGCTGGGGCAGGGGCACGGCAAGGCGTTGCTGGCGGTGGAGGCCGGCCCGGGCCGCGAGCGGCTGGCGAGCGAGGCCGCCGCGGGCGGATGGTCGGTCCGTCGGCTGGAGGCGGCGGCGAGCGCGGCCCGGTCTTCGGGGCGTGCGCCGGCCGATGCTTCCGGCGCCGGGGGCGATACGCCCTCGCGGCGGTCCGCGGTCATCGCCTCGCTCGAGCGCAAGCTCGGCGACGAGCTGGGCACCAAGGTCCGCATCAAGACCAACGCGGGCGGCACGAAGGGCCGGCTCGAGATCGATTTTTTCGGGCTCGAGCATTTCGATGGGCTGGTGGCACGGCTCGGCGTGCGCGATCCGCGTGACTAAGGCCGCGGGCGCTGCGCATGTTCGCACTTTGATCGTTTGTTTGTGCTCAGGATTGCATTGCCGCGGGGGGGTGATTGCGGTTGCTGAGTGCAAGTTACGACAGATCTATGTCGATATTGCCAATTGAGTGCATAACATCCCTCCGCCGCGGCGGCGGTGTTCTGCCCGCGGAGGGCCCTGTTTTCAGATGATTTTCCGTTGGGAGCGCCTTGTTCGATCGGACGGCGGGATCATCTTTGGTGGGGCATCTATGAGAAGCTGCGGCCTGCCGCGGCGCCGCATTCATACAACAGCTCGAAAGGACTCTCACGATGGCAAAGAAGAAGCGCAGCAGCAAGAAGGTCTCGGGTCGTCGGCCGCGTGGCGGTTCGGGGTCGGGTTCGGATCTTGTATCGGTCTCGAGCGACGCGCTCCAGGCTGAGCTCGCCAGGCGACAGCGGGCGGCCACGTCGCTGCTGCGCAAACGTGACCGGCTGCGGACCCAGCTCGCCGAGGTCGAGGCGGAGATCCGCGAGGCGGGGCTCGGCTCGGTCGGCGGCGGGGGCACCCGGCCGCGGAACGCGATGAACCTGGTTGAGGCGATGCAGCAGGTGCTCGACGGCGCAGAGCTGACGGTGACCGAGCTGGCCGAGGCCGTCCAGCGTGCGGGCTACCAGACCAGTTCGCCGAACTTCCGGACGATCGTGAACCAGACGCTCATCAAGCACAAGAACATCTTCAAGCGGGTCTCGCGCGGCGTCTACACGGCCAAGTAGCCTGATTTTTGTCGCAACGGCTTCTTCGATGCTGCAGGCGTGCGGCTTGCATTCGAACGCGGCTACGACAAGGCCGCCGAGCACAGGCTCGGCGGCCTTTGTGTTGCGCGGTATTGCGTGGCCGGTGCCGCTACCAGGCCGTGGGGTTCGGGCTCAGGCGGGTCGGCCGATCGAGGTACCAGAGGTAGAGCCAATCGCGGTAGAGCATGCGGCTTTGCTCGTCGCGGATGAGGGTGATGCGGTTGCGAATGTCGTCGGGCCGCTCGTGCATGGTGACCAGATCAGGCGTGGGGTCGTCGCGGAACTCGGCGAGGCGGTTGCGTTCGCTCGAGCATCCGACCGCCATGGCGGCAACGGTGCCGAGGGTGAGCGTGGCGGCGGTGCGGCGCATGGCGGTGGTCTTCACGGAAAGTCTCCGGCTGTGTGGTGCATGCTCGCCCGGCCGGTGTTGGGTCGGCCGGGGAGGCGTCATCGCGTGCGTGCGGCGTGGCGTGGGCCACGGACGCGGCCGGGGGCGTGTGCCGCCGCGGCATGCCTGCTGTCCTGACGATACGCGGCGAGTTCGCCATCCGTTGCGACTCGACAGGGCGGCGTGCCGGGTTTGTTGCTCGAACCCCCCGGCAGCCGACCAAGTGTGGGCGCATCGTGCCGGCTTGTCAACAGCGCAAGCAGTGGTCGCGTCCGACGGCGTTTCGGAGGCGTGGCGGCCGATTGTGTGATGGGCGTGCAAGACTTGTGGCCGGGGCACGCAAATGGACTTGCATACGCGGCGCGCCGCGGTACAGTGGGGTGGATCCGGCGATTGCGCAGCAGTGCGGCGTCCGATTCCGGGTTCGCGGGGCGACGCCGCCCCCGGCAGAAATGCGAACGGCGTGCTTCGGCTCAGCCGGTCGTCGCGGGAGATATGTCTCGACCTTTCTGAACCCCAGGGAGCCGTTTTGAATCGACACGGGCAACGGCCGAGCCTCCTTCGAGTGGAGGGCCAGGACCCGAGTCGGCGGTGCCCACCTGAACCAGGGGTCCAGGCTGCCCCGCTCCGACCGGTTGACCCGGTGCATGCGGACCGATAACCCACGGCTCGGCGTGATTGCGTCGCGGCCGTTTTGGAGGCGGTGGGCCAGGAGGAGGGTCCATCGCCTCTTTTCATGGGCCGTTGCGCATCGACGCGTCAGACCCTGCCAGACCGGCAGCGGTGCGGACTGATCGGCCGAGGTTGCCAGCTTCGGGGCCGTCTCGGGCGGGTTTCAGCCCTGTAAGCCCGGGGAAGCCAATGGCGCGGCTCCGGCGCGCGGCTTGCATCGAAGTGCACAGATACAAGCGATCGAAGACAAGCGATCGGATACAGGCGATCGGGCCCCGGCTCGGTGACGGCCTCGGACCCAGGCCGACGCCGGCGAGCGAAACGCCCGATGCCCCTGTCACGGAGGTGGTGTGCTATGGGACCGGACCGGTTCACGACAATCGCGCAGCAGGCCCTGGCATCGGCCCAGGCCGACGCGGCCCGGCGGGGTCACGCGGAGGTGGGGGGGCTGCACGTGCTGCACGCCCTGCTGCACGAGAAGACCGCGGCCGCGCGGAGCCTGCTCGAGAAAGCGGGCGTGAGCGCGGACCAGATCGCGTCGATCGTCGAGGGCGAGCTCGAGCGGCAGCCGACGACCAGCAGCGGCGCGGGCTCCTCGGGGCGGGCGCTCCTGGACCTCTTGACCAAGGCGGACGCGGTCTCGCGAGAGATGGGCGATTCGTACATCACCGGTGAGCACCTGCTGGTCGCGCTGGCGTCGGTCAAGGGCCCGGCGTTCGACGTGCTGGACATCAACGCGGCGACGCCGGACATCCTCAAGAAAGCGGCCGAGGAGATCCGGGCGGCGTCGGGCGTGACCAACGTGAGCGACCAGAACGCCGAGGCCGGGTTCGAATCCCTCAAGAAGTACGGCATCGACCTGACCGAGCGGGCGCAGCAGGGCAAGCTCGACCCGGTGATCGGCCGCGACGACGAGATCCGCCGCACGATGCAGGTGCTCAGCCGCCGGACGAAGAACAACCCCGTGCTGATCGGTGAGCCGGGCGTAGGAAAGACGGCGATCGCCGAGGGGCTTGCGCAGCGGATCATCGACGGCGATTGCCCGGACGGCATGCGCGACAAGCGCGTGATAGCCCTTGATGTCGGTCAGCTTCTTGCCGGCGCAAAGTACCGGGGCGAATTTGAAGAACGCTTGAAAGCCGTGCTCCGCGAGGTCAGCGCGAGCGCCGGGCAGGTGATCCTGTTCATCGACGAGCTGCACACGATCCTGGGCGCGGGCGCGGCGGAGGGCGCGGTCAGCGCGGGCAACCTGCTCAAGCCGGCGCTGGCGCGCGGCGAGCTGCGGTGCGTCGGCGCGACGACGCTCGACGAGTACCGCAAGCACGTGGAGAAGGACGCGGCGTTCGCGCGGCGGTTCCAGCCGATCACGATCGACCAGCCGAGCGTCGAGGAGACGGTGACGATCCTGCGCGGCTTGAAGGAACGGTACGAGGCGCACCACGGCGTGCGGATCAAGGACAGCGCGATCCTGGCCGCGGCGCAGTTGAGCAACAGGTACATCGCCGACCGGTTCTTGCCCGACAAGGCGATCGATCTGGTTGATGAGGCGGCGAGCCGCTTGCGCATCGAGAACGACAGCATGCCGACGGAGCTCGATGAGCTGCACCGCCG
>JBCDEF010000228.1:0-3917 GCA_039179915.1 Planctomycetota bacterium | reverse complement strand
GGCGTGCCGCCGCGGCTCGCGAGCAGCACGCGGAGGTTCGGCCAGCGGTCCCGCAAGCGGTCCAGGGCCGCGGGCTCGATCGCCGTGGCGACGACGACTTCCAGGAAGACACCGTCTTGGCAGAGCCGCTCGGCCGAGGGCCCGTCGATTGCTGTGCTGCAGGCGAGGATCCCGCCGTAGGCCGCGACCGGGTCGCCGGCGAACGCGCCGTCGATCGCGGTGCGAACAGTGTCGCTTATCGCCACGCCGCACGGGTTGGCGTGCTTGACGATCACCGCGGCGTTGGTACCGGTGCGAAGCCGGTCGAGGTTCATCGCCAGGGCCCACGCGGCGGAGGCGTCCGCGATGTTGTTGTACGAGAGCGGCTTGCCGTGGAGCTGTGTCGCGGCCAGCACGCCGCCGGCGACGCCCGGCTCGCGGTAGACCGCGGCCTGCTGGTGCGGGTTCTCGCCGTACCGAAGCGTCCGGTCCTTGGCGAGCGAGACCGCGATGGTCGGCGGCAAGCTCTTGTTGTCTGCATCAGATGACGGACCGGGCCTTGAGAGAAAACCCGCGATCGTCGCGTCGTACGCGGCGGTCCGCGCGAACGCCTTCGCGGCCAGCGCAGACCGGAGCGTTGCGCTCAGCGAGCCGTTGTTGCTCGCGAGGTCCTCCAGCACCCGGGCATAGTCGTTGGTGTCGGTGATGACGGCGACCGCGTCGTGGTTTTTGGCGGCCGAGCGGATCATGGCCGGCCCGCCGATGTCGATCTGTTCGACCGCCTCGACCGTCGTCACGCCTTCACGAGCGATGGTCTGCTCGAACGGGTAGAGGTCGATGACCACAAGGTCGATCGGCCCGATGCCGTGCTCGGCCATCTGCCGCTCGTGCTCGGCGTCGCCCCGGATGCCCAGGATCCCGCCGTGGACCGCGGGGTGCAAAGTCTTGACGCGGCCGCCGAGCATCTCCGGGAACCCGGTGAGCTTCTCGACGGGCGTGACATGCAGCCCGTGCTCCGCGAGCGCGGCGGCGGTGCCGCCGGTCGAGATCAGCTCGATGCCACGGTCGTGCAGGCTCGCGGCGAACTCTGCCACGCCCTGTTTGTTGCTGACCGAGAGGAGCGCACGCCGCAGGGGGTGGTCCATCGGATCAGCCCACCGGGACGAGGCGGGCGATCACGCCGTCGTCGCTGGTGAGGTAGAGGTCCCCGTCTTCGAACCCGTCGGTGGAGATGTAGCGGGTGTTGGGCAGCGGGAGCGACTCGAGGATGGTGCCGCGTTGCGGGTCGATCTGGCTGATCCGGCCGTCACCGAAGATCATCAGCCGGCCGTTTCGGATGGCGACGGCGTCGCCGCGGAGCTCGGGGTTGCTCCAGAGCACGTCGCCGGTGTTGGCGTCGAGCGCGGTCAGGCCGGCTTCGCGGAACGAGCAGTAGACCACGCCGCCGAAGAAGACCGGCGCGCCGCGGACCGGGTCGGGCGTGCGGTGCTGCCAGATGCGCGAGGCATCACGCGGGTCGAACGCGTAGAGGGATTGATCCAAGCTCGCGACAAAGAGCTTGTTGTCGCCGGAGCCGAGCGGGGCGCCGGGGCCGTCAAAGATGTCGTTCAGGCCGGTCTGCCGGCGGCTGACCGGATCGACGAAGATCACGCGGCCGCTGGTCGTGACCGCGCCGACGACCTGCCCGACCCGCACCGGGGCCTGCTCGAAGACGCCGGGCATCCGGTGTCCCCAGGCCTTGAGGCCCGCGGGGACAAAGTGCCCGAGCAGCTCGCCGAGGTTGGTTCCGACGATCACGAGGTTCCCGGAGATCAGCGGCGCGGTGTTGACGAGCTGGCCGAACGGCTGCCGGTCGAGCATCTCGCCGGTGGTCGAATCGAGGATGAACAGCTCGGACTCGCTGGTGACGTAGACCTGGCTGCCGACGATCGCGGTTCCGGTGAATTTCGCCAGGCTGTTGCCGAGCTGGTTGACCCAGAGCCGCTCGCCGAGCCCTGCCGAGAAGCCGGTCAGCGATCCGCCCGATTCTTGGAAGACGACGAAGTCATCCGACGCGGTGGTCGACCGGGGCTCCTCGCCCGGGGCGACGGTTGGAGCGACCTTCCAGTCCCAGCGGTAGCCCATCGCCCGCCAGGCGGCGGCTTCGATCCGGAGGGCCTCGATCCGCTGCTCGGCGGTGATCACAGGGTCACCAGCGCAGCCCGAGAAGCTGGTCAGTGCGCCGATGCTCAGGGCAAGAGCAGCGGTCCATCGCAAGGGTGATGGGGTCATGGCGGCGTTCCTCCGGGCTGCACGCAGCAGCCGAGCGGGCATCGTTCGGTACGGCGTAGGCTTGTTCGGCGCGGACTCGGCCCGCTGCGGGAGTATCAAGCCTCCCCGCGGACAGGTCAAGCACGCTCGCCTCCTGGAGACAACCACGCGATGTTCACGGGACTGATCGAAACGACCGGCCGGGTGGCCGCGATGGAGCCGATGGGCTCGGGCGTGCGGCTGACCCTGACCGCCGATTGGCCGATCAGCCCGGCCGTCGGCGACTCGATCTGTGTCTCGGGCTGCTGCCTGACACTCGCCGAGCCGGCCGCGGCCGATGGCGGCTCGATCCGGCTCGGCTTCGATGTGGTCCCCGAGAGCCTCCAACGCACGACCCTCGGCGGTCTGCGGCCGGGGAGCCGGGTCAATCTCGAGGCCAGCTGCACTCCCTCCACGCTGCTGGGGGGGCACATCGTCCAGGGGCATGTCGAGGGCGTCGGTGAAATGGTTCGCGTGCAGCGAGGCGATGACTGGCGGGTGACGGTCCGCCCGCCGGCCGAGCTGATGCCGTGCATTGCCCCAAAGGGCTCGGTCACGCTCGAGGGCATCAGCCTGACGATCGCGGCCGTGGACATCGCCGAGAGGACGTTCGAGGTGGCGGTGATCCCGACGACACTGGCCAAAACCACGCTCGGCGAGGCGACCGCCGGCCAGCCGTGCAACATCGAGACCGACATCATCGCCCGCACCGTGGTCCATCACGCACGGTACTACGCGGCCGCGACAGACACCGGGGCATAGCCAGATGCGCGTCCTGGGGATCGATCCGGGCACGCGGGTGACCGGCTACGGGTGCATCGAGCCCGCCCCGCGGCTCGGCGCCCGGCCGAAGCTGATCGAGGCCGGCGTGGTCCGGCTTGCCGGTCGGGACCACACGCCGCCGCTCGGCGCCCGGCTGATCGAGCTCGAGCGTGATCTCGTCGAGATGCTGGGTCGGCTCCGGCCGGACGTTGTCTGTATCGAGAGCCTGTTCAGCAACCCGAAGCACCCGGGGACCGTGATCACGATGGCCCACGCCCGGGGTGTGATCCTGCTGGCGGCGTCGCGATCGGTGGGGGAGGTCGTCGAGGTGCCGCCGGCGGAGGTCAAGCGAGCGGTCGCCGGCTCGGGGAAGGCCGAAAAATCGCAGATGCAGTCCAGCGTGCAGCGGGTGCTTGGGCTGGCCGAGCCGCCGTCGCCCGCGGACGTGGCCGACGCGTTGGCCATCGCGATCTGCGTGGGCCAACGCCGCGGCCTGCCCGCGTAGCATTCCCCGATGAAGACCGAAACACCCCGCGCCCAGGTGCTGATCGTCGAAGACGAGCCCGATCACGCGGATGTCATGGCCGATGCGCTCCGAAAGCCGGGCCACGTCAGCACGGTGGTCACAAGCGTGAGCGAGGCGATCGCCGAGCTCCGCGACGGCGTTTTCGATGTGATCGTCAGCGACCTGCGGATGCCGGGCTCCGCCGGGACTGAGTTCGAGAGCCGGCGGGTCTCGGCCGACGGCGGCGACGCCGGGCTCGCTGTGCTCCGGGCTGCGGCGAAGCTCCAGCCGAACGCGGTCACGGTGATGGTCACGGCGCACGGCGATGTGCCGACCGCGCGGGCCGCCTTCAAAGAGGGTGTCTACGACTTCATCGAGAAGC
>JBCDEF010000227.1:0-3924 GCA_039179915.1 Planctomycetota bacterium | reverse complement strand
GGAGCTCGTCGCCGAGAAGTACCCCCCCGGCACGATCATCGAGGGCGAGGTCCGCAACCTGGCCAATTACGGCGCGTTCGTCGAGATCGAGCCCGGCATCGACGGCCTGCTCCACGTCTCGGACATGTCCTGGACCAAGAAGGTCACGCACCCCAACGAGCTCGTCAACAAGGGCGAGAGCGTCAAGTGCGTCGTCCTCGAGGTCCAGGACATGTCCGAGACGTGGAGCAGGCCGTCGATGCCGGGCTCGATCTCGACGAACGCGCCGTAATTGGCCAGGTTGCGGACCTCGCCCTCGATGATCGTGCCGGGGGGGTACTTCTCGGCGACGAGCTCCCAGGGGTTGACCTCGACCTGCTTCATGCCGAGGCTGATTTCCTGCTTGTTCTTGTCGATGTCGAGCACAACGACATCAACCTCTTCACCCTGGCTGACAACCTCGGACGGGTGGTTGACGCGGCGTGTCCAGGACATCTCGGAGATGTGCACGAGGCCCTCGATGCCGTCCTCGAGCTTGATGAACGCGCCGTAGGACATGATCGAGACGACCTCGCCCTTGACCCGGCTGTTGACCGGGTACTTGGCCTCGATCTCCTCCCAGGGGCTGGATTCCTTCTGCTTCAGGCCTAGGGCGATCTTCTCGCGGTCGTAATCGATGTTGAGGATCTTGACCTCGAGCTTCTCGTCGACGCGGACCATCTCGCTCGGGTGGTTGATGCGGCTCCAGGACATATCGGTGATGTGGAGCAGGCCGTCGATACCGCCGAGGTCGACGAACGCGCCGAAGTCGGCGATGTTCTTGACCACGCCCTCGACGATGTCGCCTTGATTGATGTTCTCGAGCAGGCGCTTCTTGGCGGCCGAACGCTCTTCCTCGACCAGCTTGCGCCGGCTGATGACAATGTTACGGCGGTCGGTGTCGATCTTGAGGATCTGCGCTCGCACCTGGCGGCCGATGTAATCGCTCACATCGCCCGGGCGGCGGACGTCGACCTGCGACGCGGGTAGGAAGACCGGCACACCGATGTCGACCAGCAGGCCGCCCTTGATCTTGCGCATCACCGTGCCCTCGACGATGTCGCCCTCGTTGGTGGTGTCGGTGATCTTCTGCCAGGCGATCTGGCGGTCGGCTTTGCGCTTCGAGAGCTGGATCAGCCCGCTCTCGTCCTCGAGCGCTTCGAGGAGCACATCGACCTTGTCGCCGACACGGACTTCCATATCGCCGAACTCTTCTTTGTTGATGAGCCCCTCGCTCTTGAGCCCGACCTCGACGACCACGTCATCACCGGCCATGCCGATGATGGTGCCCTCGATCAGCTTGCCGGGGGAGAGATCCTCGAGCTGGTCCTCGAGCACCGACTCCATGCTCCCGCCGCCGCCGAGCGCTTCGTCGAGAAGCGCAGCGGCATCGGCGTCGTCCACTTGCAGCGAAGCAAGCAGCGTCTGATCAACCATAATGTGTGGGTTCCTTTCTCGGCGGGAGCCTGATCGGCTAACCGTCCGAACGGCGTGCATGACGCCGGCCCCCCAGGGGCGGTCTGTGTCGCGGTCACCGCCGCCGGACCATCCGGGGCATGTGCCTGTTGGTCAGAATTATAGCGGGCACGCAGCCGCACCGACCCGCGTTCTTCTGTCGGCACGATACCGGACCGGCTTCTGACGGTCTGGGCGGAGGTGCGCAGACTTTCAATGCCGGATCGTATACAAATGAATACAGAGATTGTGCGTGATCGCGGACGCTGTCGAGCCGGCGTACGCATCGACCGATAGTCTCTAGGACCACGAGGACTCCGAGCCGTTCGGATTTCGTGGTGTGTCAGGGTGCCCGGCGTGGGCGCACGAGCACGGAGCACAGAGCATGACGACTTCGACCAGCAGCATCCAGTCGGCGGCCGCCGCGGACACCGGCAGCGACGACGCCGACTCGGGCCAGGTCTCTTGGGACCCGATCTTCGATGAGGTCGGCCTGCCCAAAGACCCGAGCAACATCTACACGCAGACGGTCGCCTCGATGCTCAACGCGGCTGAAATCATCAACCTCAAGCACCGCTGCCGGATCATCCTGGCCCAGCCGAAGAACGAGATCATGGTGCACTTCCCGGTCCGCATGGACGACGGGCACCACCGGCTGTTCAAGGGCTACCGCGTCCAGCACAACAACGCCAACGGGCCGTACAAGGGCGGGCTTCGCTTCCACGAAGACGTGCACCTCGACGATGTCAAGAGCCTGGCGTTCTTGATGACCATGAAGGCTTCGCTGGTGCGTATCCCGTTCGGCGGCGGCAAGGGCGGGATCAAGTGCAACCCGCGCGACCTGAGCCCGGACGAGCTCCAACGCGTCGCGCGCCGCTTCACCGCCGCGATCGCCAACGACATCGGGCCGGAGTACGACATCCCCGCGCCGGACATGGGCACCAACGCGCAGGTCATGGCCTGGATCTCGGATACCTACACCGCGATCGCCGGCCGCGGCGAGCGGAACCCGGGCGCCGTGGTCACCGGCAAGCCGATCGCCATCGGCGGGTCGCTCGGCCGCGAGAAAGCGACCGGCCAGGGCGTGGTCGATGTCCTCCGCGAGATGCTGCCCGACCTGGACATCCCGATCGACGACATGCGCGTCTCGATCCTCGGCTTCGGCAACGTGGGCTCCTGGGCCGCCCGGATCCTGTACGACATGGGCGCGAACATCGTCGCGGTCATGGACCACACCGGGGCGCTGCGCAACGACCAGGGACTCGACGCCCATGCGCTCGCGGCATACTCCGCGGAGAACGGCGGCATCGCCGGCTTTGAAAAGAAGCACGCCGCGACCGGCGCCGGCAAGCAGACCGGCAAGGGCGCGACCGCCATCACCGAAGACGAGTACTGGACGACGCCGAGCGACGTATTCATCCCGGCCGCGCTCGAGGGCATGGTCGACGAGGAGCGGGCGAAGCAGCTGCACACGCGCGTGGTCGCCGAGGCCGCCAACGCCCCAACCACGCCCGAGGGCGACTCGGTCCTGGCCAGCCGCGGCATCGAGGTGATCCCCGACATGCTCTGCAACGCCGGCGGCGTGACCGTGTCCTACTTCGAGTGGGTCCAGAACCGCAGCAACGTGACGTGGGACGTCGACCAGGTCGACCGCGAGCTCAACCGGATCATGTGCATGGCCGCCCGCCGGACCATCCGCGCCAAGCAGACCCACGAGATCGACATGCGGACCGCGGCCTATGTCGCGAGCCTTGAGCACCTCGGCGATGTGTACACCCACCGCGGGATCTGGCCGTAAGACAGACGCTGGCGGCTTAGGGGTACTCCTGCCGTGTCGGGCGGATGACGATGTCATTCACATGCACGGCCGGGGGTTGGCTCAGGGCGAAGACGATCGAGCGGCTGATGTCCTCGGCTGAAAGAACCGGGCCGATGCGGTCCATGAAGGCGCCGAAGCCTTCCATCTCGTAGCCGGCTGATTCCTGGAACTCGGTGCGGACAACGCCTGGCTCGATGAGCGTGACGCGGACACCGGTCTTGGCTAGCTCGCGGCGGAGGGCCTCGGCGAGGCTGTTGACGGCGAACTTGGACGAGCCGTACATCGAGCTGAACGGGCTGATGTGCCGGCCAACGGTCGAGCCGAGCACAACGATGTCGCGGGCGCCGGCGCCCGACTCGACGGCCTGCTGCCAGCGGGCTTTGAACTCGGGCGATTCGGGCTCTGGCCAGCCGGCGGTCAGTTCCGCGGCCGACCTCCGCATCAGTCTGCTCGCGCCCAGCAGGTTCACACGGATCATCTGCTCCCACTCGTCGGTATTGGAATCGGTCAGGCTGCCGCGGAGGCCCCGGCCGGCGTTGACGGCAACGAAATCCGGGCCCCGGCCGAAGACCGAGCGGCAGACCTCGAACAGCCGGTCGATCACCGCGTCGTCCCGGGCGACGCCGCCGACG
>JBCDEF010000226.1:0-4027 GCA_039179915.1 Planctomycetota bacterium | reverse complement strand
GCCGCCGGCGATCTCGACCGCGGGCCGCGAGGGCTGAAACGGCCTGACGCTGGGCGTCAGCTCAAAGGTCAGCTCGCCGCGATAGGCGGTGGACAGATCGCCCGTGAACTTGGCGGGCGCGGCGAAGGCCATCGCCGCCGGATCCGAGTCGGTCTGGCTCACGGCGCCCGGCTCGAACGCGACAGTGGCGCCGGCGTTGCCGAGCGTGGTCCACCCCTCGTCATCGAAGGCGAACGTGCTCTCGACGATCGGCTGCGCCGATGCCGAGGCGGTGATCAGACCCGCGAACGCTGCCGCGAGACGGCCGGGCCGCTCTGCTCCCATCCCTGCATCTCCTCGGACGGCGGCCGAAGGCTCGGCCGCGGAGGTCTCTGTGCCTCCACTCTCTATCGGATCTGGCTCGGATCGGGCCACCCCGGAAGCGTATTCGGACCGCCGCGGCTCGGCGAGCCGCCGGCGCAGACAGAACCGCAGGAGAAGCCGGACCACCGGGGAACTCGGCGGGGCATCCCGATGACGCGTCTCGATGGGGTGTCTAGACGTGGCGCAAGTAGCGGCCGGTCAAGCCGTGCTCGGAGAGCAGATCACGGTAGCGATCGAGCGGGGCACGAACAATCTCCGAAAGGTGCGGCTCGATCAGGGCCCGGAGCTGCTTCTGCTGCTCGGCGATCGGCAGCGTGGCGTCGATGACGCTGAGCCCGAATTCGTCGACCATCTTTTCGTACTGCTCGAAGATGCGGCCCTGGAAGATGCGGAAGCTCTCGTACGGATCGGGCGAGAGGCCCAGGTCCATGCCGGCCTCGTAGTACTTCAGCTCGGGGCGGCCCTCGAGGATCCGGTTGAGCGCGACCTCGAGCGGGACGCGGAAGTAGACCGCGACCGTCGGCCGGGGCGCGAAGCGGTAGAGCCGGCGGACGTAATCCGGGTCCATGCCGCGGGCGGCGTCTCGGGCGAAAGCGGTGTAGATGTACCGGTCGGCCATCACGACCCCCCCGCCGCGGAGCATCGGGAGGATATCGCCCTCGTATCGGTCGGCGAAGTCGGCGGCGTGAATCAGGCTGAAGGTCAGCGGGCTGAGCAGGTGCAGCGCCTTGCCACGCTTGGTCGTGGCCCGGACGAGGTCGGATGAGTTCCACTCGCTGAACGAGGTGCAGTAGCCCTGGTTGGCGATCCACTTCTTGAGCAAGTCGAGCTGGGTGGACTTGCCCGAGCCGTCGATGCCCTCGACGACAAACAGCTTGCCGCGGAACGGGATCGTGTCATCGCTCATCTGGTCGGTCCTCCGGGGTTGGCCCACTCGAAGGATACGGGGCCGGCGAAGACCTCGGCGAACAGCTCGCTGCGTCGCTTCGCGGCCCAGAGGCAGACGGCCGGGTCGTGCCGGGCCGAGCAGCGGAAGACCACGCCGCCCTCATCGCTGCGGAGCACCCGGGCCGAGGTCACATCTTGGGCGTGGGTGCGCTCCAGGCCGTCGGCCACCCGGAGCACCGCTGCGAGCCGTCCGACCAGCAGCCGGTCGTCCTCGGCGAGCGCGGCGAATTCGGGGTGCGAGAGGCTCGGCTTGGCCTTGCGGTGGTACCGGGCGAGGACAGCCACCAGCGTGCGCTCCCGGTGGCTTAAACCGGGCAGGTCCGCGTTGAGGATCAGGTGATAGCTGTGCTTGTGGTGCTTCGAGTAGTTGATCAGGTAGCCCACGTCGCGGAGGATCGCGGCGTTCTCGAGCAGCCGGCGGTGTGTCTCGTCGTCGTCCAGCAGGCCCAGGTCGGCGAGCTGGTCGAAGATGCTCAGCGCGAGGGCGGCCGTGTGCCTTGCGCCGTCTTCGTCGACGCCGCAGCGGACCGCGAACTCGATGGCCGAGCCGGACGGGTCGATGTCCGGCGGCGGGGCGTCGTCGGGCACGCCGGCCAGGCCGAGGTCGTCGATCATGCCGAGGATGATCCCGTCACGGATGCCCCGGTCGTGCACACGCAGGCGGTTGATCCCGAGCCGTTTCATGAGCCGGTCGATGATGACCAAGCCCGGGACGATGATGTCGGCGCGGTCCGAGGGGAGGCCGACGACCGCGGCTCGCTGTTCGAGCGGGATCCGGCGGAGGGTCTCGGTCAGGTGCCGGACCTCGTCGCGTTGGATCTCGTGGCCGCGGACCGCGCCGGGCAGCAGCTCGGCCTTGCCGTCGGCGGCCGCCTGGTGCATCGAGATCGCCGCGAGGCTCGTGAAAGTGCCGCCGGTGCCGATCAGCAGCTGCGGCGTGTTCGCCGGCCGCTCGACTTCGCGGCGGACGACGGCGCGGACGTGCTCGCGGATCCGCGCGAGCTGCTCGCCCGCCGGGTCGTCGCACGGCCCGAACTGGGCGCAGAGCCGCACGGCGCCGAGCTTGAGGGTGTACACATGCTCGATGATCCCCTGGATCGAAACAACGACCTCTGTGCTGCCGCCGCCGATGTCGGCCACGGCGGCGTCGGTCGCGGTCAGATCGAAGCTGGAAGCGACCGAGCGGTGCGCCAGCCGCGCCTCGGTGGCGGCGGGGATCACCTCGACCGTCTGGCCGGCGGCGGCCTCGATCGCGGCCACGGCGGCGTCGCGGTTGGACGCGTCTCGCACCGCAGCTGTCGCGACGAGACGGAGCCGATCCACGCCCAGCCCGCGGGCGATGCTCGCCAGCCGGCCCACGCCCTCGGCCGTCTCGGCGATGGCCGCGCCGCACAGCGCGCCCGAGCCGTCGGACCCACGCCCGAGCCGGGTCGAGAGCTTCTCGTCGTCGACGATGCGGTAGCCGCCGCGGGCGGAGACATCGGCGATGATCAGACGGATGCTGTTGGTCCCCAGGTCGATCGCGCCGAGCCGCGCGGCCCGCTCGCCGGTCGCCGGGTCCCGCTGGAGCACAACGCGCTCGCTCACCCCACGCCCCAGCCGGCTTCGCCGGTCAGCCGCAGGCCGCCGGACGGCTCGCTGTCGGCCGGGCGGGACATGCTGGAGTTATCCGGCATCCCGCGGCGGGCGGCGGCGGCCGCGGACAGGCACGGCTCGAGCGCGTCGGTGATGTCACGTATCAGCCCGGCGCGGCTGACGGAGAACGCCACGAGCCGACGGTCGCGCTCCGCCGACGCGGCAAGGAACAGCCGCTCCGCGCCGCGGCGAAGCCCGGCCGGGTCCGACTGGAGCGAGGCGAACTGCTGCACCGCGCCGGTGAGCGCGTCGGCCAGCTCGGCGACATCGTTGAGCGTGCCCAGCTCGTCCTGCAGCGGCACGAGCGCGGCGATCAGATCCCCCGCGGCCTCGGCGCCGACAACGGGGACCGCAAGCTCGGCGGCGTAGCGGAGCTTTTTGGCACGCAGCCGCAGGTCGTGCAGCGGCTCGACCTCGAGCGGCGCTGCCGTGGACTGGCGGCGGAAGGCGTCGGCCGCCCGGGACAGCAGACGGGCGGCCAGCACCGAGCCCGACTGCTGGGGCTGGGGCGCATCGTTCTTTCCAGCAGCACATGCTCGTTGGTCTGGTTGGCGAGGCGCGTCGTGCGCGATCTGGGCGGCGAGCGCGTCGACCGCGGCGGCGCGTTCCGCGGCGAGCTGGCCGACGATCGCCGTCGCCGCGGGACGGACATCCGATGCCGCCGATCGGTCCAGCAGCCTGCCGAGGCGCTCGATGTAGAGGTCGCAGCGGCGCACCGCGCCGCCGGCGCGGCGGAGCGACCGCAGGGATCCGCGGACCCGCGCGGCCTTTTTCTTCGCAAGCCGCGGCTCGGCGAAACGGACGGCCAGGTCGGCCCGGCGCGTGGTCACGCGGAGTTTGCGGATGCGCTTGTCGGTCAGCCGGTCGCGGACCTTGTCGTAGGCCGCCGTCAGCCGGGTGAAGCGGTCGGTCAGCACGGCGTCGGCCGCGGCCGACGCGGGGTCACCCGCGTCGTAGCCGGCGAACCACTTCGCGCCCGGAACGGGCTGGTCGGCGGGCTGGCCGGCGTGTTGGTCGGAGGGATCGGCCGGGGTCATCGCGGGCTCACACCGGTGGCGCGGAGCGTGTTCACCACGGCCTC
>JBCDEF010000225.1:0-4037 GCA_039179915.1 Planctomycetota bacterium | reverse complement strand
CCGAGGACGCCGGCGAGCAGCACGCGGCCGGCAATCGCGGGCCGGGGGGCGCGGAGGCGCGCCACCCGGCCCCGGGGCAAAAACCCGGCGGCAGCGAAGGCGGCCAGCGCCAGGCCGGCGAAGATGCCGTCGCGTCCGCCGAGGATCGCGGCGATCGAGAGCCCGCGGGTGTCGGCGATGGGCGCCTCGGCCGAGGCGGGCATGATCCGCATGCCGGCGCTATTGACCATCACCACGCCGATGGTCAAGAGCGCCAGGGCGCAGAGCAGGATGCCGTGACGGGCGCGCATGTTCTATGGTCATCGGCGGGCTCGCGGCCCGCGGTGCAAAAGGCAGGGCAGACCGTTCTATCGCAGCACGGTGAGGCTCGTGCGGCCCTCGAGCTCGGTCAGCGGGCGGGCGATCAGGTCGTAGCCGTCGGCCGCGACAACGGCGCAGCGGACCAGCTCGCCCGGGGCGAGCCGCTCGCGGGCCTGGACATAGGTCACGCTGTCGATCTGCGGGGCCTGGTGGTACGCCCGGCCGCGGTACAGCGAGCCGCCGGCGCCGACGCCGGCCGTCGCATCGACCTGCTGGCCCGTGTCGCCGTCGATCAGGACATCCAAGTGCACGCCGGTCGTCGTCGGCTCAGCCGGGTCCCACTGCTCGGCAAGGAACTCGTTCTGCTCGAAGGCGATCCGCTGCTGGAAGGCCATGATCTCGGCCTTGCGGGCGGCCTTGACCTCGGCGGGCACGGCCAGGGCCGGGTCCTTCTCCATCGTGCCCGCGGGCGTGCCGGGCTCTTGCGAGTACTCGAAGACGCCGACGGCGTCGAACCCGACCTCTTCGATGAACCCGAGCAGAGCCGCGTGGTCCGCGTCGGTCTCGCCCGGGAAGCCCGAGATAAACGTCGTCCGGATCGCGAGGCCCGGGATGGTGTCGCGCAGCTTGTGCATCAGCTCGGCCTGCTGCGATGCGCTCACGCGGCGGCGCATCAGCTCAAGCATCCGGTCGCTGGCGTGCTGCAGCGGGATGTCGATGTACGGCAGCAGGTGGCCGTTCTGGCTGAGGTCGGCGAAGGCCTCGATGAACTCGTCGCGAAAGTTGCTCGGGTAGGCATACATCAGCCGCACCCAGCCGGCGCCGGCCGAATCGCGGACAGCACCGTTCAGCCCCCGGAGCAGGTCGGGCAGGCCGCCCGAGGCGGAGGCCTCGTCCCAACCGGTGCCGATATCATCGCCGTAGCTGGTCGTGTCCTGGCCGATCAGGTTCAGCTCGACGACGCCGTCGGCCAGCAGCTCGCGGGCCTCGCTGATCACGCGGTCCATCGGCTTGCTGCGCATCTTGCCGCGGATCGAGGGGATCGTGCAGAAGGCGCAGGTCTGGTTGCAGCCCTCGCTCATCCGGAGATAGGCGTAGTGCCGGGGTGTGAGGCGGAGACGGGCCGAATCGTCCTCGAAGTAGCCAATGCCCTTGCCGTCCTTGCCGTGCACGGTCAGGCCGATCGTGTCAACGCCGCGGGCGTCGGCGGCCTGCACCGCGTTGCCGGCGATCCAGTACTTCGGCTGGTCGCTGGCCTCGGCCAGCGAGTCGCGCTGAGGCTTGATGCCGCGGACGGCCTCGACGACCTTGTCACGATCGAACACGCCGATCATCGCGTCGATGCCCGGCTCCCATTCGAGCATCTTGGCCCGGTGCCGCTGCACGAGGCAGCCGGCGACCACGACCCGCTTGACCCGGCCGGCTTCTTTGGCGCGCACCGCGTCGCGGATCACGCCCATCGATTCTTCTTTTGAGGCTTCCAGGAAGCCGCAGGTGTTGACCACGACCGCGTCGGCCGGGTCGACGCCGCTGTCCACGGCCACGGAGGTGGCCGTCTCAGACCGATTCTCGGTGTGGCCCGCGTCGTCCCAGCGCTCATCGGTGCTCGGGTTGTAGCTCACGGGCATCAGCCCGTCCTCGGCGAGCAGGCCGAGCATCTTTTCGGAATCGACCAGGTTCTTCGGGCAGCCGAGGCTGACGAAGCTGACGGTCTCGATGCCGCTCGTATCGGCGGGGGCTGTCGTTTGCGGGTCTGGCATGGACCAGAATCGTAGGCTCGGGCCGAATTCCCGTTCTCAGCCCGCTTTAGGCGACCCGCGGGGCCAGTTTGGGCGCCGGCTGCGTGAGCACCTCCGGTCCGAAGCCGGGCATCGGGTGGAAGCGCTGGAGCGCCGAAGCCAGGTCCTCGGGCTCGGCGACGACGAAGAAGCAGCACTCGGCGATCTGCGTCGCGGCGAACCGCAGCGCGCGGGGCAGGTTCGCCCGGGGCGTGCAGATCATCAGCTCGCCGTGCTCGAAGGCGATCGGCAGCAGCTTGAACTGCCAGGCCTGGCGGCTGGTAACCGACCGGGCCGCGTCCTCGTCGATCTCGAACTCGGTCAGATCGACGACGCCGGCGAGCGATTCGTACTGCTCGGCCCAGGCCTGCTCGATGCGGTCCGGGTCGACGTCGAACATCCGCTCGGCGAGCTCGCCGAACGGACGGTGTACGACCCGCTGCTCTTGGAGGATCTCCTCCCGCATCGGGTCCGTGATGACCCCTGAACTGACCAGCAGATCACCGATGCGCACGGGCATGGCCTGTCCTTTCGTCGACGCGGCCCTCGGGCGTGCCGACTGCGTCGGCAACCGATGACCCCCCACCGCGTGCCGAATGGATCGGGCATGACGGGCGGCGGCTGATCTGTTCGCGCCCCCGCGCGGGCGATGCCGGTCGGGCTGTGCCGGCTGGGCGTGCCCCGCGTGCGCCCGCGCGGGCCGGGCCCGTCGGCGGGCGCGGTGATCGGACGTTCTACGCCGATCGTGTGTAGGCTGGAGCCGCATGGATGCGCCCCCGCCGATGTTCCTGCCCCCGCCTGTCTCACCGGAGCACGACCCCGCGTCGCTGGTGCTAGTCGTGGTCGGGGCGCACCTGCGGGCAGAGCTGGGCGACCGGGCCGCCGGGATGTGGCTGACCGGCAGGCTCGATGCCGCCGTCAGGCCGCTGCGGCTGCGGGCCTGCACCGTGACCGACCTCTGGCAGATCAACGACACACGGCTCGCGGGCTGCCCGGCGGTGAGCGTGGGCGGGCCGACGGTCAACGCGCTGACCGCCCGGCTGGCCGACCGGCTCCCCAGCGTGCTCAGCGTCGAGGGCCGGCTGATCGTCCAGATGGATCTTGAGGGCATCGAGCTCTCGGCCGCGTGCTGGGGCGATACCCACGCGGCCACGCGGCGGGCCTGCGAGCTGTTCGACGAGAAGTACCTCGGCGCGTTCGTCGAGAGCATCGCGGCGGCGACGGCCTAACACACGCAGCTTATTTGCCGACGCAGAACCTGGAAAAGACTAGCCCGAGCACGGTGTCCGGATCGACCCGGCCGGTGACGACGCCGAGCGAATCCAAGGCCGCCCGCAGCTCGCCGGCGACCAGCTCGGACGGCGGGGTCGGGCCGTCGGCCATCGCGGCCGCGCGGGCCAATGCGATGTGCGCGTCACCGAGCGCGGCGGCGACCGAGTCGGGCAGCCCCGTCGCCGCGCCGACCTGACCGATCGCCGCGCGGACCGCCCACCGAAGGCCGTCGAGCCCCGCCCCGGTGGGCGCGCAGACCTCGATCGCCTCGGCATGGCCGCCCGACGCGGGGCGGTCCGCCTTGGTCCGGACGCGGACAAACGGCTTGCGGACCGACTCCGTGAATCGGCCGTGCTCATCGCAGACGATGCGAAGATCGGCCCGGTCGGCTTCGACCTCGGCGAGTCGCTGTGTCGCGCTGCCGTCGGCGGCATCGAGCCCGGGCAGGTCGACCAGCTCGACGCGAACGCCCGGGCCCAGCTCGGCCGGCTCGGCGATGGCATCCCGTGTTGTGCCGGGGGCGGCGTCGGTCACTGTGCGCTCCCGGCCGAGCAGCGCGTTGAACAGCGAGCTCTTGCCGGCGCTGGGCGGGCCGACCAGCGCCACCCTCACCAAGCCGGTGGTCCGCGGCGCACCGGCCGAGGCGCCGAGCCGCGCCGCGAGCCCGGCGACAACAGGGCCGATCAT
>JBCDEF010000224.1:0-4100 GCA_039179915.1 Planctomycetota bacterium | reverse complement strand
GTCCGCGGCCGCGGCCTCCGCGTCGCGGCCGATCTTGTCCGCGGCCGATGCACGCCGATCGAGCTCGACCAGCAGCGCGTCCAGCCGACACGAGCGGTCATCAAGATCGGTCAGGATCTCGGCGGCCCGCTCGATCGCGTCGCCGTTGTCGCCCATAAACCGTTCGAGCTGGTCGAGCACGACAGCAGCCGCTTCGGCCCGGCGGGCGAGCAGCTCGCTCTCGCTTGCGGCCTCGGCGATCGATTGCCGGAGCAGGGCGGCGTAGTCCTCGAACGTCCGGCGGTCGATCACGCGGGGCGTGAGAAACAGCTCGCCGTCCTCGGGCGGCTCGGGCGCGGCGGCGGTCTGGCTGGCTCGGCGTGCGGGTTCCACCCGGGCGAGGCTCCTGGAGCGTCGGCCGGCACGAGTCCCCGTGCGCAGCGGCCGCGCTGACCTATGAGCTATCGGCCCGCGGGCCCCGGGCGACCCAGAATCGGCGTGCTCAGCCCGCTCATTCTTTCGTCACCCGCCGCTCCGCTAAACTCCACTATGGCTCGCCGACCCGCTCCGTCACCCTCCGAAACCGGCTACCGGGACAAAGCACGCGGGCCGAGGCTCCAGCGGACGCTGGCCGAGGCCGGCGTCGCCGCCCGCCGCGTCTGCGAGCAGCTGATCCTCGACGGGCACGTTGAGGTCAACGGGCAGATCGTCGACTATCTGCCCGCCTTCGCCGACCCGGCGCAGGACCGGATCACGGTCGACGGCCGAACCATCAAGAGCCGCAACCGCAAGCTCTACGTCATGCTCAACAAGCCGACGCGGACCGTGACAACGACCGCCGACGAGCCCGAACTGGACCGGCGGACGGTCCTCGACCTGGTCGACCACCCCGCCGCCGATCGGCTCTACCCCGTCGGCCGGCTCGACTTTGATACAACCGGCCTCGTGCTGCTGACCAACGACGGCGAGCTGGCCAACCAGCTCACGCACCCGAAATTCGGCGTGGCCAAGACCTATCACGCTGTGGTGAAGGGCCGCCTGACCGACGACGACGCCCGCGAGCTGGCCCAGGGCATTTATCTGGCCGAGCGGAAGGCGGGCCGGACGACCGGCGCGGCCCGGACCGCGCGGGTCGGGGTCACCATCCACAAGCGCGATCGCGACAGGACAGTTCTGGAGCTAGTCCTGAACGAAGGCCGAAACAGACAGGTCCGGCGGATGCTGGCCGCGGTCGGCTGCCCGGTGAAAAAGCTCGAGCGGGTAGCGATGGGGCCTGTGCGGCTGACGGGCCTGCCGCGGGGGGCCTGGCGCGAGCTGAGGAAGGGCGAGGTCGATTCGCTCAAGCGGGCGGTGCGACGCGGCAAGCGGGGCGACGGCGGCGAGACGCCGGTCAAAGCGGGCACGCGCAGCCGGCGGCGAGACGACACGGCCGGCGCCCCGACGCTCGACAGCAAGCGGATGAAGCGGGCCGTGTCGACGGCCGGCCGCGATCGGCCGTCGGCATCGCCAGCTCGGCCTTCGGCTCCCCCGTCCCCTCGAAGGAAGCGGCGGCGATGAGCGATAGACCGCCGGACACCAACACATCGCCGCCTGAGGCGGGTCTGTCGCCGGATACGGATCCGCCGCCGGAGGCCGATCGTTCGCCGGGCCTGCGCGAGACCGTCGCGATGATCCGCTTCGGGCTCCGCGGCATGTACGCGACCAAGCTGCCGCAGATGGCCGCCGCCCTGGCGTTCCGCACGCTGTTCGCGCTGATCCCGATGCTCGTGATCTCCGTCGCGGTGATCGGCGCGTTCGCCGACCCGGACCAGGTCCGCTCAACGCTCGACAAGGCGCTCGAGAGCTCCGGCGTCTCGGAGATCGTCATCAGCGAGCCGCCGCCGGAGGAGACGCCCGAAGAGGCGGACGCGGCCGACAGCGACGCGAGCCAGGCAGTGCCGACGGACGAACCCCGAGCCGAACCGGC
The DNA here is from genome assembly GCA_039179915.1 of Planctomycetota bacterium. Lineage (GTDB taxonomy): Bacteria > Planctomycetota > Phycisphaerae > Phycisphaerales > UBA1924 > JANQQZ01. The sequence goes on along the minus strand of JBCDEF010000224.1, from coordinate 2,155 downwards.
GGCCGACGAACAGCCAGACCTACTGCCAGACCTATTGCCGGACCAACTGCCGGAGCAGCCGACGGATGGTGAATCCGAGTCTTTTCTTGACACCGACACCATTGACGACAACGGCGAAGTCCGGCTCGAAGCTTTTCTCAACGACCTGGTCACGCGGCTGCTGCAGATCCCCTTCGGCGCGATCGGGGCCGCGGGCCTGCTGACGCTGATCTATGCCGCGATCAGCATGCTCACCGAGATCGAGAAGGCGTTCAACCAGGTTTACCGGGCCAAGACGCTCCGGTCTTGGGGCCGGCGGATCACGCAGTATTGGTCGGTCCTGACGCTCGGTGCGCTCTTGATCTTCACGGCGTTCTACACCTCCGAGCAGTTCCGCGGCTTCGACACCGACGGGCTGGGCTCGTTTGTCGGTGCGGGGCTCGCGACGGGCGTGAGCGTCGGCATCACCACACTGCTGCTGATGCTCGGGTACCAGACGATCCCCAACACTCGCGTGCACGTCCGGTCGTCGCTGGTCGGCGCGCTCGTCGCCGCGATCCTGTGGGAGATCGCCAAGTGGGCGTTCCGCCAGTACATCGAGTTCTCGGTGAGCTACGCGAAGCTCTACGGCTCGATCGGCGTCCTGCCGCTGTTCATGCTCTGGACTTACGCCACGTGGCTGATCGTGCTATTTGGGCTCCAGGTCAGCTACGGGCTCCAGCACCTGTCGCTGGCGCGAGAGATGATGAATCAGCAGGACGATGATGAGGCGTTGACCGACCCGGCCTCGTCGGTGGCGATCGTCGCCGCGATCGGCGAGCGGTTCGAGAAGGGCAAGGCGACTTCGGCCGACCGCCTGGCCGACCGGCTGGGCCTGCCCGCGTCGGCGGTCGCGGCGATGCTCGAGAAGCTCAGCGATGTGGGCGTGCTGCACCGGGTCGACGGGGGCGACGAGCGATTCGCGCTGGCCGTGCCCGCCGACCGGGTGCTGGTGCGCGATGTGCTCGCGGCCGCCCAATCGCTGGCCGCGGGCCGATTGGACCACGGCCCCGCGGCCGGGGCGATGCGCCGGCTCCGCGCCGCCGAACGCGAAGCCGTCGGAGAGACCACGCTCGCCCAGCTGCTCGACAACAATCCATCACACGAGCGGCCCGCGGCAGACCAGAGCACGGAAGGACCGGCATGAGCACCACGAACCGAGCGCATCACGCAAGAGCCGCGGCGGGCCTGCTGGTGCTTGCCGCGGCCTGTGCATCGGCCGCCGGCTGCTACTCCAGGGTGGTCGACAGCAAGGGCCTGGGCGCCGACAGCGTCGAGCTCCGCAAGGCGGCCGAGGACGACGCCAAGCCGCGGCAGACGATTCGCCGCAACCTGTTCCCGGACCAGAGCAACTAGCCGAATCCGGTGGCCGCGAACTGAGCCCCGCCGGCCGAAATAGCTCCCTCGGGCCTCATCGACCCGGCGTCGGGCGACGAATACCCTACCGACCGGCGTCGATTCGGCGCCCGTGGAGAGCCGTACCGATGGGCATCGAAGCCGCCTTGCCGGAAGACACGATCCTGACCACCCAGCTCCGCCGGGTGATCAACTGGGCCCGCCGCAGCTCGCTGTGGCCCATGCCCTTCGCGACCGCCTGCTGCGGCATCGAGCTGATGGCGACCGCATCGAGCCGCTACGACATCGCCCGCTTCGGCATGGAAAAGATGAGCTTCAGCCCGCGGCAGGCCGACCTGATGATCGTCGCCGGCCGGATCGGCATCAAGATGATGCCGGTGCTCCAGCGGATCTACCGGCAGATGAACGAGCCGAAGTGGGTCATCTCGATGGGCGCGTGCGCCTCGACCGGCGGCGTGTTCGATACGTATGCCGTCGTTCAGGGCGTCGACCAGTTCATCCCGGTCGATGTCTATGTGCCCGGCTGCCCGCCGCGTCCGGAGCAGCTGCTCGAGGGGTGCATGGCGATCCAGCGGATCATCGACGAGGATGGCATCCCGCCGCGCGGTCCCGACGGCGAGCGCGTGGGCCTGGGCATCGCGATCCAGCCGAGCCATGCGCCCAAGCCGCAGCCGGTGGGGTTGGGGCTGCCGGGGCGGTAGCTGGTCAGCCTGATTGAAACTCTCAGTCGCCCCCGCCTCTACCCGCGCCGAAAGCGGCGCCGGCGGCGAGGAAGACCCAG
>JBCDEF010000223.1:0-4131 GCA_039179915.1 Planctomycetota bacterium | reverse complement strand
GGGCCTTGACGACGGCCAGGCCCTCTGAGATCGAGCCGCCCGCGTCGGCGACGACTTCTTTGTAGGTGCTGGCGGCGTCTTCGATGGATTCGAGGAGCTTGCCGCCGGGGACGGGGACGCCGGCGTCGGCGAGGAGTTCGCGGGCCTGGAATTCGTGGATCTTCATCGGGCGTCTCCGGTAGATTGCAGGTGGCGATCTGGTGGTCGCCGACATGGTACCCGGACTGGGGGCTGGCGATGATGATGCGGCGGGCGGTGTGGGCGGCGGCGGCGATGGTGCTGACGATGGGCGCTTCGGGTGCGCAGCCGGGTGAGGTCGAGCGGGCGATTCTGGAAGAGCATCTCGGGCAGTTCTGGGGGGCGATGGCGGTGCGTCGGCCGGACGGTTCGATCGAGGCGGCCGGGTTCGGGCTTCGGGATGCCGAGTCGCGCGGCGCGATCGAGGGCAACAGCCTGTTTGATGTTGGCAGTATCACGAAGGTGGTGACAGCGCTGACGGTGATGAACCTGGTTGACGACGGCGTGCTGTCGCTCGAGGACACGGTGCGGGAGCACGTGCCGGGGGACTACGGCGACGCCGAGCCGGTGACGATCGTGCAGCTGCTGAGCCACAGAGCGGGCCTCAGCGATCAGGTTGCGCTCCAGCGGCTGGACTTCCCGGATCGGGATGAAGCGGTTCGGCTGGCGCTGACGGCTGGCCGGCTGTTTGCACCCGGTGCGGGCTGGCGATACTCGAACGCGGGTTTCGTGGTGCTGGCGGCGGTGGTCGAGCACGCGACAGGAAGGGAATTTGAAGACGAAGCCAGGCGGCGCGTGCTGGTGCCGGCGGGGATGGAGGGCAGCGGGTTTCTGGATGGGCTCGATGCGCTGGGTCGGCCGCTGGACCGCCCCCACCACCGAGAGCTGTTTACGGCGCGTGCGCGGCGGGACGGCTCGGTCGTGGGCCTGCTCGATGACGGCTATGGCTGGGGGCTCAAAGGCGCGGGCGGGCTGCTGACGAGTGCACTGGATCTACTGCGGCTGGACGAGGCGTTCGCGGCGGGGCGGATTGTGGAGCCGGCGACGGCGGCGATGATGACCGAAGCGCGGCCCGGCTCGATGACGGGGCTGGGGTGGTTTGTGGGCGAGTCGGCCTGGGGCGGGACGCTGGTCTCGCACGGCGGGGCGACGCGGGGGTACACGGCCGAGTTCCGGCGGTACCCGGAGGACGGGGCGGCGGTCGTGGTGCTGACGAACACGCGGTGGTCGGCGCGGGAGGTTGCCGGGCTGGTCGAGGCGGTCATGTTTGCTGACAAGCAACCGCGGGTGTCAGTGGAGATGATGCTCGATGGGCTGGAGCTGAGCGAGTTTGGGCTGGCGGAAGTTGAGAGCCCGGCGGTGTCGGTGCAGGCCGAGGGCGACGGGGCGCGGATGTCGGTGTTCAAGGCGGACGGAACTGAGATGCTGTCGGTGCGGCTCAACGCGGTGGCGGCCGGCCGGGTGCTGCGTGGGGTGCGGTCGATCGCGGAGTCGGCGGATCCGGCTGGCGCGGCGGGCTCGGATCTGGTGCTCGCGACGCTGCCGTACGAGATCGCGGCGGATGGGCGGCTCTCGCTCGAGCCGGGGAAGCTAATGATCGAGGTCGATCCGCAGTACCGATCGCGCGGGCCGGGCGGTCGGCCGGTGGTTGATGACCGGACGCTGGTTCGGGTGGTGGACGAGGGCCGGGGGTTCTGGCCGGTGTTGCTGAAGCTGGGTGCGGGTGACGCGGGGCGGCTGGTCCGGGAACTGGAGGCCGTGCTCGGGGGCAACGGCGAGTAGAGCAGGCGACGTGCCAGCGAGTTTGGAGAAGAAATTCGGTCTGTGTGCCCGCTGGGCGGGGTGAAGTGGCGGTGTGGTCGGCTCTTGAAATCGCTTGATCCGGGGAGGGATCCCCGCTGAGGCACGGCCGGTGTGGTTCCGACATCGGCGTCATGAGCGAGACACAACAGGCGTTTGGGGGAGGATCGATCGGGAAGGGCCGCATGCCTGCGAGGGCGCCGGAACTACGGCACGGGTTCACCCTGATCGAGCTTCTGGTGACAATCAGCATCATCGGGGTGCTCATGGCGTTGATCGTGCCGGCGGCGGCGAGCGCCCGCGAGACGGCACGGAAGACGCTGTGCCAGAGCAATCTTCGGCAGCTCTCGCTGGCGTGGTCGATGTATGAGCAAGCCGAGCGGGTTTTCCCGGCGGCGGAGAACGCCGAGACGGTCGAGAACCGGATCCGCGCCCGGGCGCGGGTGCGTTGGAACTGGGGCGGTGGGCCGACGAGTGATCTGGCTCTGGCCGAGGCGCAGGGGATGAGCCGGCCGCTGAACGCGTATCTGGGCGATGCGGAAGGCGAGAGCTCGACGCTGGCGGCGGAGGTGGCTCGTTCGCCGGGGGACGCGGGGATCGCATCGGCGTATGACCCGGAGACGTCGCCTTGGGGCATCTTTGGTCTGGGGAGCGAGCGGGTGCCGTTTGACCGGTTCCAGCCGGTGGCTGACGTGGTCGGGACGAGCTATTTCGCGAACGAGTGGCTGTACTGCAACCCTGGGGCGACGTTCGGTTTCGGGATGCCGCGCGGTGGTTCGGGGCGGGACTCGTTCCGGACGGACCTGAGTCTGCGTCGGTCGTCGGCGGATCCGTGGTCGTTGATTGTGCTGGGCGGGGCGGGCTGGGCGGAGGCCGAGCGGTATTCGCCGGAGGAGCGGCTGGAGCGGCAATTCACGGTGTGGGAGGGGTACTGGTTCGGGGAGTCGGTGACGCACTTCGCGTTCGCGGACGGGTCGGTGCGGAACGAGGATCTGGAGGGGTCGGCGTCGACGAACACGGCGACGGTGTACCTGCAGCCGCGGAAGCACCGGAACGGGGGCGCGTGGCGGCGGGCGGACCGGCCCTAGGGCGGATTGGCGGGGTCGGCGGCGTGGGCATCGATCGGGAGGGGGCCTATCGTGCGGGCCCCGCCGGAGTCGGCGGTGTGGCACCGCAAACCGGCCTCCTTACGGCATTCAAAGAAGGACTCCACCCCATGGCGCAGGGCACCAAGGGCACCATCATCCAGGTGATCGGCTCGACCTTCGACGCGCAGTTCCCGGAAGACAACCTCCCGGAGATCTACAACGCGATCACCTGCCGCTGGCAGGACGACGGGCAGGAGAAGACGCTGTACGGCGAAGTCCAGCAGCACCTCGGCGGGGGCGTGGTCCGCGCGGTGGCGCTGGGCTCGACCGATGGCCTGCGGCGGAGCATGGAGGCCGAGGACACCGGCGCCCCGGTCGCGGTGCCGGTCGGCGAGGAAGTGCTCGGCCGGGTGTTCAACCTGCTCGGCGATCCGATCGACAACAAGCCGGCGCTGACCGACACGAAGCGCATGCCGATCCACCGGGCCCCGCCCGAGTTCGATCAGCTCAACCCCAAGACCGAGATGCTGGTCACGGGCATCAAGGTCGTCGACCTGCTGTGCCCGTTCGTCCGCGGCGGCAAGATCGGGCTGTTCGGCGGTGCGGGCGTGGGCAAGACGGTCATCATCCAGGAGATGATCGCCCGCGTTGCCCGCGAATTCGGCGGCTACTCAGTGTTCTGCGGCGTGGGTGAGCGGACGCGTGAGGGCAACGACCTCTGGCTCGAGATGCAAGAGGCCGAGTACACCGACGAGAACGGCCAGACCGCGCACGTGATCGATAAGGTGGCGATGGTGTTCGGCCAGATGAACGAGCCCCCTGGCTCGCGTCTGCGGGTGGCGCTGTCGGGCCTGACGATGGCCGAGGACTTTCGCGACTCGTCGGGTAAAGAGACGATGATCTTCGTGGACAACATCTTCCGGTTCACGCAGGCGGGTTCGGAAGTGTCGGCGCTGTTGGGCCGCATGCCCAGCGCGGTGGGCTATCAGCCGACGCTGTCGACGGAGATGGGCGAGCTTCAGGAACGGATTACGTCGACGGCCAAGGGCGCGATCACCTCGGTGCAGGCGATTTACGTGCCGGCGGACGACCTTACCGACCCCGCGCCGGCGACGTCGTTCTCCCACCTTGATGCGACAACGGTTCTGAACCGTGCGATTGCGGAAAAAGGCATCTATCCGGCGGTTGACCCGCTCGATTCTACGTCGCGCATTCTCGATCCGCG
>JBCDEF010000222.1:0-4185 GCA_039179915.1 Planctomycetota bacterium | reverse complement strand
GCGTCTGCCGCGTCAGCTTCTCGGCACGGCCGTCGTGCGCCCGGATCGCCGCGTCCATGATCTCGCCGAGCATCTCCGCGGACCCGGCCAGCTGCGTCAGGTTCTCGCGGTCGCGTTCCATCTGCGCCCGCTGGCGTGCATAGGCGTCGTCGTCACCGAGATAGATCGAGCGGTCGGCCTTTGCGCGGTTCAGCGTCCCGCGCTGGTTGAGCGTGTGCACCAGGTCCCACGCCGGCGTGACCGATTTGACCTCGTCCCGAAGCTCGTGCGCCCTCTCGATCAACCGGTTCACCCGCGGCTGATCGCCCGCGTGCTCGATCATCTCCGTGAGCACACCCTCTGCGGTTCTGCTCAGGTCGCCGACGCGCCACACGCCCGCGCGGACCTCGCGCAGCCGGTCCACCCCGGCCCGGACCGATCCGGCCGCGCTCTCGTCCGTCGGCACATCGGGCAAGCGAACCGGCGGCGCGTCGGCGTGCGAGGCCATCGCGTCGGCCAGCGGCATCGGCGTCGTGCCCGACTTGGCCACGCCGCCCTCGGTCGCGTCGATTGTTGTCAGCCCGCGCTCCAGGTCCGCCTCGAAGTCCCGCTCGAACTGGACCCGGTAGGCGTGCATCTGCTCGTCGGTGAACATTGGCCGGCCGAGGTGGTCGGTCGCCCGGATCAGCCGCCCGCCCATCCGGCGGATGCGCTGCCACTCGAGCGTTTCGAGCGTGCAGAACTCGTTGAGCTCGCCGCCCCAGACCCCGTGGATCGAGGCGCCGTCGCCGTAGTACTGCCCATCGGTGAAGCCCAAGTCCTGCCCGATCAGCAGCACCGGATCGCAGCCGAGGAACCGCGCGAGGTAATACGCCAGGTGCGCGACCGTCGAGCCCGCCCGCAGCGTGCCCTTGGCCGGCGCCGCGTCGCCCAGCAGCCGATCGAGGAACCCGTCCGCCGGCGTGCGCACCGCGCCGGGCCAGGCCCCGAAGATCGCCGCGTTTGCCTTCGCCTCCCCGACCAGCGTCACGCCCTCGACATCCGATGCCGACAATCCTTCATAGAACCGGCCGCTGATCGCGTGGTAGTCCAGCGCGGTCACGAAGTGCGGCCGGATGCCCAATTCCAGCATCGGCTTGAGCATCGTCTGCGTCGCGATCAGCACGAACCGGTCGCGGACGCCCGGCTCGGCCAGCCGGTGCAGGTTCCGCTGCACACTCGGCCCGGCGCTGACCACCACCGCCGGCCGGCCCGCGGCCGCGCCCCGCAGCGGCTCGATCCCCGGCGACCGCGCGTACGTATCCAGATTCATCAGCTGGTTCCGGATCGTCACGTGCGACTGGGCCAGCGTGGTCACCACGTTCGTGCGGATCGAACGCAGCGCACTGATCAGCGTCTGCTGCACGCGCTCCGCCCCGTCGCCCAGCCGCCGAACGCTCGGCGGGTGCGCCGCGATCGACAGCCCCATCGAGACCAGCCCCTCGCTGCCCTCGAGCGCACGGGTCATCGCGACCGCGTCGTCCGGATCGGTCACGATCCGCACCAGCGGGTCGCCCAGCCAGTCTGTGTGGTCCTGCCGCTCGAGCACCGCCCGAAGCAGCGCTACGTCCGGCTCGTACACCACCACCACCGCCGAAGACTTCGCCGCCCGCAGCAGCGCCGCGACATGATGCCCCATCGCGAACCCGAGCACCAGGACCGCGGCGGCGCTTCCCAGATCGACCGTGCCCGCCAGCCGCTCGGCCTCCTCGCCCGGCCGACGCGCGCTGGCCAGCGAGACCCGACGACCCGTCGCCTCGGTCAGCGTGCCGGTCAGCAGCCCGTCGTCGGCCACGGCGAACCCGGCCTGGAACGCCGGCCCCGCGTCACGCACCGCCGACACCACGCCCGGCGAGCCGATCGACAGCATCGCCAGGTTCCGGGCCAGCCGCTCCGCAGCCCCCGCCGGTGTGGGCTCGGCCGACGCGCTCCCGCTCTTCAACCCGCCGCTGTCCATAGCCGTACAGTCTCCGCCAGGCGATACCCGTCGCATCCGACGCGCCGCATCAAGGCAGATCGGCCAACCCGCCCCGGAGGCTCCAGACGATGCAACTGCAGGGCCCCAGCGCCAACCAGGTCCCCCCGCTGCCGCCCGTCCCGCCGGTCGACCGCTGGGTCTTCGAGCAGCCGCAGCCGCTGGCGATCGCGATCGCCGCCGTCGGCCTGCTCGTGGGCATCGCGATGCTCCGCGGCGGCTCGCGGAAGGCCGGCTCGCTCGCCCTGCTCGTCGGCCTGGCCGCCGGTGCCGGCGTCTTCCTGGCCGGCACGCTGATCGAGACCCCCCGCGAGACGATCAGCCGTCTCGCTGCCACCCTCGCCACAGCCGCGGCCGACGGCGACAGGCCCGCCGTCGCCGCACTCCTCGAGCCCGACGCACGCGTCGCCCCGGGGCAGAGCCGGCTCGCCGGCCTCTTCGCACTCGAAGGCCGAGAACGCATCGCCGACGAGGTCACCCGCCTCGCACGCTTCGGGCTCGGCCGCATCCAGGTCCTCGAAACCCGCGCCGCCCTCGACGGCACCCGCGTCGGGCGGTGCCAGATCCGCGTCCGAGCCCTCAACAACGAGGGCGGCTGGATCAACCACAGCTGGTGGCTCATCGACTGGGTCGAACGCGACGGCACTTGGCGCGCCTCAAAGATCACCCCGCTCTGGTTCCAGGGCAGCTAAACCCACAGAAGACACTCAACCCGCCGCATCTACTCCGGGATCGCCACCGCGAAGCTCGGCTGCATCTGCCACTGCGGCCCGGACTGCGTCTGCACCCGCTGCCGGACCCCCTGACCGTTGAGCAGGTTGTGCGGGAACCGCTCGCGGAGCAGCGCCACCGCAGGTGTCTGTCCCTCGATGTCGTCCTGACGCAGGGCCCCGACCGTCACCATGCTCAGCGAGGGACCGTGAAAGTAGAACGCCAGCTCGCCCTCGCGGCGGAGCCGGCGGGCCGCGTCCTCAGCCGTCGCCCGGATCTCCGCCAGCTCGCGCTCCGAGGGTGTCGCCCCGCCGGGCTTGCCGTACACCCCGATCTGCAGCGAGTACAACGCCCCGAACCGCTCCCGCGCCGAACGGAGGTCGAGGTCGCCCGCCTCCCCGGACGGCGGGGGTACGAAAAACGCCTCTTCAAACGGCCGCTCGCCGTCGAGCCGGATCCGGCGGACACGTTCCAGCGCCTCGACCGCCTCGGCCGTCCGCGGGCTCGGGTGCCGACCGACCATCACCAGCGCCCGCTCGCCCCGGTCGACCACAAAGGCCGCCCGCAGCAGGCGGTCCCGCGAACGCAGGTCGGCCGCCGCATCCTCGGCCGCCGATTGACGCTCCGGCCCCATGAAGACCATCAGGCCGATCGACCACTCGTCCGCATCTTGTGGATCGCCCCCGCCGTTGCCCCCCCCAAACAGGCGTTGGCCCTCAGACCGGGCACCGCCGAGATCGCCGCCGCCCTCGGGCGATCCGCCGCTGCAACCGGTCAAAACGACCAGGATCAGCGTTCCGAATAAAATCCGATTCATCTTGTGGTTCCTCGCTATCATCCCGGCGGAGCATACAGCCGCATTTACGGCCGGCCGCAAAGTCTTTTTTCATCGTCCACTCTGCGATTACACCCACAAACTGTTGTATGAAATATAGTTATCAAAAATAACTCCTTGGAAGTGAGTATTGCAGCGGCCTCAAGTCCATCCCCGATAGCCAAACAAGCAGGGGATGGAGTCCCAAGATGTAGGCACACGGACGACCAAGCGGACCACATAATCCTTTTTTGAATCGTCGAACAACGCCGGGTGCTGATGGGTTGGATCATCTGGTGGACACACGGCCGCCCGAGCGGGCGAGCCGGCAGGCAGACAGGAGCGGACAGGCATGGCAGACATCAGCAGCATTTCAGGGTTCGGCGGGGTTGACCCGTCGGTTCGGACGTCCCGCTCTGGCTCCGGTGCCGGAGAATCCCGCGCCGCCGGTTCCGCCGACGATCGCCGTTCCCGCGGGGCCGATTCGGTGAGCTTTTCCGAAGCCGCCCGCGCCGCCGCTCGGCCCCAGCAGACCGCCGCCGCGGACGCCGTCCCGGCCATGCCGACCGACCCGGCCCGCGCCGAGCTGGTCCAGAACGTCCGCGCCGAGATCGAAGCCGGTGTCTACGACACCGACGCGTGGCTCGATCGGGCCGTCGACGGCCTG
>JBCDEF010000221.1:0-4215 GCA_039179915.1 Planctomycetota bacterium | reverse complement strand
GTGAGCTGGAAGCCCGGGTCGCGGGTGCGGATGTCATCGACCCGCGACTCGATGAGCCGGTTGATCTCTTCGATGCTCGGCTCGGGTTCTGCGGCGTAGACGGTCCGCTGGGCGGTCAGGACCTGGGTCTCGAGGATCATGCGGTCTTCGCTGATACCCTCGTCGCCGAGCGCGACGAACGCTTCGCGCTCGCCGAGCGCCGGCTGCTGCCGGAGGTACTCGACGAAGAGGAAGACGCCGCAGGCGTTGACGGCCAGCAGCAACGCCGCGAGCGTGCTGACGCCGAGCCATTTGCCGAGGATGTATTGCCAGGCGGCGACGGGCTTGGTGATCGTCTGCCACAGGATCTTGTCGCGCTGCTCGGTCGCGACGGTGCTGACGCTGAAGGCGACCACGAGCAGCGCGATGAGCCAGAACGAGCCGCCCGTGCCGTACTGCAGAAAGGACTGCACGCGGTACCGCAGGGGGGTCTCAGGGTCCATCAGGCCCGGGAGGGCGGCGAGGCCGAAGATCAGGAGCGCGATAAAGACGATCGAGAGCTTGAGCCGGACCGCCTCGGCGAGCACGTTCCTGGCGATGGCCAGCACCGGGTTCGACCCGGCCAGCAGGAGCTGCGCGCCGCGGAGCAGCACGGTAAACGCGACGGCGAGCGAGCCGATCCCGCCGAGCAGCGTTGCGAGCGAGCGGGTCGAGTCGAAGAGCGACAGCGGAAGGATCACCGCGGCCGTTCCGAGCACGATGCCCGAGTAGGTGATCAGCAAGCCGAGCCAGGTGACCACGAGCATGATCGCGCCGACGATCACAACCGAGAGCACAAAGCCGACCGGGCTGCGGCCGCGATCGATCACGCCCGAGAGCAACCGCTGGGCGGCGCCGGTGTTGGTGATGGTTTCGCCCGGGCCGGTGTCGGCTTCGGGGGTGCCGGCGCCGGCGGTATCGGTGGCCGCGGCGGCCTGAGCCGGCGTCTCCGGGCTGTAGTGCTGAACGACACGCCCGATGCCGAGCGCGAGTATGATCAGGACGATCGCGGCGGACGCGACGAGCTTGAACGAGCGGGTCCGCTGGGCGATATCGAACCGCGTCCAGGTGTCACGCAAGCTCATCGATCGCGCTCCGGCCCTGTGGCTGGCTCATCGTCGCCCCCCCCGCCGCTGCCGCCGCCGAGCAGCGAGTCGATCATGCCGCGGTCGACCTCGTCCGATGTCGCCGGCCCGCTGTCCGGGGCATCTCGGTGTGGCGCCGGAGCAGCCGGCTTCGCGGTTGGGGTCCCGCCGGCTTTCTTCTCTTCTGCGACCGGCTGGTGGCTGGGCTGCGTGCTCGGAGGCGAGGCGGGCGAAGGATCGGTGTTGGTTTCAACTGAAGGCTGCGCCGCGGGCTCTTGTTCAGTGAGAGCCGCGAGCACGGCATCGGCGTCGTCCTGGCCCGCTGCACGATCTGCCTCCGCATCGCTCGACGCATCGGGAGAATCGCCAGCGCCGGCCGTCGCCGACGGGGCATCGCCCGGTTCAGAAAGCTCTTCGGTCTGATCGCCCGCGACCAGGCCCGCGATGAGGTCTTCCGGGGGCGGAGCGGCCGCGCCCGAGGCGAGAAACGCAGCGGTCCCGCCCCGGTTGTCGGCTCCGGAGGTTTCCACCCGGTCCTGGCGGGCACGCTCGACGATGTCGAGGAACTTCTCTTCGAGCTTCTGCCGAGGGTGGGAGACGCGGAGCACGCTGCGCTCGCCGCTGGACCGCTCGCGGATGATCCGATCGATCTCGGCGATCGTGTCGTCGTCGAGGGCGTCGGTCTCGATCGTGGTTTTCGAGTGGGTCGTCAGGAGGCTGTCTGTCGTGCCCTCGTCGCGTTTCTTGCCGCCGTAGAGGATGACCATCCGGTCGACGACGTCCTCGACATCCGCGAGCAGGTGGCTCGAGAGCAGGACGGTCTTGCCGCGGCTGCCCAGCTCGATGATCAGGTCTTTGACCTGGCGCGTGCCGATCGGATCGAGGCCCGTGGTCGGCTCGTCGAGGATCAGGAAGTCGGGGTCGTTGATGAGCGCCTGCGCGAGGCCGATCCGTCGCTGCATGCCCTTCGAATACTCGCGGACAGGCCGGTGCTGGGCCGCGGCCAGGCCGACCATGTCGAGCAGTTCGTCGATGCGTCGCTTGCGGGTTTTGCCGTCGATCTCGAAGAGCTTGGCGTAGTACTCGAGGGTTTCCCGAGCGTTGAGGAACGGGTAGAGGAAGCTCTCCTCGGGGAGGTAGCCGATGCGGGCCTTGATCGCCACGTCGGACGGGGCTTTGCCGAAGACGAGCAGCCGGCCGCGGCTTGGGTGCAGCAGACCGAGGATCATCTTGATCGTGGTGGACTTGCCGGACCCGTTTGGCCCGAGCAGGCCGAACACCTCGTGCGGACGGATCTCGAACGTCAGGTCCTCGACCGCGCGGACGCGTGGGCGCATCCAGAAGTCGCGGAAGACCTTGCCGAGCCGCTGGCAGGCGACCACGGGCTGTCCGCCGGCGGCGGGGCTGGTCGGTGAGGAGGCGTTCACTCGACCCCCACGGTGTCGGCGTCGCGGAGCTCGAGCTGCTCCTGGCGGATCTGGGCCTCGCGTCGGTTGTTGGCGCGTTCAAGCTCGCGGCGGTTCCGCTCGCGCTCCAGCTCACGCAGGATCTGCGGGTCGCGGTTGAGGAACAGATCGATGCTGTCCTCGGCACCGCGCGGCATGAAGAACGCCTGCACGGTCGGGTTGGCGAGGAAGGCTTCCATCGCGGAGGTCCACTCGTCGACGACAAGCACGCTCGGGTTGGTCTGGAACTGCGGCAGCTTGGCGTTGAAGCTGGCCACATCCGAAAGCGCCCGGTCGCGGGCCGACCGCTGATACGTATCGGCGTCGCCGATATCGACCGTGATCCCGCCGGAGACCTCGCCCGCGGCGATCCGGATCGGGTCCTGGCCGGCCGGCACGGGTTCGATCGAGCCCCACGACGGGTCATACTGTGCCTCTTCGCCCATCATAACGGCGTTGATCGTGTTCAGCAGACCTGCGGCGGCGACCGCGTCGTCCAGGTCCGAGGCCCGCTCGTAGCGGTCGATCAGATCGATCAGATCGTCGGCCGCCGCCCCGGCGATGCGGTTCAGACGCGTACGGGCTTCCTGCTCGGCCCGGTCGCGGGCCTCGTTGGCTTTGGCGGTCGCGCTGGTCACCGCGGCGAACTCATCGGACAGGCTCAGCGGCGGGCCGGGGTTGTTGATATCGATCCGGAGGATTTCGATGCCTGCGTCGATACGATCGAGCGACGTCTGGGCGATGCGGGCGGCGGCGGCCGAGATCGAGCCGTCGGCGCCGGGGGTGAGCTTGACGACATCGTCGACCGGGACCTCGCTGACCGCCTGGACAATCGCCCGCTCGACGGTGACCCGGATCAGTTCTTCCTCGATCCGCTCGCCGACGTTGGTTTCGCGGAGCGAAGGCTCGGACCTGCGGAACTGCACGAGCGCCTGCAAGTGGGCGAGGTTCAGATCGGCCGTAAGGAGCGAGCCGTCGCGTTCGGGCTCGTAGCTATCGCGGAACAAGCCCGCGAACTGCTCCACGCGCTGTGTCCTCTGCCGCTCGGAGAGCTCGGGGTAGAACGCGTCGTCGATCCGCAGGTCGTCTTGTCCGAACGGGACCTTGACGAGCTCACCGATCGGCGCGGGGAAGGCGAACTGGAAGCCCGCGCCCAGGTCTTGGTCGACGATCGCGCCAAACTGCAGCCTGATGGCCCGCTCGCTCTCGTCGACCGACTGGAACCCGCTGAGCAGGAAGAGCACGATCAGGCCGAGCATGGTCCAGCTCAAGAGCGAATAGGCGATGCGGAGCGCATCGAGCGCGGACCGGTTGGCGCGGTCGATCAGTGCCGCGTCGTCGGCGCCTGTGCCCGCATCACGGAGCGTCACCGATGAGGGCCGCCGCGAAGCGCCCGGTACCTCCCGGGCCGGGTCCGCGCCCGGTTGGGAGCTGGGATCGTTCGATGGGTCGGGGCTCATCGGCCGTCCCTCCGAGCGACGGCGTCGTCATCGGAGTCATTCTCATCGGACTCGCTCTCGCTCTCGGTCGAGTTCTGCTCGATCCCGTTGAGCATGGCCTCGAGCGTCTCGGGCTGGGCCCAGCGGAAGCCCGGGGCGCCGGAGACGACCAGGGTGATCTGCTTGCCGTAGGCCTGGCGGAGGAACCGCAGCTCGTCGAGCAGGGTG
>JBCDEF010000220.1:0-4241 GCA_039179915.1 Planctomycetota bacterium | reverse complement strand
GTGGGGATGCGCTTGAGGAGGTGGTGCTCGGTGATCGAGGGCTGCCAGGGCATGGGGAACTCCGTGTGGGCGTGCAGAGGTCGGTTCGGTGGACGCCGCGGCCGGATTCTAGGGGGTGGTGCCGGTATCAGCGGTGCGCACGAACAGACGCCCGGCGGGCGGGCGTCTGCGTCGGCGGATGAACGGTTTGGCGAGCCGGGGGGGCTTAGCGGCGTCGGCGGGCGGCTGCGAGCCCGCCTAGTCCCAGCAGCACGGCCGAACCGGGGCTGGGGACGGGGTTGGTGACGACATTGTCGATCGCGCCCGAGCCGCCGAGGCTGATCTCGACGCGGTCGAAGCCGATCGGGCCGGGCCCGTTGCCGGGGCCGTCGCCCAGGCCCTTGGGGATAAAGTCCCTGGCCTGGAACGGGGCGATGCGGTTGAGTGAGTTGTTGCCGAACGCGACGGTCTCGTCGAAGAAGTCGCTGCCTGGCGTGATCAGATCGGTGAGGCTGGCCGAGCCAGCGAGCTCGCCGCCGATGAAGAAGTCGAGCCGTGTCATCTCGGTAACGACACCCTCGATATCGATCAGGTCGAAGCCGAACTCGGTGGTAGGGGTGTCGAAGGTGAACTCGAGGATGCCGGCGGGGCGTGCGCCCTCGTCGTCGGGGCTGTCGACGATGCCGTCGTCGTCGTCGTCGACGAGGTTCTCGGGCACGATGATGACGTTGCCGAGCACGGTGTCGATCGGCAGGTTGCCGCCGCCCCAGGGCGGGCCTTCGAGGTCCGGGTCGGCGGTGTTGATGAACTGCGTGTCGAAGATGATCGGCGAGGCGCCGGGCAGCCGGAAGTTGGTGGCGCGGATCGTGATGCCTTCGTCGGCGAAGGTTGAATCGGTGATAATCCTGCCGTGTTCGAGACCGGAGAAGGTCAGAACATCGGTTCCGGCGGCCGCGGGTGCGGCAATGGCGATGAGAGCTCCGGCTGCGAGCAGCCGTGCTGGTGTATTCGTCTGTACGGTCATCTCAGCCTCCGCAGTCGTCCCACCAACCGCTTCGGCCCCGTTCGGAATGGCACCGTCGGCTTGCGACCGCGGGCCGTAACTCTGTGTTCAAGCTGCCACGGATCCGGGGCGCGGCCAGCGAAGCGTGGGGAATTTCTGTCAGGCGGGTCCGCGAACGTGTCGGGGCTGCACCGGCCCGGCGCCGTCGGGGTCGCGGGAAACGGGCTGGCTAGACTCGCCGCAGACGGGGGGACGCATGGTTCGGGACCTGATCAAGCTTGCGCGGCCGCACCAATGGGGCAAGGGCGCGTTCGTGCTGATCGGGCCGTTCTACGCGTTTTCGCAGGGTGTGGTGGAGCTGAGCCCGTCGTTCGTGCTGGAAGCGCTGCTGGCGTTCGTGGCGTTCGGGCTGGCGTCGAGCGGGTGCTACGTCTTCAACGACATCGCCGACCGCGAGGCCGACGCGTTGCACCCCAGAAAGAAGAAACGGCCGATCGCCAGCGGCCGGGTGCCGGTGGGGACGGCCAAGGCCTACGGCATCGCGCTGTTCGCGGGAGCGGCGGCGGCGGTCGCGGTCATGCCCGCCTCCGAGGAGGCGACCGTCTGGGTCGCCGGGCTCGTGCTGCTGTACATCATCAATGTGATGGCGTATTCGGCACTGATGAAGCACCGCGTGATCGTGGATGTGGTCAGCCTCTCGATCGGGTTTGTGATCCGGGTTCTGGTCGGGTGCGCCGCGGTCGAGGTCATGCCCTCGACCTGGCTGCTTAACTCGACGCTGTTCCTGGCGATGTTCCTGGCCTTCGGCAAGCGGCTGGGTGAGCGGCGGACGATGGCGGGCGAGGCGTCGAGCGTCGAGTCGGTCCGCGGGGTGCAGAAGATCTACTCGGACGACCTGCTGCGGATGGCGGTGGTCATGACCGGGGTGGGCACGCTGATTACGTACGCCGGGTATGTGCAAGACCAGGAGGGGCGGTACGGGCCGTCGGTTAAGGATGTGGCGGACGGGGCGGCGTGGGGGTTCAACTGGCTGTGGCTGACGATGCTGCCGGCAACCTACGGGCTGCTGCGTTGTATCGTTCAACTAGAGCGGGGTCTGTACGACGACCCGACGGAGCTGGCGCTGCGCGATCGCGGGGTGAAGCTGGCCGGTGTGGTCTTCGTGGCCCTGCTCGTTGGCCTGTCCCTGAGCTCTCGGGGGCCGGGCCTGGGCGTGGCGGCCGGTTGAGGCCGGACCGCCGGCGTCGGCGTTTGTGCGCATCCTGTGCGCGGGCGGCGGCGGATCGTGCTGACGCGGGGGCCGCGCGGCCGAGAATCTAGAGCGGGTTCGCGTGCGGATCCGTCGACAGCGTGCATGAGCGGCGTCGGGTTTGGCGCGGCGTGCAAAGGAGTGTGTGTGATGCGGATGAAGTCTCTCAAGCGGCTGGGCGCGGTCAGCGCGGCGGCGGTGCTCCTTGCGGGGTCGACCGTCGGCGCGGCGGCCGCCCAGAACGACAAGCCCGAGTTCCCGAAGTTCGAGGACGTCGCCAAGGGCTTCGACAAGGTCGTCTCGACCGTCGAGGGCGACTCAAGCCTGTACACGATCTGGATCGACCGCAAGACGGGCCAGATGCTCGCCGAGCTGCCCCGCGGCTACGAGCGGCAGAAGCACTTCTTCGCGATGACCGTGGGCTCTGGCGAGATCTTCGCCGGCCTGCAGGGCCGCGATCTGTACACCTACTGGAAGCGGTACAACACGCGGATGGCGCTGATGGCCCCCGAGGTGCAGACCCGCTCGACGGGCGACCAGGAGTCGAAGGACTCGGTCAACCAGATCTTTACCGACCGCGTGCTGCTGGATGTGCCGATTGTGTGCATCGGCCCGAACCGGCAGCCCGTGATCGATCTGGACAACCTGCTGGCCGGCAAGGCGTCGTCGTTCTTCGGCGGCTCGGCCCGCGGGGCGAACACCAACCTGATGAAGGTGGTCAAGGCCAAGGCGTTCCCGCAGAACATCGAGGTGGCGATCGAGATGCCCACCGCCGGCGGGATCTTGAAGGAGTTCCACTATTCGATCAGCAACGTGCGCGGCTCGGCCGACTTCAAGCCGCGCAAGGCCGACCAGCGGATCGGCAGCTTCACGACGGCGTACCGGGACCTCGGCAAGTTCGAAGACGACGAGGTCGTTGTGCGGTACGTCAACCGCTGGAACATCCAGAAGCGGGACCCGAAGCTGAAGCTGAGCCCGCCGAAGCAGCCGATCGTGTTCTACATCGAGCACACGGTGCCGGTGCGGTACCGCCGGTTCGTTCGCGACGGCGTCGAGTACTGGAACGAGGCGTTCGCCGACCGGACCGGGATCCTGAACGCGATCGAGGTGCGCCAGCAGGACAAGGCCAGCGGCTCGCACATGGACAAAGACCCGGAGGACGTGCGGTACAACTTCATCCGGTGGCTGAGCAACGACATCGGCACGGCGATCGGCCCGAGCCGGGCGCACCCGGAGACGGGCGAGATCCTCGACGCCGACATCATCCTGACCGACGGCTGGATCCGCTATTTCAACTTCCAGTACAACGACCTGCTGCCGGCCGTGGCGACCGAGAGCTTCAGCCCGGAGACGCTGGCATGGCTCGAGCGGAACCCGGAGTACGACCCGCGGATCCTGATGGCCGCGCCCGCGCAGCGTGACTACCTGCTGGCCCAGCGGGCCGAGCGGGGCGTGATGCGGTACGGCGGTCACCCGGCGGCCGCGGCCGACGGCACGCTCTACGGCGACAACGAGTTCGACGGGCTCGCCAACGTGCACAGCCAGTTCAACGGCCTGTGCATGGCCAGCCAGGGCAAGGCGATGGACCTGGCCATGATGGCGATGCATCTTTCCCTTGGACGCGACCTGCTTGAGCCCGAGCCGGAAGAAGGCGCCGAAGGCGAAGAGCCGGCTGAAGAGCCGGCCGAGGACCCGGCCGACCTGATCGACGGCATGCCGGACTGGTTCATCGGCCCGATGCTCGCCGACCTGGTCGCGCACGAGGTCGGCCACACGCTCGGGTTCAGCCACAACTTCAAGGCATCGAGCCAGTTCACGCTCGAAGAGATTAATTCCAACGAGGTCAAGGGCCGGCCGTTCACGGCTTCGGTCATGGACTACAGCCCGATCAACATCAACATGGAGTCCGGCGAGATCCAAGGCGATTTCGCGATGACCGGGATCGGCGATTACGACTACTGGATCATCGAGTACACCTACGGCGACAACCCCGAGGAGACGATCAAGAAG
>JBCDEF010000219.1:0-4414 GCA_039179915.1 Planctomycetota bacterium | reverse complement strand
GTCGCGGGCCGCCGCGGTCCGCCGGGGCCTGCTCGATCGGCTCGAAGAGATGCGGACGCGGAGCGAGGCCTCGTGCGAACGGCTCGAGGCGCGCTCCCGCCAGGCGATCGACGAGGGCACCGACCACGCCGAGCAGATCGAGCAGCGGCTGAGCCAGGCCCGGACCCGGCTGGAGCCTGTGCTCGCCGCGGCCGAGCGTGCAGCGCTCTCGCTGCAGGCCGCGGCCGAGGCTTCTTCGGACCAGCTCGGCCGCAAGCTGAGTGACGCTGAGGCATCGCTCCGGGCGACCGCGGCGCAGGCATTGGCCGACAACGAGCGTGCAGCCGCTGGCGCGACCGCGATGCTCGCCCGCGCCGAGACCACGCTCGCCGCACTGAGCGACCTGGACGAACCCGCACGCTCGCGGATCGATGTGCTCCGCGAGCAGCTCGAGCGAGCCGCCGCCGCGGAAGGCGGGCTCTCCGATGCAATCGATGCGGCCCGTCGCGAGGCCGATGGTGCCGTCGAGCTGGCGCGGGCGGAGGCCCGCCGGGGCATCTCCGCGATCGCCGCGGCCGCGGAAACGCAGCAGGCAACGCTGGGGCGGACGATCGAGACCGAGGCCCGGCGAGCGGTCGATCAGGCCGTCGGAGACGCGATCCAGCGGCTGGTCCAGCCCGCGGCAGATGAGGCACGCCGCCGGATCGAAGACGCCGCCGCCAGCTCGGCCGAACGGGTCAGCGCCGCGGCCGCGGCCGCGGTCGAGCGGCTCGACGCTGCAAAGGCCGAGCCCGCCACCGAGCACTCGGCTGAGCCCGCCGCGGAGCCGGTGTCCGAAATGCGTCTCGAGCTCGAGGCCATGTCCGAGGCGCTGCTCACGCTGACCGGCCGCGTGATGGAACTGGAAGCAGAGCAGGCGAAGCCGGCGCGGTCCGGGTCGTCGGCCCGGGCCGGGGGGGCCACCAAGAAGACAACCGCGAAGAAAGCCGCGTCGAAGAAGGCGGCTCCCAAGAAGACTGCTCCCAAAAAGGCTGCTTCCACGAACTCGGCTTCCAACAAGGTTGCGGCGAGGAAGACCGGTTCGAAGAGAGCACCTGCTCCGCAATCCAGCACCACAGAGCTCAAGCCCTCGACATCGCAGCCGGTCGGCAACGACGAGGCCTGAGGCTGCCGAAGCCGATCGGCGGCTGTATACACCGCGTGCCCCGGTATCGGGCTGTCGGCTGATCTGGTATGGTGCTCGGCCCGACCTGGAGAGCCGCCCCGATGCCCGATCCGACCAGCGTTCCCCCGCCGCCTGCGCCAAAAGCTTCCTCGGCGGTGCCGATGTCGCAGAAGACCTTCTTCGGGATCGGGATGCTGGCAAACCAGCTGTTCCCGGCGGCGATGGCGGTCTTCCTCGTGGTCCTGGTGCAGAGCCTAGGGATGAAGCCCTGGATGGCCGGCGTGCTCGCGTTCCTGCCGCGCGTGCTCGATGCGGTGACCGACCCGGTGATGGGGTACATCACCGACAACACCAAGTCGCGCTGGGGTCGTCGGAAACCGTACATCTTTCTCGGCGCGATCATCGCGGGGGTCTCGTTCGCGCTGATGTGGCAGCTCGATGCGGATCGGTCTGTGATGTACAACTTCTGGTACTACCTGATCTTCGCGCTGCTGTTCTACGTCGGGCTCACGATCTTCGCAACGCCGTACGTCGCGATGGGGTACGAGATGAGCTCGGACTTCCACGAGCGCACGCGGCTGATGGCGGTCGCGCAGTGGATCGGGCAGTGGGCATGGGTGATCGCGCCGTGGTTCTGGATCATCATCTATGACCCCGCCTTCTTTCCCGATCCGGTCACAGGGGAATCGAACGGCGTGCACGGCGCGCGGATGCTCGCGATCTACGTCGGCGCCGGGTGCATCCTGCTGGGCATCGCGCCGGCGATTTTCTGCCGGACGCAGCCGGTGGACCCTGCAACACAGGACCGGCTTTCGTTCACCGGCATCGCCGGGAGTTTGACGAGTCTCGCCAAGGGGATCGCGGAGGCGTTCAAGAACGCGCCGTTCGTTCGGATCTGCGTGGCGACCTTTCTGATCTTTGGCAGCTTCAACACCGTGGCGGGTATGGCCTACTTCATCATCCTGCACCACATGTTCGCGGGTGACACCGGGCCCGATGGAGCGGGACGCTGGCCGGCCTGGCACGGCTCGGTGGGGGCACTGGCCACGACTTTCCTTGCGATCCCGGTGGTCACGATCATGTCGCAGAAGCTCGGGAAGCGGACGGCGTTCGTGATCTCGCAGAGCATCTCTGTGTTCGGCTATCTGCTGTTCTGGTGGTGCTTCAATCCGGATAATCCGTGGATGCTGTTCATCCCGCTCCCGCTGTTCTGTTTCGGGATCGGTGGGCTCTTTACGATCATGATGTCGATGACGGCGGACGTCTGCGACCTGGACGAGCTGCGGACAGGATCGCGCAGCGAGGGGGTCTTCGGCGCGGTCTACTGGTGGATGGTCAAGCTGGGATTCGCGGCCGCGGGCCTGCTGACGGGCGTGATCATGAGCGCGGTGGGATTCGACCCGGACTTCGAATCGCAGACGACCGAAGCGATGACCGGGCTGCGGCTGGCCTACGTGCTGCTGCCGATCGCCGGCACGCTGCTGGCGATCTTTATCATGCTCGGCTACGACCTGACCGAAAAGCGCAGCCGCGGCATCCGCGACGAGATCGCCGAGCGGAAGCGGTCGGCGGGCACGGGCGAGACCCTATGATTTCCGCGGCCCGCTGGTTTCCGATCGGCGTCCGTGGATCAGCCGATCGCCACTCTCCGCCCATCCAGCCCGCAGCGAGCCCATCCCGTGACACCCGTTCCCGCCGCTACCGCCGACCAGCCCTCCGCCGGCTTCGTCGAAGTCCGGGGCCGGACGTACTACGAGATCCGGTCGCTGGACACGATGCCGCCCTTCCTGATGACCCTGGTCGGCGATACCGATCTGTGGATGTACATCTCATCGGCGGGCGCGTTCACCGCCGGCCGCGTCGAGCCCGATCGCTGCCTGTTCCCGTACGAGACCGACGACCGGCTCGAGGAACTCGGCGGGCTCAGCGGCCCGGCCACGATGATCCGCTTCGAGGACGGCCGGCTCTGGCGTCCGTTTGATGCTCGCCACAGCGCCGGCGCCGCCTCGCGCGTGCTCCGGCGCACGCCCGTCGGCGACGCGGTCCAGTTCGAAGAGTCTGACGCCGAGACGGGACTGGTCTTCCGCGTGGAGTACGCGTTGGCCGACGAGCTGGGCGTGGTCCGCCGGGCCGAGCTGCATCTGCCCGAGGGCTCGGCGCGGGTCGAGCTGCTCGACGGCTACCGCAATCTCATGCCGGCCAGCGTGCCGCTGGTGGTGCAGCAGACCATGAGCACGCTTGTTGACGGGTACAAGCGGAGCGAGCGCGTCGGCGAGACGCCGCTGGCGATCTACGCGCTCGAAGCCGCGATCTCCGACAGCCCGCAGGCCAAGGAGTCGCTCCGGTTCAACGCGGTCTGGCGGTCCGGGCTGCCCGGGGCGAATCTGCTGCTCGACGACGGGGCGTTTCGCGTCTTCGAGCGGGGCGGTCGGCCCGAGGCTGCGGGCGTTGTCACGGGCCGGCGGGGCGCGTACCTGTGCCGCGCTGCGGTCGAGCTCGTCGGCGGCCGGCCCGAGGCGTGGACCATCGTTGCGGATGCGCACCTCGATCACGCGGCCGTGGTCGAGCGCCGGGCGATGCTCGAATCGGGAGCGGATTTGCAGGACCAGATCGAGGCGTCGCTCGCCGGCGACCGCGCGAGGCTGCGCACGCTGCTGGATCAAGCCGATGCCGACCAGGCGACCGAGGACCGCATTGCGGCCGCTGCGCACCGCTCCAACGTGCTGTTCAACGCGATGCGCGGCGGGGTGCCGATCAACGGCCACCGCGTCGACCGCGACGACCTGATCCGCTTCGTACGCCTCCGCAACACCGAGCTGGCCGAGGTGCACGCCGACTTTCTGCGGGCGCTCGACCCCGAGCTGTCGCTGACCGATCTGCGCTCGCGGCTGGCCGAGGCGGGCCACCTGCAGCTCGAGCGGATCGCGCTCGAGTACCTGCCGCTGACCTTCGGCCGGCGCCACGGCGACCCGAGCCGGCCCTGGAACCGCTTCCGGATCCGCGTCCGCGACGAGCAGGGCCAGCGGGTGACCGGCTACGAGGGCAACTGGCGCGACATCTTCCAGAACTGGGAGGCGGTCTGCCGCAGCTACCCCGCGATGCTGCCTGGCGTGATCGCCAAGTTCCTCAACGCGACGACGGCCGAGGGCTACAACCCGTACCGCATCAACGAGCAGGGCATCGACTGGGAAGTCCCCGAGCCCGAGAACCCGCGGTCCGGCATCGGCTACTGGGGTGATCACCAGATCGTCTATCTCCATCGGCTGCTCC
>JBCDEF010000218.1:0-4533 GCA_039179915.1 Planctomycetota bacterium | reverse complement strand
CGTCGGGGTGCACTGCATCGTTGAGCTCTATGGCTGCCCGCTCGAGCTGCTCGATGATCATCGGTTCATCCAGCGGTCGCTCCGCTCGGCTGCGGAGCACGCCGGGGCGACCTGGCTCGGCGAGGCCTCGCACCGCTTCGAGCCGCAGGGCGTCACCGCGATGGGCCTGCTCGCCGAGAGCCACATCACTGTGCACACCTGGCCCGAGATCGGCTACGCCGCGGCCGATTGCTTTACCTGCGGCGACCAAGCTATAGCCGAACACGCGTGCCGCTACCTTGCGTCAGAGCTCCGCGCAACACGGTCCACCATCCTCCGCATCCCCCGCGCCGCCGGGCTCCGCGAACGCGAGGTCGAGGGCGTCGACCGTGCCGACGCACACATGTCCTCCGGCCGCACCGATGCCGGCGTGATCGAGGTCGAACGCGTTGATACACGCATGGCAGCCCGGCCCCATGGCTGACCGGCTCGACCCCGCCCGTCGATGGCTGCTCGAGCCCATGACCGAGCACGATGTCTACGCCCACGCGATCGACCGCGTGCTGGCCGACACCCGGTCCGAGTTCCAACGTATACAGATTGTCGAAACGCCGACCTACGGCCGTGCACTCGTGCTCGACGGGCAATGGCAGTCGTCCACCGGCGACGAGTTCATTTATCACGAGGCAATGATGCACGCTGCCGCGATCGCGCACCGGCACCCAAGGTCCGTGCTGATCCTCGGCGGGGCGGAGGGCGCGACCGCACGCGAAGCGCTCCGCTGGTCCTCGGTCGAGCGGGTTGTCACCTGCGACATCGACCAAGCGGTCGTCCAGTCCTGCGCCGAATACCTCGGCGATATGGCCGGAGGCGCGTTCGACGATCCTCGGCACGAGCTGGTCATCGGTGATGCGTTCGAATACATCGACCGGGCAGCGCGGCGGGGCGAGCGATTCGATCTGATCGTCTCGGATCTGTCTGATCCGATCGAGGACGGACCGTCCTGGCCGCTGTTCACCCAAGAAACGTTCGCGCGGTGCAAAACCGTGCTCGGGCAAAACGGCGTCTTCATCATCCAGGCCGGCGGGTTGACACCTGCCGAGGTCGGGCTGCACGCCGCGGTGAGCAACACGCTCGCCAGCGTCTTCGACCGAGTCTCAAGTCTCCAGGTACCCGTCCCGATCTTCGGCACGCCGCTGGGCATGGTGATCGCGAGCGATCGACCAAACCAGAGCCAGACCGAGCCGCACGTCTATCGCTCAGCTCACCTTCAGCCAGATCGTCTGCCCGACCCAGCAATGATCGACGAGCTGCTCGCTTTGCATCGTGTGACCGGGCTGCGGTACATCGACGGCAGAACCCTGCTCGGCATGTACCAAGTGCCCCTGTTCGTCCGAGAGGCCACGCGGGCGGCAGAGAACGTGTTCACGCTCGACCGGCCGCCGCGTTTCAGCGCCGGCGACCAACACGAGTAGGTCCGCGACGCCCGCCCAGTCAGTACTTGCGGACCACCCCGCGGACGATCCCCTGGATCGTGCAGAACTTCACACGGATCGGCTCGAACTCGGGGTTCGCGGGCTGGAGCCGGATGTGGTCGTCTTCCTTGTAGAAGGTCTTGAGCGTCGTCGAGCCGTCGGGCAGCAGGGCGACAACCCGGTCGCCGTCGCTCGCGATCTCGCTCCGCTCGACCAGCACAAGATCGCCGTCGAGGATGCCTTCATCTTTCATACTCTCGCCGTCGACCCGCAGAGCGAACGTCGAATCCGGCCGGCCGGCCGGGCTGGCGAGCAGTTCGGTGAAATCGACCTCGTCCTGATCGGCGACCCGCTCGATCGGGTAGCCCGCAGCGATCTTGCCGACCAGCGGGAACCGCAGGGGTCGGGACTCGTCCGGCACCGCGACGCCGTCAGCAATCGACAAAGAGCGTGCCTTGTTCGGCTCTCGCGTCAGCGCGCCCTTTTGAATGAGCGCCTCGACGTGCTCGAAGACCGTGACCTTGCTCACGCCGATCTCGTCGGCGAGTTCCTGCATCGTCGGCGAATAGCCGTGGCGAACGCGCCAGTCGCGGATCAGTTTCAGGATGCGAAGCTGCTTGGGTGTCAGGTTCATGTGGGGACCTTTCCTTTGCGTCCAATTCGCGTACGTCAGAGTTCTCAGTCTTCAGATCGAGCCACGGGAACGACCCGTGCCGTGACGCTGGGGCTTCGGAACGGCCGGCGTGATCATTCCGCGGCCGAAGATTCTCGACAGCCGTGAAACCGGCCCCTTCGATCCGCTCCAGGGTCGGTGCGACATGCCAGCCGTACTCTCCCGACCCGATGCTCACCAGCGGCATCCTCGATAAGCTACCGTTTCCTGCAGCGGCTTTTCTGCGTCGCACGAATCGGTTGTCTGCCGGTTGACCAGATCCGAAATCGGTCCGTTCGGCCCGCCCAGCATCCAAGGCTGGCGGTGTCTCGGAACCGAACAGGCATCGGGCCACGCACCCGATCCCAACGCTGACCAGCTGTGTGCTCAACACGCTGTTCCTCGCCTTCGCCATCCCTGGCTTGGCAGCTTGCCGCCGCCCGGCTTGGCTCGATTCTGTTCCTACAGAATACGACCCTGATCCTAACCGAATTCTCTCCGAGATTCACACGATCTTCAGGAAGAACGTCTTAGGCATAAGAACCACAGATCGTACGCCCGATCAAAAAGCAATCAACAACCGCTAAAATGCAATCATGTTCCTATCATACGCCTTTCATCGGGACGGTGTTGCTTCAAAATCAAAAAAATGTACGCTTTGTGATCGGGTTGCTGTGTTGGAGCCTGCCGATTCTAATCCACAGATGTGAGGGACGGGCCAAATCCGGATCGGTCGGGGAAGTGATATTCAGCGTCGGCGGAGCCGGGCACCCTCGCGGATGAGGACGCCGCGGAGCTCGAGCATCGTGACCTCGCGCGCGAGGTCTGCCGATGGCATGCCGGTGACCCGAACAAGCTCGTCGAGTGATCTCGGTTCGGCGCACGCGTCGTAGACCGCGCGGGCCGCATCATTGTCGAACTCCGGCTCGGGCCTGGCCGCGGCTGGCGTTGTGCTCGGTTCATTCGTAGGTTCGCCGGGTTCGCTCGCTGCGAGGAAGCGGTGCTCGAATGTTCCGCCGTGCGCGTGCCGCGCCGCGCTCTCGAGGCCGGTGATGACGTCGTGCGGCTCGGTGACCATGAGCGCACCGCCCGACTTGATCAGATCGAGCGAGCCGGCGCAGGCCGACTGATCAACCCGACCCGGCAAGGTAAAGACATCTCGCCCGTGATCTTCGGCCGCAAGCCGTGCGGTGATCAGCGCGCCGGATTTCCGGCCCGCTTCGACGACGAGCACGCCCAGCGACAACCCGGAGATGATCCGGTTTCGGCTGGGGAAGTGCTCCGGGCTCGGCGGGGCGTCCAGCGGCAGCTCGGACAGGATGCAGCCGTGCTCCTCGGCGATCCGGTCGAACAGCCCGCGGTTCTCCGGCGGGTACACGTGGTCCAGGCCGCAGCCGAGCACGACGATCGTCCGCCCGTTCGCCTGAACCGCGCCGCGGTGAGCCGCCGAGTCGATCCCCCGAGCGCCGCCCGACACGACGGTCAGTCCCGCGGCGGCGAGTGCCCCGCCGAACCGCTCGCTCTGCTCCAGGCCGTAGCTCGAGCACCGCCTGGAGCCGACCATCCCGACCGAAAAGCGATCGGCTCCGAGCGCCTCGAGCCGGCCGCGGACGAACAGGACCGGCGGGCGATCCGCCAGGGGCCGGAGCAACGCGGGGTACTCGGGATCGAGGCTGGTCAGCACATGGACGCCGGCGTTCTCTGCCTGGTCGAGCTGGTCGGTGGCGTATCGCCGAGCACGCTTGGCCTCGGTCCGGACGCTTCGGGCGGTCCGCGGGCCGATGCCCGGGATCGCCCGCAGCGTGGTCTCGTCCGCGGTCAGCACGGCCCCGGGCGACCCGAGCAGCTCGATCGCCGCCAGCGTCCGCACAGGGCCGAACCCAGGGAGGCGGAGCAGCGTGAGCAGGTCGAGCGTATGAGGGCCGATGTTTGGCATTCGATAAGTATACTGGCTCGATCCGCTCCATATCTCGACGCCCCCGGATCAGGCTTGGCGCGGATCTCGTAGGATCTATCGAGCGAAGGCGGGGCCCCCGGGGCCAAGGAGGCGCCGCGTGCGGGCACGCAGGTACACACGGAGGCGGCGAACGCGGCCCGGGCGGCGTCGACGAAAGATCGTCGCGGCCGTCGCGGGAGGCATGGTCCTCGCGTGCGGGCTGCTGGTGCTGGTTTCCTGCCGAGTTGGCCGCGGGCCCTCGACGGTTCCGGTGCCGGCCGAGCGACGGGGCGATGCGGCGTTGTCGCTCGGTTCGAGCGCGGCCTCGGCCAACAGCGAGCCGCGTGTGCGGGTCCGCATCGCACGCGAGACGGACTCGGCCAAACTCGCGGCCGGCGATTGGGTAGTCGCCGCAGAAGGCTCGCTCGCCGGATCGGTCCTGACCGGGCCGCTGACCGCGATGTCCACCCGCGGCGGGATCAAGCTGATCG
>JBCDEF010000217.1:0-4575 GCA_039179915.1 Planctomycetota bacterium | reverse complement strand
CTCGGCGGGTTCTCCGGTTTCTCGATGACTTCAACGACTTTCTCACCGTCGAGGCGGCAGACGCCGAAGCGTTCGGGGTCGGGGACTTCTTTGAGCAGCAGCTTGGCGCCCGAGGTCTGCGTGAAGAAGTCGCCGGCGGCTTTGCGGATGTTGCCTTGGATGATGTTGTCGCCGAGGATGACGCAGATCTTTTCGCCGTCGGCGAAGTCTTGTGCGAGTTTGAGCGCGTCGGCGATGCCGCCCTCGCCCTCTTGATAGGCGTAGGCGAGGGTTTTGAGGCCCAGATCTTTGCCGTTCTTGAGCAGCTTGAGGAAATCGCCCGCGTGCTCGCCGCCGGTGACGATCAGGACCTCGTCGAGGCCGGCGTTGCGCAGGCACTCGATCGGGTAGTAGATCATGGGCCGGTCGTAGACCGGCAGCAGGTGCTTGTTCGTCACCAGAGTGAGTGGTCGGAGCCGGCTGCCGAGCCCGCCCGCCAGAATGATGCCCTTCATCGCCCGCTCCCCGTGTGCGCGTGTGTTTTCGAGTCTAGCCGCGGCCCATGCAAACTTCGGCGAGCGGTGGGCGGTGCTTGGCTCCGGGCCGCGAGAATTCACCGAGCGGTCGCGATCCCACCGCCGACTACCATCATCGGCGTGACGCGGAACCCAACCCAACCCGAATCGATGGACGCCGCAGGGTGGCACGAGATTGTCGCCTTCCCCGATTGGGGGGTGAGGCGGATCCGGGCGAAGCTCGACACCGGGGCCAAGACGAGCGCGGTGCACGCGGAGAACATCGAGCCGCTGCCGCCGGCCTCGGACGGCTCGGGCCGGGTCCGGTTTGATCTGGTCATCCGCAACCGGCCGCCACGGCGTGTGCGGACGATCGAGGCGGATATCGCTCGGACGGCAGAGGTCCGCTCGTCGAACGGCCAGATCGAGACACGGTACGTGGTTGTCACACCCATCGTGATCGGTGCGCAGCGGTTTCAAGCCGACTTCACGCTCGTGAGCCGGTCGGACATGCGGTTCCGCGTGCTGCTGGGCCGACGGGCGTTGGCCGGCCGGCTGCTGGTGGATTCGGGCGCGGAGTATGTCGTTTCCGACCCGCCGCGGCGGCGTGCGAGGAAAGAAGAACCAAAGCCATGAAACTCGCGATCCTCAGCCGCTCGCCGCGGGCATACAGCACGAAACGGCTGGTCGAAGCCGCCAGGGCCCGAGACGTCACGCCGCGGGTGCTCGATACGCTCAAGTTTTCGATGAGCCTGGAGCACGGCGACCCGGATCTATTTTATAACGGCAAGCGGCTCTCGAGCTACGACGCGGTTATCCCGCGGATCGGCGCGTCGATCACGTACTATGGCTGCGCGATCGTGCGGCAGTTTCAGCAGATGGATACGTACTGCGTCAACGGCAACCTGGCGATCGCCAACAGCCGCGACAAGCTCAAGAGCCTGCAGATCCTGTCGAGGCACGACATCGGGATCCCGGCGACGGCGTTCGCCCGTGACCGCAAGGACGTCATGCCTGCGATCAAGCGCGTCGGCGGCGCACCGGTGATCATCAAGCTGCTCGAGGGCACGCAGGGCGTGGGCGTCATCCTGGCCGATTCGAACAAGGTGGCCGAGGCGATCATCGAGACGCTGCAATCCGCGAAGCAGAACGTGCTGATCCAGAAGTTCGTGGCCGAGAGCAAGGGCAAGGACGTGCGGGCGATCGTTGTCGGCGACCGGGTCATCGCGGCGATGCGGCGGGTGGCCCAGGGCCAGGAGTTCCGGTCCAATGTGCACCGGGGCGGCGTGGCCGAGGGCATCGACCTGAGTCCCGCGTACGAGCGGACGGCGATCCGGGCGGCGCAGATCCTGGGCCTGCGGATGGCGGGCGTGGACATGCTTGAGGGCGCCGACGGGCCGCAGGTGATGGAGGTCAACTCGAGCCCCGGGTTCGAGGGGATCGAGACCGCGACGGGGATCGATGTCGCGGGCACGGTGATCGACTACATCAAAGAACGCGTCGACTTCCCGGAGATCGATCTGCGGCAGCGGCTGACGGTCGCCCGCGGGTTCGGCGTGGCGGACTTTATCCTGGCCGAGAAGTCCGACCTGGTCGGGCACGACCTCAAGGACACGCGGCTGCGCGACCAGGAGGTCGTCGTGCTGACGGTCACCCGCGCGAGCGGCGAGCTGATCTCGAGCCCACGCGGCGACACACGGCTGGAAATCGGCGATCGGCTGCTGTGTTTCGGCAAGCTCGAAACCATCCGTGACCAGTTGCCGAAGCGCAAGCGCAAGACTCGGAAGAAGAAACCGTAATGCATCGAAACAGGAGACTCATCATGCGGGTGATCGGGGTGTGTGCCGTGCTGGCGATCGGTGCTGTCGGCTGCGAGGAATCGGGATCGTCTACCGCGGGCGGTGCGCCGGCCTATCAGGGCGAAGCGCAGAGCCAGCTCGGGCGAACCGCGGAGATGGGCCGAAACCTGGCCGACCAGATCGGGGCCCGGGATGCCCAGATCGGCTCGGCGGCGGGTGCCGCCATGGGCGGTCTGGCGTCGGTTCCCGGGCTCGAGTTCTCTTCGCCCGAAGGATGGACCGCCCGAGAGCCTGGCAACAGCATGCGGCTGGCCGAGTTCGATGCCGACGGCGCGACCGTGACCGTATCCCAGGCAGGCGGGACGGTGGCAGCCAACATCGACCGCTGGCTGGGCCAGGTGGTCGACTCGGGGGAGCAGCCGGCCGAGCCGGTCTCCAGAGAAACTCGAAGCGTCGCGGGATTGAGCACGACCGTCGTCGAGACCTACGGCACGTATCTCGAGGGCGGGATGATGGGCACGCCGACACGGAACGCCGGCTACGGTCTGGTTGGCGCAGTGATCGAAACGCCCGGCTCGCTGACTTTTGTAAAGATGACCGGTCCCGAGGACATCGTCGAATCGCAGCGCACCGTGTTCGATCGGTTCCTCGATGGCATGCGACGGCCCTGAGGCGGTGGGAGCGGCCGCCGGATCGCGGCGGGACACGCCTACGCCGCGGGCGATCCACGCATCTGGTCGTACCAGCCGCGGCGTTTCGGGTCGCGGAGCACCGAGTAGGCGCTCGTGATCTGCGCGAAGCGTTCCGCGGCGTCGGACGCCTCGGACCGATCGGGGTGGTGCTCGAGCACGAGCCGGCGGAAGGCGTCGCGGATGACGGCATCCTCGGCGTCTGGCTCGACGCCGATAATCGCGTACAGGTCGACGACCTCAACCGATTGCTCTGCAGACGGGCCGGCGGTGTCGGCCGCCGGGTCGGGCGACCCGTTTGCGGTGGTCTGCGAACCGCCGGTCGCACCGGGTGTAGAGCTATCCGCCGCGGGCGCGGCACCGTCGGGCTCGGTCGCGGCAGCGTTGATTCCGTTGGCATCGACGCAGCCGAACTGGCCGAGTTGAAGAACGACCCGGCCCACGCCGTTCCGGGGATCGACCAGCTCGAAACCGAGCTCGTAGCGGGGCTTGACCAGCCCGACCCGGCGGACCCAGCGGACCCGGGCCAGGGCCCTGATCTGCTGTGCGCCTGCGCGCAGGACAACCTCGTGGGTCTCGCCGGTTTTGAACGGAGGCTTCTTGTCGGCCCCGATCCGGAAACCGAAGCGCGAGACATCGAGGACTCGGCCGAGCGGCGAGCTCATCGAAGAGGTCGTAAATCGTTCGGCCCGACGGGGTACGACGTACCCGGCGCGGGCCCCGCCGCGTTTGAGCATGCATCAGAAGTCGGCCGCTCGTGGCGGCTACTCCAGTGCGAGCGGGCGACCGGGAGCCTGGCGAAGGCTGCCTCGGAACGGAGACGATTTATCGGACGCCGAGGAGTTCGATTTCGAACTTCAGGTCGGCCTTCGGCGGGATCGAGGGCGGGGCGCCGCGCTCGCCGTAGGCCTTGGGCCAGGGAATGATCAGCTCGCGCTTGCCGCCGACTTTCATGCCCGGGATGCCCTCTTGCCAGCCCTGGATGAGGTTGTTGAGGGGGAACTCGATGGGCTCGCCGCGGCTGTAGGACGAATCGAATTCGGTGCCGTCCATGAGGGTGCCGCGGTAGTGGACCTTGACGGTGGCTCCCGCTTGGCACTCGTCGCCCGAGCCCTGCTCGAGGTCATTGATCTGGACATCGCTGTTGGCGTCGGCCATCGTTGGCTCCTTGTGAGTTGTCTGCTTCCGAGAGAGGGTATGGTGCCCGGCATGGAGAGTAACAGCACACCGGATCGGTTTGAGTCGCTCAGCCGGGCGGGGAACACGCAGGGGGACGGCGCGGCGATGGCGGCGCTGTGGGATGCCGCGTTCTCGCTGGAGACCTGGTTTTTGGTCGGGCGGCGGGTGGAATCGGGCGGCGAGATCGCGTTCAGCCCGCTGACGGCCGAGATCGACGGGGTGGCGTTCGCGGCCGCGTTTACCGATCGCCGGCGGGCCGAGGCATTCCTGGCCGAGCAGCCCGAGCGGGCCGAGGCGGTCGAGTTGGCGATGTTCGATGCGGTCGAATGGCTCGTGGAGCTTGCGCTGTCGGGCGCTGCGCGGGGGGTGATCTTCAACGACGGGTCGGCGCCGTTTCTGGCCGAGATCGCCGAT
>JBCDEF010000216.1:0-4611 GCA_039179915.1 Planctomycetota bacterium | reverse complement strand
GCAGCGGCTTCGATGTGCGGGTCGGGGCCAAGACAGAAGCAGGCTTCGTTGCCGACATCGCGGGGCTGGAGGGTTCCTACGGCGGCGCGGACGTGCTGATGCTGCCGGAGACGGTAACCAGCGAGCTGCGGCTCGATGTCACATCCGCCGAGCCGATCACGCTCAACAGATTCCGGGTGCTCACGCCGAGCGAAAGCGGCTCGGCGAACGACTTTCTCTCGCGGCTGGCAGACCGGTACGGCGGCGGATCGCTGCCGCGTCCGTTCTCGGGTGAGCAGACACTCTGGACGATCGTCGGCTCGCCCGGGCACCCCGCGGAATCGCTGCTGAGCGAGCTGGGCTCGGTCGAGATCGACAAGGGCGGTTTCAGCATCGAACCCGTGTTGTTCGACGGCGATCGTGTTCTGAGCTGGGCGGACGGCGAGCACGAGCAGACACTGACGGACGGGTATCTGCCGATGCCCACGGTCATTCGGCGGCACGATCGTCTGAGCCTCGAGGTCGCTCCCGTTGTCGATGGCGACGAGGCGCATGCGGTCCTCGAGGTGCGGTACCGCGTGACCAATACGGGCGAGGACCGTTTCCGCGGCCGCTTGGGGCTGGCGGTGCTGCCGGCGCAGGTGCTCCCGCCGTGGCAGTGGCTGAACCTGGTCGGCGGCTACTCGGCGGTCGAGCGTATTTCGCTGGAGCCGGCGTTTTTCGTTGTGAACGGCGATCGGAAGGTTCGGCTCGCGACGCCCGCCGATGCGGTGGCGGCGTGGGATCTTCAGTCGTCGTCGTTGCCCGCCGGAGCCATCGAGGGTCGGGTCGCATCGCGGGAGTCGCTCGCCGGGATGGCTTCTGGGCTGCTGGCGTTCGACCTCGATCTCGCGCCGGGGGCGCACCGCGATGTGGTGCTTACGGCCGGTCTCGACAGCGAAGCCGAGCTTGAAGCCGCGGTTGATGCAGTTGGTTTTGACTCGATGCGCGAGAGGGTCGCGGCGCGGTGGCACCGCGAGCTGGACCGCGTCCGGCTTGACCTGCCCGGGCAGGACGCGGCGATCGCCGAAGCGATCCGATCGACGGCCGCGTACGTGCTGATCAACCGGGACGGGCCGGCGATCCAGCCCGGCTCGCGGACGTACGAGCGGGCCTGGATCCGCGACGGCTCGATCACGGGCGCGGCGATGCTGACGCTCGGCTTCGACGAGGTGATGCGCGAGTACATCGAGTGGTACGCGCCGTACCAGTACGAATCCGGCAAGGTGCCGTGCGTGGTCGACCGCCGCGGCCCGGACCCGGTCGATGAGCACGATTCGACGGGGCAGCTGATCTTCGCGATCGCCCGGTACGTGGAGACGAGCGGCCGGACCGGGTTCGCCGCGGAGCACATCGAGACCGTCGCCCGCGGCGTTGAGTACCTCGAAAGCCTGATCGCACAGCGGTCGACACCGGAGTACGCGGGGACCGCGTACGAAGGGATCGTGCCCGAATCGATCAGCCACGAGGGCTACAGCGCCAAGCCGATGCACTCGTACTGGGACAATTTCTTTGTGCTGCAGGGGCTGCGCGACGCGGCGTGGCTCGCCTCGCTCGCGGGGCGGGAGTCGAGCGCGAGCCGCTGGACGGATGTCGCCGAGACATTTGCCGCGGACCTTCACGACTCGATCGTGGCCGCCGCCGCCGAGCAACATGTCGGGTACATCCCAGGCTGCGTCGAACTCGGCGATTTCGATCCGACCTCGACCGCCGTGGCGCTCGCCCCGCTCTCGGTCGGCGATGCCCTGCCGCAGGACCTTTTGGACGCGACGCTCGATGACTACTGGGCGTGGTTCGAAGCGCGGCGGCTGGGCTCGCGGGACTGGCGCGACTACACGCCGTACGAGATGCGCGTGATCGGGGCGTTTGCGGTCCGCGGCGAGCGGGACCGCGTGACGACCATGCTCGATTGGTTTCTCGAGCAGCGGCAGCCGACGGGGTGGAACCAATGGACAGAGATCGTTTACAGCGACCCGGCTCACCCTGGGTTCATCGGGGATCTGCCGCACACGTGGTGCGGGTCGAACCTGATCAACTCGGTCTCGGCAGCGCTTGTGAGCGGCGCGGACGGCGAGGTCCGGATCGCCCGCGGCGTGCCGGAGCGGTGGTTCGAAGCCGCCGAGGGCTTCGCGGTCGGAGAGCTCTCGACGCCTTTCGGCCGGCTCAGCCTCGCCTACGAGCCTGGCCGCGATGAAGCACGGTTTACCCTCGGCTTCGCGCCCACGAGTCGCTGGTCTTCAACGCCGGTCGTGATCCATCTCCCGCGTTCGCAGTTCGAGGGCAGGGAGGTTCGGATTAACGGGGTGCCTGTCGAGGGCGTGGTGGGATCCGACGCGGAGCACGTGGTCTACCGCGTCGAGTAGAAAGCTCGGCGCGGCTGCGGCGCTCTGACACTACGCTTTCTGCATGCCAGCACGCCCTACGGCGAACTCAGCACGACCGTGGCGCCCCAAGCTCGGCGTGTGCTCCTGGTCGCTGCGGCCGGCGACGCCGGAAGAGCTGGCCGCCTCTGTCGCGGGCCTTCCGATTGATGCCGTTCAGCTCGATCTCACGCCGCTGATCGGTGGGGCCTGGGACGAGGATCGCACATTCCGGCTGCTCGAAGAGTCGGGCATCGAGATCACCAGCGGCATGCTCGCGTTTGAGCACGAGGACTACGGCTCGCTCGACTCGATCCGCCGCACCGGTGGTCTGACGCCCGATGAGCACTGGCCGCGATGCGAAGCTGAATTGCAAGCCGCCGCGACGATCGCCGAGCGTCGCGGCCTCGGGCTGGTGACGACGCACGCGGGGCATCTGCCCGAGGCGATCGGCCGGACCGAAGTCGACAGCGTCATGGTTGACCGGCTCCATACAGCGGCGGCGATCTTCGCGGAGCGGGGCGTGCGGCTCGGGCTTGAGACCGGGCAAGAGTCCGCGGGCACGCTCGAGGCGTATCTTGATGCGGTGCCGGACGCTGCGGTGAATTTCGATCCCGCAAACATGATCCTGTATGGCATGGGCGACCCGCACAACGCCCTCGAACGGCTTGCGCCGCGGGTGGTGCAGATCCACATCAAGGACGCCGTCCCGGCGCCCGAGCCCGGGATTTGGGGGGCCGAAGTCGTTGTCGGCACGGGCGCGGTTGACTGGAGTCGTTTGCTCGAAACCGCAGCCCGGGCGTGTCCGCGTGCACCGCTGATGATCGAGCGGGAGGCCGGCGAGGAGCGAGCCGAAGATATCGCGGCCGGGGCGTCGCTCGTTACGGAAGCGATCGAAGGGGCGTCGCGGTGAGCGCTCCGCCGCTGCACGTCGGCGTGATCGGGTACGGGTTTATGGGGCGCACGCACGCCGAAGCCTACACCGCGGCGGGTGCAGAGCGGGTGACGGTCTTCGACCCGGGGGCGCACGTCGCGCAGCCGGATGCCGCTGGCGGCGGTGATCTTCGGCTGGGCGGCATCGGCAGCGCACGAGCGGCGTCGCTCGAGGAGTTCTTGTCGATCGATTCGCTGGTCGCGGTGAGTGTCTGCACCCCGACCGATACACACATCGAGCTTGCGACGGCTGCCCTTGAAGCGGGCAAGCACGTGCTGGTCGAGAAGCCGGTTGCGTTGGATGTCGAGCAGATCGAGGCGCTTGCCGCGGCGGCGGATCTGGCGGGCCGCCTGTGCGTGCCGGCGATGTGCATGCGGCGGTGGCCAGCGTGGCAGTGGCTCGCCGAGGCGATCCGAGCCGAGCGGTACGGGCCACTCCGCTCGGCACGGTTCGAACGGCTCGGTCCGACGCCGGGGTGGAACGACGCTTTCTATCGAGACACGGCGCGATCGGGCGGCGCGATCTTCGATCTTCACATCCACGACACGGACTTCATCACGCACCTGCTGGGCATGCCCGCGGCCGTGCGCACGACCGGCACCGAGCAGCATTTGACAACGGTCTATCTATACGACGATGTCGCGGCGAGCGTCGCGGCGACTGGGGGATGGATCGATGCCCCGGGGCTGCCCTTCCGCATGCGTTTTTTCGTTGAGTGCGAAGCGGCCGCTCTTGATTTCGAGCTGGGCCGAACGCCGGAGCTGGTCGTTCATCATGCCGACGGCACGACCGAACACCCGCCGATGCCGGTTGAGACCGGCTGGCAGCGGACCGTGTCTGCCTTCATCGATTCGGTACAGGCCGGAGCGCCCGCGTCCGCCACGCTTACCGAGGCGGCGGGCGTCACCCGCCTGCTGCACGCGGAGAGGCGCAGCCTTCGGACCGGGCGTGATGTCGGCCTCTGATCAGCCGCACGAATACACTCATCGTGACCAAATCAGGAGGATGACCGTGACACCATCGCTTCGCGTGCTTTTCTGTGTGCTCGTGTGCTGCGTCGGGCTACGGGCTGCCGCCGGGACCCAGCCCGAGCCGATCGAGCTGTTCGACGGCAAGACGCTCGATGGCTGGACCGCGATGTTCGGCGGTTCGATCGAAGCCTGGGCGGTCGAAGACGGCGAAATTCGGGTCGTCAACGCCGGCCGCGGCGGCTGGCTCCGGACAGAGCGGATGTACCGCGACTTCGAGCTCGAACTCCAGTTCATCATCCCCGCCGGCGGCAACAGCGGCATCGGGCTC
>JBCDEF010000215.1:0-4632 GCA_039179915.1 Planctomycetota bacterium | reverse complement strand
TGCGCATCAGCCCGAAGTTCGGGTTGATCTCGACCATCCGCTTGATGCGCTGGAGGTACCGCTCGGCGGCGCGGATGAACCCACCGCGGTTCTCGAGCGGCACGCTCTGGGCGTTGCCGATCTCCATCTCGTACTTGTTGTAGATCTCGCCGAAGCGGTTCTCTTGGAACGTGACTTCCTCGCGCCATTCGCGCTGGTGCTCCTCGGCCTTGGAGATCGGGTAGGGCTCACCGGCGACGGTCTGGCCGACCCATTCGATCTCGCCGACGCTCTTCTGGAGCAGCCGCGTGAGGTCATCGAGCGTGGCGGCGGTGCCTTTGCTGAAACCGGCCTCTTCGGCGGACTGGGCGTTGAAGGTCAGGATGTACTCGCCGTCGTTGAGGATGTGCTCGCCGTCGAGGTTGTCGTAGTAGGTGTACTCGCCGGTCGCGGGGTTGTAGTCGTAGGAGACCTCGGTATTGATCTGCATGCCACGGATCAACTGCGGGGCGTGGTTTCCGCGGGCGGAGATCTTCTCCATGCGGAACAGCACGTCTTCCAGGCCCCGGCCTTCAACGGCGCTCAGGTTGCCGCTCCACGCGGTCGCACCGCCGAAGGTGCCCTTGGGCATGAAGTAGATCTCTTCGAGCGTCAGCGCGGTCATGGCCGCGGCCGAGATCGCGTCTTCGATCCATGCGACGATGGTGAACTCGTTCTTGAATTCTTCGTGGAGCACATCCGAAAGCCGCTGGATCTCGATGAGCAGCCCGCCGCCGGATTTGACCTTGAAGACAACCAGCTCGACGCCCTGCTCCTTGAGCATCGGGATCGCCTCGCGGAGCGGCTTGGCGGACATCTGGATGCCCACGGTGCCCTCGGCAGTGATGATCGCGGCGCGGGTGACCGAGGGGTCATCAACCCAGGCCTGTTCGCCCGCGGCACCGAGTTCGACCGGATCGGCGCCGGCGACCGTGTTCGAGTCGCGGACGATCTCAGCGATGTCGTCGGGGCCGAACATCAGCGGGTTGCCGACGCCCATATCGAGCCAGACATAGCCGTTAAGCTCGCGGACGATCGTGCCCTCGAGTTCGCGGCCGTCGTTCATCTTCAGGACGTCCGGCCCGGCCAGCGCCGGCAGGGCAAGGACCGCGGCCAGCAGCGCCGCGAGCAAAGTGTTCAATCGTGTCATGGTCTGCTCCGTGTGCTTGGGACCAACGCGGTTCGTGTGCGGATTACCCGCCGCCGCCGATGCGTTCGCGGCGGATGGTGTTCTCGATCTGCTGCTTGCGCAGGGCGAGGTTGGCTCGGGCCTGCTCGTTCGGGTCGAGGACCTCGGCGTACTGGGTGTAGAGCCGGATCGCCCGGTCGAGCAGCTGGATCTCCTGCGACCGGACCGCATTGCGGGCACGCACGCCGCCCGGATCGTTGCGGATCTGCGGCGGGCGGATGTTGGCGATGTCCTGCTCGAGCCGCCGGAGCGTGCGGATCGCCCGGGTCAGGCCCTGCGACCACCGGTCCATCGCGCGCTCGGCCGGGTCGGACACGCCCGATTCGTCCTCGTCGGCGAGCACCACCGCCCGGTCATCGATGCCCAGCTCGAAGAACAGATCATCGAGCGAGTCGACGGTGCCCTTGCTGAAGCCGATCTTGAAGGCCGTCTCCGCGTTCATCGTGAGCGTGTCGTTGGCCAGGCCGCGGACGATCTGGCGGTCGGTGTCCTGGTTCTCGTCCTGGCCGTCGTCGGTCAGCTGGACCCAGCCCGGGCCCTCGGGGACCTCGCCGGTGATGGTCTCGAAGAAGACCGGGCGGCCGAACTCCAGCTTGTACCAGAGCTCGACGGACTCGCGGGTCATCGCGCGGACGATAGCGGGGTCGTGGCCGCCCGAGATCGTCATGCCCTCGACCCGCGCCAGCCGCAGCGATTCCTGCTTATCGCGGACGACCTCGTCGCCCGTGCCTCCGAAGAGGTCGTCCAGGTTGCCGACGCCGCCCATGCGGCCGTCGGAGGTGAAGAAAACATCGTTCTTCAGCAGCGGCAGGAACGCCATGCCGCTCATCGCCCGCTCGACCCAGAAGACGACCTTGGGCTGCTCGCGCCAGTCGGCGATCAGCTCGGAGGTGAACACCGGCTCGATCTGCTCCGCGGTGAAGACCTCGTCGAAGTTGCCCTCGTCGTCGTACCGCTCGTCGGTGAACTCCTCGTTGATCGACCGCCAGTTGTTGTTGAACTTGACGACGACGACCTCGGCACCGGCCTCACGGGCGGCGTCCATCGCGTTCTTCACCGGGGTATAGGAGATGTCCCGCCCGAACTGGCCCGCCAGCTCAAAGACAAAGACGGGCACCGAGCCCTCCGGCAG
This sequence comes from Planctomycetota bacterium, assembly GCA_039179915.1. Taxonomy (GTDB): domain Bacteria; phylum Planctomycetota; class Phycisphaerae; order Phycisphaerales; family UBA1924; genus JANQQZ01. The sequence goes on along the minus strand of JBCDEF010000215.1, from coordinate 2,293 downwards.
CGCGTCGGCGGTCGAGGCGACCTCGACCGGCCTGGTCGCGGCGGCCGCGTCGGCCGGCACCCCGCCCGAAGCATCGAGCATCGTGATGCTGATGATCTCGCTGCGCTGGAAGGTCCGCGGGGCGGCCATCGCGCCGAAGTAGACCTTGACCTCCAGCTCACGCGAGTCTTCACGCACAAGCTCGACCTTGACAGTGTTACCATTGGTCAGCAGCAGCTCGTGCGTCGGCTGGGCGGCGGCCTGATCGGCCAGGGCCGCGGCGCCGGCGACGGCCGCGAGGACCAGGCCGCGGAAGAGTCGGTTGGTGTTCATCGTCGGTCGCTCCGGAATGTGCGGCAGGGTCTGCGGTGCTGCCGCGGCTAAGTCTCGGCCTGATCTCGACCAGATCTTGGCTAGATCCCGACCAGATCTCGTTTGGTCAAACCACACTGCTGAGGCCTTACCGCCGGAGCGCTTCGTGTCATCGAGCCGCACGGATCCATCACGAAACCGCTCGGGCGGGCCCGACATTCCGACGGCGCTCCGGCGGAAGTCATCGAATCAACTCTATACGACGCGTCATCGGGACCCCGGTTCCCGGCCGATCGCGATTTCGGGATCGCCCCAAGGGTCAGCCCTCGGAGGGCACAGAGCCGGCCGAAGACCCGCCAGAACCCAATGATGCGGCAAGAGAGGCAGCCATATCAAGGGCTTGTTTGGGTGTGTCCACTCGCCCCTCGAGCTGCGCGTCATAGACGGCATCCAGTATCCGGCCGAACACGGGCCCCGGCTTCAGCCCCGCGCGAACGAGATCCGCCCCGGTAATCAGCGGCTCGGGAGCGAGCCCGCTGTGGGTTCTCTCGAGTTCTCGGACCTCCCGAGCGACGGCTTCGGCGTGCTCCGGCTCGTCGGCGGCGACCAGCACCATCGCCGCTTCGAAGCCCGCCCGGGCCGCCAGACGCTTGCGGTGGGCGATCGAGAGCATCGCCCAGTCGTGCCGAGCACGGCCGGCCGTGTCCAGGATCGCCAGCGTCGCGGCGGCCTCGTCGTTGGAAAGGCACAGCCGCCGCTGCACCCCGCCGGCGCTGTGCTCGACGGGATCGCCCCGATCCGCGAGCCAGGCCGCCAACGCCGCGGGCACGGAGGCGTCGGGAGGCATCGCCGCCACACGGATCAGCTCGCGCTCGATCGGTGCCGGGCTCAGGATCGCTTGCTCGAGCGCGAGAGCTCGAACCAGCCCGCACGCCCGGGCCCTCGACGGGTGCGCGAGCATCCGGCGGACCTCGTCGCCGATCCGCTCGCGGCTGACGCCCTCGAGCCCGGCCGCGTCGCCCGCGATCGCGGCCCGCGTCGCCGGCTCGATCTCGAACCCGAGCCGGGCCGCGAACCGGACACCGCGCAGCGCCCGGAGGTGGTCTTCGTCGAGCCGGTCCTTCGGCTCACCCACCGCGCGGACCAGCCCCGCACGAAGATCATCGAGACCGCCGACATGGTCGATCAACCGGCCGGCCGCATCGGCGCCGACGGGCTCGGCGAGCGGGTCGAGGAACATGGCGTTGATCGTGTAATCGCGTCGCTCGGCGTCGGCGTGCTCGTCGGCAAAGGTCACGCTGTCGGGCCGGCGGCGGTCGGCGTAGTCGCCGTCGGCGCGGAAGGTCGCGACCTCGACCGTCTGCTTGCTCTTGAGGCCCTTCACATCCCGCGGCGTGAGCCGCACGAGCACCACGCCGAAGCTGACGCCGACGTGTGCTGTTGATCGGAACAGGTCCTGCACCGTATCGGGCCGTGCGTCGGTCGCGATGTCGTAGTCGGTCGGGACCAGGCCGAGCAGTTCGTCGCGCACGCAGCCGCCGGCGAAGTAGGCGGTGTGCCCGGCGCTCTGGAGCGTGCGGGCCGCGTGCAGCGCGGCCAGGCGGGCTGGGTGCGGCTCGTGCGGCACTCAGGATCGCTCGGCCTGCTCGCGGGTCTCGTCGAGGAACTCGATCGCCCGCCGCAGGTGCGGGATCACGATCGAGCCGCCGACGATCAGGGCGATGTCCAGCGTCTCCCAGAGCTCTTCATCGGTCGCGCCGAGTTCGACGCAGCGGTCGATGTGGTACGCGATGCAGTCGTCGCAGCGAAGCACGGCCGAGGCGACAAGGCCCAGCAGTTCTTTCGTCTTGCCGTCGAGGGCGCCGGGCTCGTAGGCCTTGGTATCGAGCGTGAAGAACCGCTTGGTGACCAGCGTGCCGCCGGGGCGGCCGTCATCGGCTTCGCCCAGGATCCGGTCGTTGAGCCGCTGTCGGAACGCGACAAACTCGTCACGGCGTGCCAT
>JBCDEF010000214.1:0-4685 GCA_039179915.1 Planctomycetota bacterium | reverse complement strand
GGCCGGATCCTGGGCATGGGCGACGTGGTCAGCCTCGTCGAGAAAGCCCAGGAAGAGGTCAGCGAGGAGGAGGCCGAGGGCCTGCGGCAGAAGATGGCCCGCGGCGAGATGGGCATGGACGACTTCCTCAAGCAGCTCAAGACGCTCCGGCGGATGGGCCCGATGAAGCAGCTGCTGGGCATGCTGCCGGGCGTGGGCGGGGCGCTCAAGGACATCAACATCGACGACAAGGAGCTCGACCGGGTCGAGGCGGTCATCAACTCGATGACCACGGCCGAGCGCAAGAAGCCGGACGTGATCAACAACCCTCGCAAGCGCCGCATCGCCAAGGGCTCGGGCAGCCAGCCGGAGCGGGTGGGCCAGCTCGTCAAGCAGTTCGGCGCGGTCAGCAAGCTGGGCAAGCAGATGGCGAGCCTGAGCGGAGCGGACAAGGCGGCGGCGGTCAAGCAGATGGGCTCGGGCGGCATGGACGGGCTGATGCCGGGGCTGGGCGGGATGCCGGGCTTCGGCGGGAAGGGCTCGACCAAGGCGGCACCCAGCAAGCGGTTCAAGCAGCGGAAGAAGAAGCGCCGCTGACCGGCTCCGGCTCGCGGTTCGGCGGGCCCGAGATTAGAAACAGCACGAGCGAGCCCATCAGCGTCAGGGCGGCGACCCCCGCGACGGGGAAGGTCCAGCCGAGGGCGAGCGATGCGTTCTGGCTCACCTCGGGCTCGGCCCGCTGGATGGGCGGGAGCGACTGCATAGCCGCGTCGTACTGCCATGTGCCCTCGATCAGCTCGCCCTCGGGCACGGTGCCGTCTTCGTTCAGATCGCCGGGGTACCGCCAGCGTTCGCTGACGATTCGGCCGTCTTCGGTCAGCTCGTGGATGTCGAACTGGTACTGCTCGACCCAGACGCGGCCCCAGGCGTCGTCGGCCCCCGCTGGCGGGCGGACGGCGACGATGACCAGGCGGTCGTCGAGCTCGTCGCGTTCGACAGCGTCGAGCGCCTGCTGCGGCGTCGTGCCGCGGGGCGGGATGATCATGCGGTAGACGCGGAGCCACTCTTCGAAGCGGCGCAGATCCGGCACCGGGTCGATTAGGTTGGCGACCTGCTCTCGGACGCGGACTTCGTCCTGGCCGAAGCGGATCACGACGGTGCCGGGCAATGCGGCGTCCTCGGCTGACTCGTGTGTGAAAATGACTCGGGTGCCTGCGAACTCGAACTCGGGGCGGTCGACAGGGTGGAAGTATGGCCTCGCGGGGAGATCCGTGCGGTTGTACTCGACGACCCGCTGGACCATGAACCATCCGGCGACACCGAACGCGGCAGCAGAGAGGCACAGGACCACGATGGCAGCGAGCCGCATGCGTTTGGTTCCGTTCTTCGGCGGGCCGCTTGGAGAGTGAGGTTTCTGCCTAGTGACCGTCGCCGTGGTCGTCCTTGGCGTTGTGCGAGTCGGCCCATGGGCCGGTGTCGAAGAGTCCGGGAGTGAGGCCGGTGTCGACGCGGGAATGGTTCATGGAGTTCTCGGTATCGTCGTAGTGGCCGTGCTTCGCGGCGGCCTTCTTGGCGTACTCGGCTTCGGAGAGCTCGTTCTCGGCTTTGTAGTTCTCGCGGACGACATCGACGATCGCTCCCGCGCCGGCGAAGCCCTCGCGGCGGATGCCGACGCCGCTGCCGCCGTCGACGATCTCGCCGCCACGCCATTCGTTGATGGTGCTGCGGCCGTTGAGATCGATCATGGTGAACATCAGGAAGAGCCAAACGGCGAAGATCGTAAACAGGAACAGGATGCCGCTGAGCCCCTTGTCGTAGCGGAGCTGCATGAAGTAGAGCACGACGAGGGTGCCCTTGATCGTGGCGATTGACATGGCCAGCACGATGTTAACCCAGCGGGGGATCTCCCAGCCCCAGACGTAGTCGGCGAAGATCTCGACGCGCGCCTGGAGCACGGTGAGCCCTGTGAAGACGAACAGCAGCAGGAGCACGCCGGTGAGTGTCTGCCAGGGCACGATGACATGCCCGTGGTCGTGATCGCCCTCGTGGAAGCCGTGCGGGTCGGCCGGGTCGTAGGCGTGCTCGGCGGCGTTCGTGGTGGGTTGGCTTGGGGTGGCCATGGGCGTTCTCGCAGAGCGGGGAATCGTTGTGGTCGGACTGTTTTAGTGAACGAGGTACAGCAGCGGGAAGAGGAAGATCCAGACGAGGTCGACGATGTGCCAGTACAGGCCGACGCCCTCCATCATGGTGTAGTGCTTGGGGCCATAGAACCCCCGGCGTTGGCGGACGATCAGGTACGCGATCAGCGCCATGCCGATCAGAACGTGCGTCGCGTGCACGCCGGTGGCCATGTAGTAGATGCTCCACCAGAGCGGCTCGTGCGTCTCGGTGGCGTAGGGGTAGGCGAACAGGTTGCCGGGGCGTTTCCCCTCGGCCCATTTGGGGGCGTATTCGAACGCGAACTTGATCACGAGGAAGAGTGCCGCGCAGAGCCAGGTGATCGTCAGATGGATCGTGGCCCACTTCTGTTGGTTGAGCTGCACGCAGCGGATCGACATGGCGATCGTCCAGCTGGAGACCAGCAGCACGATGGTGTTGATCAGGCCGAATTTCCAATCGAGATACTGGGACCCTTGTGCGATCGCCTCGGGATAGAGCATGCGGAAGACGGCGTAGGCGCAGAAAAGGCCGCTGAAGAGCAGGATCTCGGTTGCCAGAAAAAGCCAGATGCCGAGCTTGGCGGCGTCGAACTCGTCGTCGGCGTTCCGCCAGTGGTGGCCGTGGGCGTATCGCTCCCACCGCGGCGTTTTCTTTTCGGTGCCGAGCTGGTCCGCGGCGCTTGGGTCGATGGTGCTCATGTCTGGTCTGCTCCGGGCAGCATGCTTGCGGCTTCGGCGGGAGAACCGCCCATTCTCTCTAGAGGTCTCGTAGGCACGACCCTGGCCGGGTGCCTAGTGCGTGGTACGGACGTCTTCCTTCGGCGGCAGCGGGAACTGCTCTTCGGTGCAGCCCGGCGGGACAACCTCGTCGAAATCGTACGGGCCGTGGGTGACGACCGGCTCGTGGCGGAAGTTGTGCTCGACGGGGATCGGGTCGGTCTCCCACTCGAGGGTCAGCCCGCCCCATGGGTTCTGCGGAGCCCGCTCGCCCATGATCAGTGAGTGCAGGAAGACGAAGAGGTGGACAAAGAAGCCGAGCGCGAGGATCCACGAGCCGTAGGTCGAGATTTGGTGCAGCAGCTGGAACTCGTCGACGTAGCTGACATACCGCCGGGGCATGCCCTGGGTGCCCAGGAAGAACTGGGTGAAGAAGGTCACGTTGAAGCCGATGAACACGAGCCAGAAGCCGACCTGCGCCCACCGCTCGTTGTACATCTTGCCGAACATCTTGGGCCACCAGTGGTGGATGCCGGCGAGGAAGGCGATGACCGTGCCGCCGAACATGACGTAGTGGAAGTGGGCGACGACGAAGTAGCTGTCGTGCAGGTGGAGGTCGGTGGAGAGTGCACCGAGCGGCAGGCCGGTCAGGCCGCCGATCGAGAACAGGAAGAGGAAGGCCAGGGCGTAGAGCATCGGGGTCTCGAAGCTGATCGAGCCCTTGTAGAGCGTGGCGATCCAGTTGAAGACCTTGACGGCCGTGGGGATCGCGACGAGGAAGGTCAGGAAGCTGAAGATCATGGCCGCCAGCTCTCCCTGGCTGGTGAACATGTGGTGCCCCCAGACCAGGAAGCTGACCGCGGCGATCGCCAGTGAGCTGAACGCGATGGCGCGATAGCCGAACAGCCGCTTGCGGCTGAAGACGGCCAGCACCTCGCTGATGATGCCCATCGCGGGCAGGATCATCACGTAGACCACCGGGTGGCTGTAGAACCAGAAGAAGTGCTGGAAGAGGACGGGGTCGCCGCCGAGGCCCGGGTCGAAGATGCCGATCTGGAAGATCCGCTCAAAGAGCAGCAGCAGGAAGGTCACGCCGATGACGGGCGTCGCGAGCACCTGGATGATGCTGGTCGCGTAGATCGCCCAGATAAAGAGCGGCATATCGAACCAGCCCATGCCCGGCGCTCTGAGCTTGTGGGTGGTCACGATGAAGTTCAGGCCGGTGAAGATCGAGCTGAAGCCCAGCACGAAGACGGCCAGGATCATGAGCATGACCTGGGCCTGGCCGTCGGTGGTTGTTGAGTATGGCGTGTAGAACGTCCAGCCGGTATCGACGCCGCCGGCGAGGATCGAGGCGACGCCGAACATCGACCCGAAGAGGTAGACGTACCAGGACGTCAGGTTCAGCTTGGGGAAGGCGACGTCTTTCGCGCCGAGCATCAGCGGCAGGAAGAAGTTGCCGAGGCTGGCTGGGATGCCGGGGACGATGAACATGAAGACCATGATCGCGCCGTGGAGCGTCATGATGCGGTTGTAGAGGTTGCCGACGCTGGCTGGATTGGCCTCATCGGTGTTGCCGAAGGCGGCGCCCGTCATGGCGCCATCGATGATGCTGATGCTTTTCGACTACGTGGTTCAGCCTCTCCGGACTCCTCCACCACGTAGTTCTGTATCTAAGACTGTGGGAAGCTGTTTCTGTGGCTCCTCCACCGCGTAGTTCGGTGTCTGAGGCTCCTCCTGTGGGATCCAGATCGGGGTTCCCCCTCCGAGACTCGTCTCTGCGCGGTTCAGTGTCTCTGGAGGCTCTCTCCTCCACTGCGTGATTTAATG
>JBCDEF010000213.1:0-4694 GCA_039179915.1 Planctomycetota bacterium | reverse complement strand
GTGGGTTCGAATCCCACCGCGGCCTTTTCACCACCGCCGGCCTGCAGTGCTTCCTTCCAGAAGCTATCCGCAGCCGACGCCTGGTGTGTGTTCACGGACGAACCCCCGGAGCTGCCGCCGGCCGCATGTCTGACCCGCTTCTCGCGATCATGTGTGTCCTGGCCCTCGGCGCGTTCGCGCAGTGGGCGGCATCAAGGCTCCGCATCCCGGCGATCCTGCTGCTGCTGGCGGTCGGCCTCTTCGCGGGCCCCGGCCTGGAAGCGCTGTTCCCGGGTCAGAACATCGCGCTCAACCCGAGCCTCCTGATCGGCGACTCGTTCGTCAACGCCTTCGCGGCGCTGGCGGTCGGGCTGATCTTGTACGAGGGCGGGCTGACGCTCCGATTCCGCGAGCTGCGGATCGGCAAACGCGAGATCCGCAATCTGGTGACAATCGGCGCGTTCGTGACCTGGGTGCTGGCCGCCCTCGCCGCCCGCTGGGTCCTGGGGCTGTCCTGGGGGCTCTCGCTGGTCTTCGGCGCGATCCTGACGGTCAGCGGACCGACGGTGGTGCTGCCGCTGGTGCAGCACGTCCGGCCGCGTGGGGCCGTCGGCCCGATCCTGCGCTGGGAAGGCATCGTGATCGACCCGATCGGGGCGTTGCTCGCGGTGCTGGTCTTCGAGGTCGTCAAGTCCGGCGGCGGTCAGGCCGCGGCGTTCGATGTGCTCCACGGGCTGCTCAGCACCGCGGTGATCGGCGGCGGGCTGGGGCTCCTCGCCGGCTGGCTCGTCGCGTTCGGCATCCGCGGGTACTACATCCCCGATTCGCTGCACAATCAGGTCTCGATCGCCATCGCTGTCGTCGCGTTCACCGTCAGCGATCTGGTCCAGAAAGAGTCCGGCCTGCTGGCGACCACGGTCATGGGCATCTATCTGGCGAATCAGCGGTCCGCGAACGTCGAGCACATCCTGGAATTCAAAGAAAATCTGGCGGTCCTGCTGATCTCGGTGCTGTTCGTGGTGCTCGCGGCGCGGCTCGATGCCGAGACGATCGGGCAGATCGGGCCGGCGTCGGCGGTTTTTGTCGGCCTGCTGGTGCTGGTGGTCCGGCCGCTCTCGGTCGCGGCGTCGACGGTCGGATCCAGGCTCAACTGGCGAGAACGGACGTTCCTGGCCTGCGTCGCGCCGCGCGGGATTGTGGCGGCGGCGATCACGCCCGTTTTGGCGTTCGACCTGCTGGCGGCCAACCCCGAGCAGTACCCCGATGCGGGCCGGCTGGTGCCGTTGATGTTTGCGGTGATCGTCGGCACGGTGGTGGTCTACGGCTTCCTGGCCGCGCCCGCCGCCAAGCTGCTCGGCGTCGCGGGCGCGAACGCACAGGGCGTGATGATCCTCGGCGGCCAGCCCTGGGCCCGGGCGATCGGCGTCAAGCTGAAAGAGCTCGGCGTCCATGCGTTGGTCGTCGACAGCAACTACCAGAACACCGCGTCGGCTTGGATGGAGGGCGTGCCGGCGCACCACGGCAACGTGCTATCCGACCGAGCGGTCGACAGCCTCGAGCTCGCCGGCATCGGCCGGGTCGTTGCGCTGACCCCGAACGACCAGGTCAACACCCTGGCGTGCACGCGTTTTTCTCGGCTCTTCGGGCGGGTCGGCGTGTTCCAGTTGACGCCCAAGTCCAACACCGATGAGACCAACGGCGAGCCGATTCAACTCGGCGGGCGCAGCCTCGGTGTGGAGCCGCTGACTTACGCACGGCTGGCGGCGCTCTGGAGCAACGGCGGGGGGATCGTCACGACCAAGCTGAGCAGCGCGTACACCATCGATGCGTTCCAGGCTGACCACGGGCCGGATGCGGTCCCGCTGTTCGTGCTGACCGAGTCGGGCAAGCTGACCGTGCTGGCCGAGGGTCAGCAGCCCCCGCCGCCGGCTCGCACAACGCTGATCAGCCTCGCGGCCAGCGCCTCGTTTGTCGAGGCGACCGAGGCCGCTCGGCAGATGCTCCAGGTGCAGGAACAGCTGCCCGAGGCATCGGAAGCCTGACCGTAGCGCAGCGTGGGCGCGACCTACGCTTGGGTATCCGCTGGAGACCGGCCCATGATCGAGCAGGGTGAACTGACACCGGAGCAGGCCGAACGCGGCGCTGAGCGCCTGCGTAACGACTTCGCCAGAACACGAGCACAGATTGGCAAGGTCATCGTCGGCAACACCTCGGTGATCGACGGCGTGCTCGTGGGCCTGCTCACGGGCGGGCACGTCCTGCTTGAGGGCGTGCCCGGCATCGGCAAGACGCTGCTGGTCCGGACGCTCGCCGACGCGGTCGGGCTCGAGTTCGGCCGCGTCCAGTTCACGCCGGACCTGATGCCCGCGGACATCACCGGCACCACGGTCGTCTCCGAGATCGAGCAGCCCGGGGGGCGGGTCGACCGCGAGTTCGTCTTCCGCCAGGGCCCGATTTTTGCGCAGGTGCTCCTGGCCGACGAGATCAACCGCGCGACTCCCAAGACCCAGGCCGCGATGCTTGAGGCCATGCAGGAGGGCAGCGTCACGGTCGGCCGGGAGACGCACCGGCTGCCGAGCCCGTTCTTCGTGCTGGCGACGCAGAACCCGATCGAGCAGGAAGGGACCTACCCGCTGCCCGAGGCGCAGCTCGATCGGTTCTTCTTCAAGCTCGAGGTCGGCTACGCCTCGCGCTCGGACATGGCTCAGATCCTGGAGCGAACGACCCGCAACGAGTCCGCCGAGGTCAAGCCGGTGCTGGACGCGGAAGCGATCTTGTCGCACCGCCGCCTGATCCGCGAGGCCGCCATCGCCGAGCACGTGCAGGACTACGCCATCCGCTGCGTGCTCTCGACCCACCCGGGCGGCAAGTTCGCGACACCGCTGGTCAATAAGTACGTTTCGGTGGGCGCCTCGCCGCGGGCGGCGCAGTCGATCGTGCTGGCGGCCAAGTGCGCGGCGCTGGTCGCCGGCCGCCCGAGCGTGAGCACGGGCGACATCAAGAGTGTGGCCAAGCCGGCGCTGCGGCACCGGATCCTGACCAACTTCGAGGCCGACGCCGACGGCATCACGCCCGATCAGATCATCGACAACATCCTGCAAACGCTGCCGGTCGAGGCGTCGGGGGCAGGGGCGGCTTGATCGTTCCCCGCCTGCTCTTTGTGATGCTGCTCGCTCTGGTTTGCGCAGGCTGCGCGACCGACGCCGAGCGTGCGCCGAGGATCGACCCCGATGGGGCCGGCGTAGGCATCGAGGATCCGCGGTTCGGCGTGTTTGTCCGTCGAAGAGTTGACGCCGTGCTCGGGGAAACGCTGTTCGTCCCGATCGAGTTCGCCGGCGGTTTTCTGCCCGAGGATCTCGGCGAGGTGATGCTCGATGATGGGCGGCGGCTGCGTGCCGATCTGTATCGGATCGAGCGGATCCGCGCCGAACCACCGCCCGGCCAGTGGCTTCCCGGTTCGGTCCGGTGGCGTGCGGTCCGATTCGGCGGGCCCGTCCCCGACGACCTGCGCCGAAGCGGATTCTGGGCGATCGTCGGCGATCCGCCCATCGATGCGGTCGGCCAGGGTATCTGGATCGCCGGCCGGCGTGTGCAAATCAATTGGCTTCCGGATCCGACGGAGGTCGCTCGTCGCGTCGATGCCGCGGCCTGGTCGAGCCCGTACCCGGCCTCGATCGCGGCCGACCCCGCACGGCTCGCAGCGATCACCCCCGAGCTCGACACGCCCGATCGGCGGTGGCGAGCAAGGCTCTTCGCGACCGGGCTGCTGCTCGACCGCGCCCCGAGGCGGGTCTCGCAGGACGGCCGGATCGACCGCGTGGACCAGGGCCCGCGGCCGCGGCCCGCCGCCGGACCGCGTTTTGACGATCCTGTGATCGAGCGCGTGGCGTCGCTGATCGAAGCCAAGTGGCTCATCGGCCTCGCCAGGCTGTACGACGACGATCCGGAGCTGAATCGGTCCGTCCGTCGGCTGCTGACGACACACGTCGACTTCGGCAACGGCGCGCTGATGCCGATGTGGCCGACCGAGGCCGCGCCCGAGGCCGCGCTGCTTTCCGACCTGCTCGACCAGACGCTGCCCGGCCGCGAGCGGTCCCGCCGCGTCCGGCTCTGGGTCGACCGCCAGCCGGAAGGGGTCGCCTGGGTGCAGAGCGACGCAGGCGGGGCAACGGGCACGCGGGTGCCGATCGCCACGATCGGGTTCGCGAACCTCGGCTGGCAGCCGGTGATCGCGTCGGTCGCCTCATCGGCGCAACGTTCTGCACCCACGCTCGAGACGCTCCCGCCCCTCGAGGCGCGATCGCTGGCCGCGCCGGTGCCGGCCATGAGCAGCGGGCAGCGTCGTGTGATGGCCACGATCGGCGGGCGTGACCTGCCGGTCGCGATCGAGTCTGCTGCTCTTCCTGCGCGGCCGCCCGCGTTCCGGATCGATCGCTTCCACGCCGATTGGACCATGACGGCGCTGCGGAAAGGATCTCCCTCCGGCTCGCCGCCGAGCCTGTCTTCGGGCGTGGCGGTCCAGCTCTACAAGGATCACCTCGGCCGCTGGGTGCTGTACGCGGTGCTCGACGAGTCTCCGGCCGCTGCCGGCTCGGCCGACACGCTTCGGCTGGCGCTCGGCTTGGCCGGGTCGTCGCGGGATCTGACGATCGAGTTCACGCCGAGCGGGCCCGTGAACACCGATGAGCTCACCCGCGGCCGACCGTGGCTGACCG
>JBCDEF010000212.1:0-4721 GCA_039179915.1 Planctomycetota bacterium | reverse complement strand
CTCCGCGGCAAGGACGTCGACCGGGTCTTTCAGATGGCGGATTGCTACGTGATGCCCAGCGTCTCAGAGCCGTTCGGCATCGCGCCGCTCGAAGCGATGCGCAACGACGTGCCCGTGATCATCAGCAAGCAGTCCGGCGTCAGCGAGGTGCTCACGCACGCGCTCAAGGTCGACTTCTGGGACACGGACGAGATGGCCAACAAGATCATCGCCGTCCTGCGTCACCCGCCGCTGAGCCAGACGCTCCGGCAGCACGGCCCGCTTGAACTCCGCGGCCTGACGTGGGACGGCGCGGCCGCCCGGGTGACCGATATCTACCAGAACGTCAGCCACGCGATGGGGATCCACGTGTGATCTGATATGGCTTACGCACGCTCACCGTCAAAGTAGGTTGACGGCATCCTAGAGACCCGACAAACCGCTTCATTCGCCCATGTGCGGAGAGGGCGTGTGCGAAGCGTGTGCGTATTCAAAGCAGGATCGGATCGCCCAAAGCTCAGGCTCCCGATGGCGGCGGGCGAGGGGGGCTGCCGGGTTCAAGCTCGGCTTCCCCGCGAGGCACATCCGGACCATCGTTCACCTCCGGTATCGGCGGCCCGCTTGGTGCCAACGCGAAATACAGGCCGATCGCTGCACCGAGAAGGCACACCACGACAATAACGATCTTGATTACCTGTGACTTCTCGGCTGCCATCGTGAATCCCTTTGCTTCCATCGCCGGCCGTCGGCGGCGCGGCAGACAGTATACCGAGCCTCAGCCGACATCGCGTCGCTGAAACAGCACGACCGCCAGGCAGACGAACACCGCCGATTGAGCGACCGAGTACAGGCACACCAGCAGCAGATGTCCCGGCGGGATCTCGCGGTTCTGCGTGACCGCATCCAGCAGCCAAAAGTAGTGCATATTCGGCACAACGGCCCAGGCCGCCATCGCCGCCGCGTTCCGGCTCGTCGGCTGCAGAAAAATGTAATCGCCCGGTGCCGGCGGCCGCTGCACACGAACGGGGCTCTCGCCCGCCTGCGTCAGCACCAGCGAGGTGCCGTCCGCCTCGGCGATCGCGATCGTCGGTCGGCCCGGGTCCGCCTCCGTCTGCGGTTCGTACTCAGGGACTGCCATCGTGAACCCAGTCGGGTCCGGCCCGTACCAGACCGCCTGTCCCGGCTCGAGCGAAACCTCCGGGAACGTGACGAGTTCGACGCTGTAACGAGCCGAGCGAGAGTCGAACTCCGTGAACCGGAACGCGTCGGGTTCCGCGGTCCGGATCACCGCCACAAAATCGTTCTCGAACGCGATACGGCCCAGCAGATGGTTCGAAAGCAGACCCAGCACAAAGACGCCCGCGCAGGCCACCACGGTCATCACCTGGCCCAGCCGGGTCGAGACCGCGGTCGCCACCGACGTCAGCACCATGATCGCCGCCGCGAGCGAAACGCAGGCCACAAAAACCTGCGGCTTGAAGTCTGTCGAGATCGGCTGGAGCTCCCATTCTTTGCTGAACAGCAGCGTTGCCGCGTAGCCCGTCGGCACGAGCAGCCCCAGGCCTACGGTCGAGATCTGCGGAAACGACCAGCCGTAGAAGAAGTTCCCGAAGGCCGCGAAGACGATGCTGATGCTCACCGCGCCGAGCCCGAAGACCAGCGCGGGCTGGTCGTACTCGTCGGCCGCCGTGGAGAGCACCTCGTGTCGAAGCCCGAAAAGCAAAAACGTGATCATCACCACGACCGCCAACATGATCGCGCCCAGCACGCCCAGGTACTTGCCCACGATCACAGTGGGGCGTTCGACGGGCTTGGCGATCACGGTCAGGACGGTCTTGTCCTTGATCTCGCGGCTCACGACCGAGGTGGCCTGGAACGCCGCCAGCAGCGTCCCGATCACGAAGACGGTGGCCATCCCGATGTCCAGCAGCAGCTTGTCGTCGCCCGAGACCTCGGCGGTCGTTGAATAGCCCATGCTGTAGCTGGCCGAGGCCGTGTTGAAGGCCTGCAGCATCCCGCAGATCATGATCAGGATGAAGAACAGCGGCTGGCGGAGGCTCTCGACCAGCGTGTTCCGGGCGATGCTGAGGATCTGGCGAAGCATGGGCAGTCCGTCCGGGTGTGCGTGTCCGGTGTGGCCCCGGGAAGGCGCCCGACCGATCCGGGCGAGCGAACGCTACCCGCATCGCGACCAGAAAGTTCGGGTCGACACAGAACTTCGTGGGTCGGAGGGCGTAAATCTCAACGCGCCGGTCTCCCGGCGAGGCCGGGCTCGCAATATGTCACTTCCGCGTCGGGATTGCGGCGGTCCCGAGTTGCGGGTCTTCCTGCTCGAAGCAACGCCGCAGTGGAACCGGGGGCGCGAGGGGCAGAGAATCGCCCCAACGCCACAAAGAGTCCCGGTCGGGGAGTCCCGGTCGGGACCGTGCCGACGCATCGGCGGCCCGACACGGTCGTGGGGCCGGACAGTCATCAGTGCCGATCGGGGGCTCAGCCCGGATCGGCCGCACCGCAAGCGAGGACCGCCTGATGCGCGCCGACTACCTGTCATACCAACGGGCGACCAGCGTTGCGGTCTTCGGGATCATCAGCCACGTAGTGCTCGGGGCAGGCCTGCTGGTCTACGGCATCCTCAACGGCGACCCCGCAGCGCGCACCGCGTCAGTCTTCGTCTTGCTCGGTGTCGTGGTCTGGACCTCGCTCGCCGTGCTGTTCGACCAGCACCGCCGCGAGCGGATCGAGGCGATTGAAGCCGAGAACTTCGCCGAGCAGGATCTCGCCTCGTCGAGCGTCTTCGAGGAGTCGGGCGACGAACTGCGGGTCGCCGCCAAGCGGCTCCAGACGCTCTACGCGTTCGCCATGCCAACTGTCAGCGTGCTGGTCGGCGCCGCGCTGGTTGTCTTCGGCATCCTTTTGCTGCCCGGCGCCGAATCGGGCTTCGTCGAAGAAACCAACGCGGCGGCTCAGACATCGCCGAGGGAGTTCGGCGGCTCGCACGGCTGGGGCATCGCTGTCGGCATCGGGCTGGCGGTCATCGGCTTCGTGTTCGCCCGGTTCACGTCGGGCATGGCGCGAGCCGAGGTCTGGTCTGCGCTCCGCGGCGGGTCGGTCTACGCGGTCGGCGCGTCGCTGCTGGGACTCGCTCTGGCGGTCTGCCACTTCCTCGATCTCGCCGGCCTGGCTGAGCCCCTGCGGCTGCTCGACAGCGCGTTCGCAATCGCCATGATCGTGCTCGGCGCCGAGGTCTTTCTGAACTTCGTCCTCGATATCTACCGCCCGCGGGCGCCGGGAACCTACCCGCGGCCCGCGTTCGACTCCAGGCTGCTGGGCTTCGCGGCCGCACCCGACCGCATCGCCGAGTCGATCAGCGATGCGATCAACTATCAGTTCGGCTTCGAGGTCACCTCGAGCTGGTTCTACCGCCTACTGAGCAAGAGCTTCATCTGGCTGATCCTGATCGGCGGCGCGGCGACCTGGCTGATGACCTCGCTGGCCGTCGTCGAGCCGCACCAGCGCGGCGTGCTCGTGGTCAACGGCGAGGTGACCGACCGCGAGCTCGGGCCGGGCCTGCACGTCAAGCCGCCGTGGCCCTTCGGCCGCGTTGTTGTGCCCGACTACGTCCGCGAGGTCACCGAGGGCGACGGGACCGATGCGTCCACGACGCGGTTCGTCGAAGAGACGGCCACGGGCGTCCGCACGCTCGAGCTCTCCGCCCAGCCCGCCGACGCCGACGGCCCGATCCTCTGGGGCGACGAGGAGCTCGACGAGACCTGGGTGCTCGTTCAGCCCGCGACCGATACCGATGCCGCACGCTCCAACGCCCAGTTCGGGCGGGGCCTCTCGCTCGCCTCGGTCCGTGTGCCTCTTTACTACAGCGTGGCCCGGGGCGGCGTCAAGCCGTTCCTTCTGCTCGGCCGCGATGCCGAGGCCCGCGACAGCATTCTCCGTTCGGTTGCGCAGCGTGAGCTCGTCCGCGAGTTGGGCAGCCGGCCGATCAACGAGGTCATCGGCCCCGGCCGCGAGGCCATCCGCCGATCGCTGCAGAGCCGGATCGAGCGGGCCTACGCCGAGCTGAACCCGCAGCCTTCGGGCGAGCCGCTGGGGGCGGGCGTGGATGTGCTGTTCGTCGGTTTCGAAGACGCACGGCCGCCGCGAGAAGCCGCCGCTGCGTTCGAGCAGGTCTTCGAGGCCACCCAGAAGGCCGCCCGCGGCCGGGCCCTGGCCGACCAGCACCGGCTGACCACGCTGGCAGCCTCCATCGGCTCATCGTCCAACGCCGAGCTGGTTACCGAGGCCCTCGATCGCTACGACGCGCTCGGGCTCGGGGCGGGCAACGAGGACGAACGACGCCGCGTCGAGGTCGAGATCCGCGACCTGTTCGAACGCTCCGGCGGGGCCGCGGCCGACGAGATCCTGCTGGCCCAGGGCGAACGTTGGCGGACGCTCAACAACGCGCACGCCGCGGCGTCGGCCTACCGCGGCCGGCTCGAGGCCTACCGCGCTGCGCCCGAGATCGTGGAAACCCGCCTGCGTCTGGATGCGATCGCGCAGGCCATCGAAGACCTCAGGCTGTATGTCGTGGATGAGGCGCTCGAGAAGCGCATCCGCGTGGACCTGCAAGACGTGTACCTCGGCACCGACGTGTTCGACCCGGAGGTCGAGGGCCTCTAGCCCCGGCCGGCGACGCTCGCGGGCGAGGGCCCGCGGCGTGAGCGAAGGAATTGGCGGATGATCAAGACGAT
>JBCDEF010000211.1:0-4737 GCA_039179915.1 Planctomycetota bacterium | reverse complement strand
CGCCTGAGGATGCACCAGGCTCCGCGGCCGGCGGGTTTTTGGTCGTGCGGCTGGGCTTGCGACTGGGCTTGCGGGCCATCGGCGGGTTCCTGGGATGCTCGGCGGGAAAACTCGGCTGGAAAACAGCTCGGCAGGGAAGCAAAGAAGCCGTGCGGGACCGACTCTATCGGCCGCCCGGGCCGCCCGTGCCAGCGGCATGACAGACCGATCGCCCAAAACCCAATCAGATCCGCGACCAGGCGGCGGTTCGTGCGCGATACAGTCCCGCATCTCCCAGCGATCAGGAAGCCCCGATGAACGGCCAGCACATCGACCACGCGCACCAGCTCATCGAGGCACTCCGCGACCACCCGCTCTGGGCCCAATCCGGGCTGATCATTGCCATCATCGTCGGCGTGATGCTCTGGGCCAGCGGGCGGCGGGTGCTCAAGCCCGCCTTCGCCGTCATCGGCGCGCTGCTCGGCGGGATCCTGGGCCACGCCGCCGTCCCGTCGCTCGGGTTCGAGGAACCCTTCGGCCTCCGGGGCGACCTGGTCGGCGCGGCCGGCGGCGGCGCGATCGGGGCACTGGCCGCCGTGCTGATTTTTCGGTTGGCCATCGGCGTGCTGACCTCGGGCGTGATGGCCGGGCTGGGCGTGCTCGCCGCGGCCGTCATCATCCAGATGAACCCGGCCCCGCCTGCCTCGCTCCAGACAGCCGACGCCGACCCGCCGGGCGAGGTCGCCGCCGAGCCACTGATGCCGCCGCCGGACGGCACCGGTGCAACGCCCGGCATCACCGGACTCGGCGAGTTCGGCTTCGACGAGGCCCGCGACGCGGCCGCCGACCCCGGCTCGTTTGCCCGCGACCTGTTCATCGGGCTCAAGGCCGATGTCTGGGACCCGCTGAGCGTCCGCGACCGCACGCTGCTCGCCGGCGCGGCCTTCCTCGGCCTGCTGATCGGCCTGGGCCTGAGCGTCTTCTTCCCGAAGCGATCGACGGCGCTGGTCACCGCCTTCGCCGGCGCGGGGCTCTGGCTCCCGGGCGCGTATTTGCTGACCCAGGCCCTCGACCTGCCGGGCAAGGCGATGCTCGAACGCTCCGCCGTCCAGTGGACCGCGATCTGGTTTGTCGTCTCGCTCACCGGCCTGCTGATCCAGACCGTCGGCCTCAAGGAACGCGGCTCGAAGCCGCGCCGCGACGACGGCGAAGACTGGGACGACGGCCGCGACCGCCGGCGACGACGGCCCAGGCGGTCGCGCGACGACGACTATGACGACGAATGGGACTGAGCAGCCGCCACCGATTCAAGCAGCACTCTGACAAGGGGAGTCTGCGCAACGCGGGTCGGTCAGCCGTCGGCGTTGAGCGACGCGACCGCGGGTTCGGCGGCCGCGTCGGGCTCGGCCGCTTCGAGCGGCCGAGGGGCCGAGGGGCTCGACGCGTCGAAGGCGGCGTCCATCAGCGGCCCGGCCAGCACGGTCAGCACCAGCACGCCGCCGGCCGCGATCACACCGGCAATCCGACGCGAGGGAGCTGGCGACTCGACCAGATCCTCCGCCTCGTCGCCCGGGGCCTCGAACATCGGCAGCGCGACCAGACGCAGGTAGTAGAACGCCGCGATCGCCGAGTTGATCCCGAGGATGATCACCAGCGGGATCTCCCCCGCCGAGATGCCCGCGGTAAACAGCGGGAGCTTGCCGAAGAACCCGAGCGTCAGCGGGAAGCCCAGCAGGCTCAGGGCGCAGATCACCATGCTCCAGCCCAGCACCGGGCTGGTCTTGCAGAGCCCGCGGTAGGCCTCGAGGTCGTCGGCCTCGTCGTGCACCAGCTCGCCCGTGTCGGTGCGGGTGGCGTGCTTGTTCTCGATCGCGCTGACGACGGCGAACGCGCCCGTGTTCATAATGCCGTAGGCCAGCAGGTAGAACAGCACCGCCGCGATGCCGCTGTCGGTAAACGCGGCGCCCGGCCCGGCGATCACGCCGACGAGCATGTAGCCCGAGTGCGCGACCGATGAATACGCCAGCATCCGCTTGATCGAGGTCTGCAGGATCGCGAGCACGTTGCCGACGAACATCGTCAGAGCCGCGATGATCCAGAGCGTGATCCGCACGAGCTCGGGCAGATGCCCGCCGCCGGCGCTGACATCGGGTCCGAAGTTCCAGCCGACGGCGGCAACGACCATGATCAGCGCGATGAAGCCCGCGGTCTTGGGGACGAAGGCGAGCATCGCTGTCACCGGCGCCGCCGCCCCCTGGTACACGTCCGCCGCGTAGAAGTGCATCGGCACCGCCGCGATCTTGAACGCCAGCCCCAGGATCGCGATCACGAAGCCGGCCATGGCGATCGGGTTGATCCCGCCCGCTGCCGACTGCGCCGCGACGGCGTCTCGGATCTCGGTGAAGTGCACGCTGCCCGTGCCGCCGTAGATCAGCGCGAAGCCATAGAGGAACACCGCCGCGCCGAGCGCGCCGAGGAAGAAGTATTTGACCCCCGCCTCCTTGGCCCGGGCACGCGGCGAGGACATCGTGACCATGACATAGGTCGGCAGGCTCGTCAGCTCGAGCGCCAGGAAGAGCCAGATCAGGCTCGACGACGAAGCGCAGAGCATCAGCCCCGTCATCGAGAACAAGAAGAACGCGAAGAATTCGCCCTGCGTCACCCGCAGCGGGTCGAACGCCCGGCGGCCCTCGGCGATGTCCGCCTCCTCGAACCGGTCGACCACGCCGGCGAGCAGCATCGTCAGCAGCACGCCGACGAACGCGATGACGGCTTTGACATAAGGCATCAGCCCCGGCATCAGGCCGGAGGTGCTGTCCGTGGCCGTCCCGAGCGCGAGGATGCCGGCCGCGGCGAGCGCCAAGCCCGACAGCAGCGGGCAGAGCCGGCGGACGGCCGCGCTCGGCGACAGCCCCACCACCATCACGACGCACGTCGCGATGAACAGCGTGATCTCGGGCCAGAGTGTCGCGAGCTTCTCGGCCATGATTTAGTGGGCTTCCTCGTCAACTGGTTCGTTGTAAGCTTCAGGCCCACGGTTTTCAGAACCGTGGGCTTGCTCGTACCCAGCCGGTTCAAACGCCGCGAAGGGCTCTGTGATCGGCGCCGGCACGATCCCGTCGTACAGCGCGACGACTTCGTTCACAGGCGCCTCGACCGCGCTGATCAGCGGCTTCGGGTACAGCCCGAAGATCAGGCACCCCGCCGCCAGCGGGGTCAGCAGCCCGATCTCCCGGGCGTTCAGGTCGGTCGGCAATTCTTCGTGCGCGTGGTGCCCGTCGGGCTCGCGCTCCGGGCCCCACACCATCTTGCCCGTCATGATCAGCAAATACATCGCGGCGACGATCATGCCCGTGCCCGCAAAGAACGCGATCCACGGCCCCAGGTTGCCCGCCGTGCCGCCGGGGGCGACGCCTCCCTCGCCGGTCCACGTGTGCGCCTGGAACGCGCCCATCAGCGTCATGATCTCGCTGACAAACCCGTTCAAACCCGGCAGGCCGACCGACGCCATCACAAAGAAGACCATGAAGCTCGACCAGACCGGCATCTTCGAGCCGAGCCCGCCGACCTCTTTCATCGACCGTGTGTGGTACCGCTCATACATCATCCCGATCATCAGGAAGAGCGCCCCGGTCGAGAGCCCGTGGCTGATCATGTAGAGCACGCTGCCGGTCACGCCCACCGCGTTGACCGCGAACAGCCCGAGCACGCAGAAGCCCAGGTGGCTGACCGACGAGTACGCGACCAGCTTCTTGACGTCGGTCTGCACCCAGCAGATCAGGCCGGCGTAGACGATGCCGATGACCGACAAGACGCCGATCAGCGGCGCGTACTCGATGACCGCCTCTGGCGCGTAGGGCAGGACGAACTTGTAGATGCCGTAGGTCCCGAGCTTCAGCAGCACGCCGGCGAGGATCACCGAGCCGGCCGTGGGCGCCTCGGTGTGCGCCAGCGGCAGCCAGGTGTGCACCGGGAACAGCGGGACCTTGACCGCGAAGCCCGCCAGCAGCGCGAGCAAGACCCAGCCCTGCTGGCCCGGTGTCATCAGGCGGGCGCTCTCGGCCAGCTGCGGCATGCTCAGTGTCCACGAGCCGAAGAGCTGCTGGTGGTGCCAGACGACATACACAAAGCCGGCCAGCGCGATCACCGAACCGGTGAACGTGTACAGGAAGAACTTGGTCGCGGCCTTCTTGCGGTTCGACGAGCCGAAGAGGCTGATCAGGACGTACATCGGGATCAGCGTGAACTCGAAGCAGATGTAGAAGAGGACCAGGTCGCGCGAGGCGAACACGCCGACCATCGCCGCCTGCAGGATCAGCAGCCAGGCGTAGTACGTCTTGGTGTCGTGCTTCACAGCCGTGAACGACCCGATCACGCAGATCGGCCCGAGCAGCACCGTCAGCAGGATCAGCAGCAGCGACACGGAATCGACCGCGAGCGAGAGTTCCAGGCCGAACGCCGGCACCCAGGACACGTTCACCGGGAGTTGGCCCGTCGCGGTCCGCGCGAAGTCGAACTGCAGCAGCGCCGCCGCCCCGAGCGCCACGCACACGAGCGTCGCGCCCGTCGCGATGTACTTCGCCTGCTCCCGCGGGTTGAACGCGATCAGCCCGGCGCAGATCAGCGGCACGATGATGAGCAAGAGAAGAAGCATCAGAGCGTCACCAGCATCACGACGAACAGGATCATGGCCACGCCCCCCGCCATCGACAGCGCGTACCCGTGCAGGATGCCCGACTGCCCCGGCTGGGCCGCCTT
>JBCDEF010000210.1:0-4749 GCA_039179915.1 Planctomycetota bacterium | reverse complement strand
GCGACCTCCCCGTCCTGCGACCACGCCCAGCCGGCCAGCGCCGCCTGCGCCGCCGAAGCAAGCACCACCATCCTGAATCGCTTCCGCATCCGATGCATCTCCTCGTGATCCGTCCGGCCGCCCACAAGAGGCGGATCAGAAATTCCAGATCAGCAGAGCCACCAGATCGAAGGCGTTCCGCTCCGGCCGCCTGCTGGGCCGCGCGTCGTACTGGTTGTCGACCCGAAGCCGAAGACCGAGCCCGGCCTCCGGATCGATGTCGATGTCCCAGTTCGCCCGCAACCGCAGCCGGTATCGACTGATCTGCTCGATCTCCGGCAGATAATCCAGAGTCACCTCGATCCGCTGCGTGTCCGACAGCTTCCGATCGAAGTTCACGAACAACGCCCCCTCGGGCACAAAATCATCGTCCGGCCCGCCGAACTCGCGCCGGACACTCCCGCCGACACGGAAGAACAAGTTCGTCCGGTCGTCCTTGATCAGCGTGTAGCGGGCCCCCGCGGATACGTTCGCCCGGTAGTCGTAATCCTGGAACTCGTCCGCGTCGCCGTCGAACCGCACGAAGACCGAGGAGAATTTCGACGAGCCCGTGTTCCAGTCCTGGATCACGCTGGAAGTCAGCCGGTTCTCCGATTCCCCGTTGTTGTTCCGCGCGATCACGTACTCCGTGCGGATCCGCGTCTTGTGCCCGTCGTACTTCTTGTTGATGTCGATCCCGCCGCGGAAACGGGTCCGGTCGTTGTTCCCGCTGCTGACCTCGAGCCCGAACCGCAGCTCGCCGTTCCACCCGGTGAAGATCGTCCGAAGCAGGCTCGGCTCCGGCGGCTCGTCCGGCCCGACCCCAGACTTCGGCTCACCGTCCGGCTCGGGGCCATCCGCGGGCTGCAGCAAGCCCGAATCCAAGCCCGAACCCAAGCCCGGAGCAAGAACCAGCCCCTCGCTCCCGGTCGCAGCCGGCGGCCCCACGAGCCCGCCAGCGACCGATGCGAGCAGCCCTTCGCTCCATCCCAAGCCAGATCCCAAGCCAGATCCCAAGCCAGATCCCAAGCCAGATCCGAAACCCGGTCCGGAACCCGATCCGGAACCCGATCCTGAGCCCGAGTATGAGCCCAACGCCGTGCCGAGCCCGTTCGCCCGATCCGGCCGTTCCCCAAACGCCCCGCCGCAGCCCAGCCCGACCGCGCACACCGCCCCCCAGCCCACTGCCGCACGCACGCCACGGGCCCATACACAACCACGCTGGCCACGCCGATCGCCCACAGCCCTCCTACACGCCGAACACCACGCCCCACCACGCGATCAGACCGCACGCCCAGGAACGGACGCACACCCCATCAGCATCGGCACGGGCACCGCCCACGGGCAAATCCCCACAAGCGAACACGCCGCAAGCAGGCAGGAATCGCCCACGCGGCACCGAAAGCGTACCGTTCAACGCAGCACCCTCATGCAGCCGATGGAGATTTCGTGCCAGAATCCACCACACGTCGGACCATCCTCGCCGCCGGGCTCGGCTCCGCCGCGTCGCTCGTCGCCGGCTGCATGACGCGAAACGCGACCAGCGCCAACAACGAGTTACCGGGCCCCGTCTGGCCCCACGATGCGCCGCGCACCGCCCAGCGCCCCACCCGCAGGCCCAGGCCCCGCCCCGCCGCGACCGAGATCCGCGTCGAGCCGCGAAACACCTGGACCGCCGCGCAGCCCATCGTCTCGCAAACAAACCCCATGGTCCGGGTTGAACGGATCACCGTCCACCACGACGGCATCGACCCGGTCACCATCCGGTCCAAAGACCAGGCCGCCGACCGCATCGAGTTCATCCGCAACAGCCACGTCGAAGGACGCGGCTGGGCCGACATCGGCTACCACTACATCATCGATCCCCATGGACGCGTCTGGGAAGGCCGACCCATCCGCCTCCAGGGCGCCCACGCCGGCCCGAACAACCCGCGCAACGCCGGCGTTCTCGTCCTGGGCCACTTCAACCTGCAGCAGCCAACGCCCCAAGCGAAAAACTCGCTCGACGCCACACTCGCCGAACTCGCCCGCCTCCACCGCGTGCGGCTCAACAACATCCACACCCACCAGGAACTCAGCGCCACCGAGTGCCCCGGCGAATACTTGCAACGCCACATGAACCAGACGCGGCGGCCGGGCGGCGCGCTGAACCGACGCATGCAGCTGACCTGAGCCGGCCGGCCGCCGGCCCCGCCTACGCCGTCGGCTCCGGCTTCGCGCCGAAGATCGACGAGCCCACCCGAACCAGGTTCGCGCCTTCCTCGATCGCCACCTCGAAGTCGCCCGACATCCCCATGCTCAGGATGTTGAACGCACCCTCCGCGTACCCCTGTTTGGCCATGTCCTCGTGAAGATCCCGCAGACGCGAGAAGTGCGGCCGCGCATCCTCAGGCTCATCGCTGTGCGGCGCCATCGTCATCAGCCCCCGGCACCGCAGGTACGCCATCGACTCGATGCTGTCCGCAAGAGCCTCGGCCGCCGGCACCGGGCAGCCGAACTTACTCTCCTCCTGCGACACGTTCACCTGGATCAGCACGTCGATCACCCGCTCGCGCTTCAGCCCCACCGCCTGCAGTTCCTCGGCAAGACGCAGTGAGTCTACCGAGTGGATCAGCCGCACAGCCTCGGCCACCTGCTTGGCCTTGTTCCGCTGCAGGTGCCCGATCATGTGCCACCGCGGAACCTCGGGCGCGTCCGCCACCAGCGACTCGATCGTTTGCCGTCGGCGGACCCACTCGTCCACCATCGCCGCCCGCTGTGTCAGCTGCTGCACCCGGTTCTCGCCGAAGTCCCGGTGCCCGTGCGCCGCCAGCTCGCGGATGTCGTCCAGCTCCGCGTACTTCGTCACCGCGATCAGCACCACGCGGGACGCATCTCGCCCCGACTTCGCAGCCGCAGCCGCCACCCGGGCCCTGACCGCCTCGTACCGCTCGATCAGCCCCGACCGGTCCTCGCCCGCCGCGGACCGCCGACCGCCGCTCACCCCAATCGAATCCGTCGACATGCGCTGTGCCTCCCGGCCCGGACTCCGTCCCCCGGCCGAGCCGTACGATACACAAAGCCCGCACACCGATCGAGGAAGAGCCACATGGCAGACCAGCCCATCCGCCCCGAACCCCGCCAGGACCCCACCCTGCCCATCGCCGTCGGCGAAACCGCGCCCAACTTCACGCTCACAACCCAGACCAAAGAAAACTGGACCCTCGCCGACGCCGTCAAAAAAGGACACGTTGTTCTCAGCTTCTACCCCATGGACTTCAGCCCCGTCTGCTCCACGGAGATGAAGTGCGTCACCGACGAGATGGACAAATGGGCAGACACCGGCGCCCAGATCGTCGGCGTCTCGTGCGACAGCTTCTTCGTCCACGAGGCCTGGGCCGACGCCCTCGGCCTCAAGCAGCCGCTTCTGGCAGACATGCACCGAGACGTCTGCAAGGCCTACGGCTTCTACTGGCCCGACCTCAACATCGCCGGACGAGGCACCGTTGTCATCAACCAATCAGACGACGGCGTCGGCCGCATCCGCTGGGTCGAAAAACGAGACATCCCCGAAGCCATGAGCCTCGACAAGGTCCTTGAAATCCTCAGCTAACGGCAAGCGACAGCATCTAGTACCGGCACCCCTCGGTCGCCAGCACGAACAGCCCCGCGCCGACCAACGCCGCTCCCACGATCGCGTCCCCGCCGCCCCGGTGTCGGTGGTACCGCTTGCCGTGGTACCCGTAGTGGCCCGAGTACGAGTACCCACCGCCGTGATACCCGTATCCGTGATACGCGCACCCCCCGCCGGTCGAAACGCCCGCCAGAAGCAGCCCGCCGCAGGCCAGGCCCATCGCCGCACGCCGCCCCGCCGTCGCTCGTTGTGCCGTCATCTGTGCGATCTTGCTCATCGGCCGTCTCCTGCTGCTGCACCGGGAAAGCTGACCCGGCGGATCGGTCAAATAGTCGTTAGCACTAACATACAAAAGCGCCCATGTCCTGTCAACCCCTTTCCGAGCCCCCAAACCCGGTTCTGACGGCCCGATTTCCCAAAACCAGCACTCTGCTCAGCGACCGATCTCTCCTCGCCCGCCGCTACAGTCGACCATGAGCGACACCAAGCCGACCAACACCCCTCTCGTGCTGATCATCCGCGACGGCTGGGGCCACAACCCCAACCCGGAGCACAACGCCTTCAACGCAGTCAAGCTGGCCGAGACACCCATCGCCGACACGATCGAAGCCGACTGGCCAACCACGCTCATCGCCACCAGCAGCGAAGACGTCGGCCTGACCGATGGCACGATGGGCAACTCCGAGGTCGGCCACCAGAACATCGGCGCTGGCCGAATCGTCGACCAGGACGCCGTCCGCATCACCAAGGCCTGCCGCGAAGACCGCCTCGGCGACATCCCAGCCATCGCCGATGCCATCACCGCCGCACGCGATTCGGGCAACGCCCTGCACCTGATGGGCATCGCCTCGGACGCCGGCGTCCACGGCCAGCTCGACCACCTCTACGCCGTCCTCCGCCTCGCCAAAGCTCTCAAGCACACCCGCATCTATGTCCACCTTTTCACCGACGGCCGAGACACCGGACCCTTCACCGGCACCGGCTTCATCGCCCAGGTCGAAACCACCTGCAACCAGATCGGTGTCGGCCGCGTCGCCTCCGTCGTCGGCCGCTACTGGGCCATGGACCGCGACAACCGCTGGGAACGCGTCGCCAAGGCGTACAACCTGCTCACCGGC